>NZ_CP079818.1:1800000-2100000 GCF_019334725.1 Neisseria perflava | reverse complement strand
GTGCATTTGTGGCGACAGTCTGAGCATATTCACGCCGATTTTATTTAAGTCTTCATGGTGGGGCAGTAGGTTTTGGCAGCCGTAAGACATGGTTTGGATGCCGTTGATGGTGAGAAACGGCTGGCCTTCGCGCGTATTCATGGCCATACCGTGCTCGTGGTCGAGGCAGCGGAACTCGCAACTGTCTTTATTCAAATTGTAATGGCGGGCGGTAAAGCAACGTGATGAATAGGCGAGCGGCATTTTACCCCAAGCGAAGAGTTCGGTTTCAATGCCGTCTGAAGCCTTGATGATTTCGGCAACCTTATCGCGGCTCAGCTCGGACGGTGCAATCCAGCGGAATGCCCCTAATTTTCGGAATACGTCCAAAGTAGTTTCGTTGTAGATATTCAGGCTTGCACCGGCAACAAATGGGATGCCATGTTCGCGTGCCAATTTGACCGCACCCATGTCGTTGGCTTCAACTTTAAACTTTCCCTGCTCCGTAATTTTGCGTAGGCGTTTCAGATCAGATTCACTTTCGAGCAGGACTTGTGAGGAAAGAATAATCTCCTTACCGCTTTCTGCCAGGTCTTCAGCCAGTCCGAACCAGTCAGCAAAGCGCATTTTCTGACGGCGTGAGCAGACTACCTCGCCCAAATAAACAGTGTCCAACGGCGTATCCAGCATGGAAACGTAAAATTCCAGTAGTGCTTCTTTTTGCCAGAAAAATAAAATAGGGCCCAGCGACAATTTCAATGAATTCATTTTTTTCCCCTTATTTCCATGGGCGGTTGTATGCGCCCAAAGTTGTCTGATGACCTTCTGAAACTTTGCTCAAGGCATTGTTCCAGGACGGATTGACTTTGAAATGAGACGGGTCGGCTGCGGCTGCATCCAGTGCTTGGCGCAGGGATTTGGTTACTTGCGCCGTATACATCGGACTGCGTTGGCGTCCCTCGATTTTGATGGCGGATACACCGATTTTGATGAGTTCGGGCAACATTTCCAAAACATTTAGGCTGGTCGGTTCTTCCAAAGCATAGTAGGTCTCATCATTGACTTCAAAGCGGCCTTTGCACAAGGTTGGATAACCTGCCGGTTCATTGGGTTTGTATTGGTCTATCAATACCTGGTTTAAACGTACGTTCATGCGGTCGGGCAGTTGTTCCCAGCGGACGGATTTTGCCGGAGAGCAGACACCTTGCATATTGGGCGATTCGCCTGTTGCATAGCTCGACAAGATGCAACGGCCTTCCACCATCACACACAAACTGCCGAAACCAAAGACTTCAATTTCCACATCAGTATTGTCAATCACATGTTTGACCTGATCGATGGTCAGCACGCGCGGCAAAACGGCACGACGGATGCCGAACAGCTCTTTCATCATATTGATGGCTTCGTAATTGGTGGCCGAACCTTGTACCGACATATGCAGGCGTAAATTCGGATGTTTGTCTGCCGCATACGCCATGATGGCGGGGTCGGCAACAATAATCGCATCGGCCCCCAAATCCGCCGCCGTATCCACAGCAGCGTGCCAACGCTCCACTTGGCCGGCTTGTGCGAATGTATTGATGGCCATCAGTACATTGCGTCCGCGCGCATGGGCGTAAGCTACGCCTTCCCGTGCCGATTTCATATCGAAATTCAGTCCCGGAAAGTTTCGTGCATTGGTCGCATCTTTCAAACCCATGTAAACCGTGTCCGCACCGTTGTCCACAGCGGTTTTCAGTGCAGGCAGGTTGCCGGCGGGGCAGACCAATTCTGGAATTTTTTGCATTTTGTGTTCCTCGTCTTGATGATAACCTCTATCGGGTTAATCAATATTTTGTAGAATTCCGAATATTTTATGGATTAATGACACAAGATATGCTGACTTAAATCAAATCGAAAAATTCAGGTTGACGTAGGCATATTGTTTACAAAACCTTAACAGATGTTGTTTTTTATATATTTCATGTGCTTAAAATTTTGATGACGGATTTTGTTTCAAAATCAGCTTATGTTTTTAACTATCGCATTTATTAATTTTTACAATAATACCGATAGAAAAATGAAAAAAAGCCGTCTGAAAATCTGTTTCAGACGGCCTTTTATTTTAAAGAGATATATTTAAGAGGAACCCAAACGTTTATCGGGACGGGTAAACACAAAAATAAACAGCGAGGTTAACGCGCCCAAAGTATCGGCAAGCATGTCTTTTTGCGCGTCCCAAATATCGCCTTGAGAACCCAAAAATTCCAGTCCGGCTTCTCCACCGTCGATAACGGCATATTGCCATTCGATGATTTCATAGGCGGCAGCTACGCTCATAATGAAGAACAGGGAGAAAAATAAGGCCAACGGCAGATTGCACAGCTTGCGGCGCAGCAGCCACTCGGCCATCGGGTAGGCATAAAAGCCGATGATGTAATGAGCAATACGGTCGTAATGATTGCGGTTTTCGCCCAAAATTGGCTCGACAAAGCGGTTGATGGATTCAAATGGCACATCGGCAAAAGTGTAGTATGCACCGATGGAATGCATGATGAGCCAGAAACTCATGAATAAGTAGGCCAGGTTGCTGAAGCGGAAAATGCGGTAGGTGGCAACCAGCAGGAAGAATACGGATGCTACAGGGATGATTTCGGCGTACCAAACCGCGCGGTCATGGGGATTGATGCCTGACCAAACAATGAGGGCAAAGATAATCGTAGCAAGAAAAATGGGAAAGATTGGAGAGGGTTTATTCATGTTGTGTGTATGTAATAACAATGTCGCGTATTGTATAACGAATCGGCAGGGCTGGCAGTTTCATGCATTAAAGGCCGTCTGAAAACAGCTTTCAGACGGCCTGAAGTTTAGCCGTTCCAGAAATAACGGGTGATGTGGAAAAACACGGGTGCGGCAAAACAAATCGAATCCACGCGGTCAAGCATACCGCCGTGGCCGCGTATCATATTGCCCCAGTCTTTGACACCGTAATCGCGTTTGATGGCAGACATAACTAGGCCGCCAAAAAAGCCCATCAGGCAGACGATAAAGCCAATAACGGCCGCTTGGCCGTGGGAGAACGGCGTAATCGGCGCCATTAGCGCGGCAATGGCTGTGGCCGACAAAATACCTCCGACAGTGCCGGAAATAGTTTTTGACGGCGAAAGCGAAGGCATGATTTTTGCACCGCCAATCAGTTTGCCCCAAACGTATTGCAACACATCCGATACTTGCACTACGCCAATCAGGAAGATCAGCAATAGGATATTGTTGCTATTATCGAAGCCGTCCAAGTCCAGAAACATCAGCGCCGGAACATGGGACAGACAGAATATGCAAATCATCGCCATCCATTGCGTTTTGGCGGCGCGTTCCAAAAAATGCGCGGTTTGGCCGCTGAGGCTGGCAATAATCGGCAGTATCAAAAAGCCGTAAACCGGAATAAAAATGCTGAACATGCCATACCAGCCGTCATAGACGAAATAGTATTGCACCGGCAGCAGCAGGTAAAAGCAGACAACCATGCTGTAATAGTCGCTGCGGCGGCGATAGACGAGGGTCATAAATTCGCGTAGTGCGGCAAATGAAATCAGGAAAAACAGTACAACCGTCCCGATTTTGCCGAACCAAAACGCGCCCAGCAACACCAGCGTCATCAGCCACCATGCGTAAATGCGGGCGTTGAGGTTGGCGATGGTGGCATTATCTGCGCCATTTTTGCGCTTGAGCCATTGTCCGATGATGCTGGCAAAACACAATACGACAAACACGCCGACAAAAATATAGCTGGCTTGCGGAGTCAAATGAGTGGAGGCTTGTTCGACAATGATTTTTTGGGAAGTCGTAGAAAGGCTCATGCTTGTCCTCCTTTATTTTGATGAACTTCAGATTCATTTTGGCGAGGCTCGCTGCGGTCGTTTTCAGACGGCCTGAGTGCCAGCAGTGCTTCACGGCTGCGTGTCAAAAAACTGTCTTTGTCTTCGTTTTCCTGCAAGGTGAGCGGCTGTCCGATATATACTTCACACAAAAGCGGGATAGGCAGGATTTTGCCTTTGGGCAGTACGCGGCTGATGTTGTCTATCCAAATCGGCACAAATTCGGTATCGGGTTTGCTTTTTGCCAGATGATAAATGCCGGACTTGAACGGCAGCAGGATAGTGTTGTCGTCAGTATTACGCGTGCCTTCAGGGAAAATAATCAAGGAGTCGCCTGCGTTTAGCGCGTCTTTCATCTGTTCGGTAATTGCTTGCGGATTATCGCTATGGCGCGGAATCAGCAAGGCGTTGAAAACGTTTTGAATGATGAAGCGTTTGAGTTTGCTTGTCAGCCAGTAATCCGAACCGGCGACTGGACGCGTGGACAAGCGCCAGCGGCGGGGCAGGGAAATCCACACCAACACAAAATCACCATGACTGCCGTGATTGGCGTAATAGACCTTTTGGTGCTGATTGAATGTCAGCTCGCGCGGACTTTTAGGGCGTACGCCCGTAAGAAAAGAGACCGACAGACACAAGGCTTGGTCGGTCAGCCAGGCAAGTTGTTTTTTGAGGAAGTTTTTCATTGTTTCTGCCTTTGGGAGTGAGATACCGCTAAGGATTCGGTTTGGGTAAATCAGCAAAAATAATCAAATGCTTTGGATAAGCAAAATTAAAAATTGGGCGGCGGTCAGGTATAAGCAGTTGCGCCATAGGGAAAGTGCACCGTTTATCCGTTGGGTCAACGTACGGCTGCCTGAAATTTGACGCAAACCGTTTTGCTGTAAGGCGTAGTCAAAGTCTTCAGGAGAGTAGCGGTTGTCGGCAAAGTCTTGGAACACGCGGTGGTCGAAGTGAATGCGGATATGGCAGTACAGCAAAACCGCTGCCAAGACAAGTTGCACCGCAAACCATGCACCACCATATTTTACCGACAAGGCGAGCAGTAAGGCGTTACAGGTGGCAACATAATGTGCGGTAGAGAGCAGGTGGGCAATAATACGGCTATCGGTTGCGTTGTCCATCATTATCCTTGTTTTAAACGGTTGGCCGCAGCTTCGACTGCTTGGGCAGTGGCCGGCGATAATACCATTTGCGGCCGAGCCTGTTTGAGTTCGGCCTTCGCTTGTGCCAAGTCTTTGCAGCCACCATAGACCAGCAGCCACGTCAGCACCACTGCGGCACTTCTTCCATAACCCAAAGCGCAGCATATCAGCACTTTGCCGTGTTTTTGGCGCAAGGTTTCCAATATCAAGGCCGTCTGAACCAAATCGTTTTCAGACGGCGTTACCATATCCAGTAAAGGTAGGGAGCGATATTCTCCTTGATAGCTACGGCAGGGATATTCGGCGCATACATCCAATACGGCAGGCAGATGGTTTGAAATTCCCAAAACGCTGCCAATCCATACATCATGGCGGACTTGTGCCGTTTTCGCCTTACCGCGTAACCAATACGCCATGTTTAGCCGTACGCCCACCAGATAAGGCAATAGTAAAACCGTCGCTGCCGCCGATAATTTACCGTTAGCCTGTTTTTGGAATATGTTTGCATTCCCAGTCAAATAGGCAAAGGCCACCATCAGCAAAGACACGCTAATCCATATCAACCACAGCCACACACCACCCAGCAGCGCAGGCAAAGCCATCAAATACGCGCCAAGCAAATACAGCAACGCAATCTTTCTTGAGTGTACATTAATCGAGCCCAGTTTTAACGGCGAAGTCATCTGACGCGGGAAAGCCCACAACACCAGCCAGCCAAGCAATGCTCCGGTCGGCACGTCAATAAAATGATGTTGATAAGTCGTCAGTACCGACAAGGCAATCAGGCTTTGCCATAAGAAAAGCGGCAGGCGGATTTTGGGAAAGCGCGTCCAATAAAATGCACCCACGATAATCGCCAACGCGATATGCAAAGATGGCGCTTGGTTGTACGGCAAATCAAATGCAGCCAATGAATCAAACAGCCAGCCTGACAGCCCATCGGCAGGCGGTTTAGGCCACCCGAAACGCAGCGGAAACAGTACAAAGCAAACAGTTGCAATCAGTTGGGCGGCTACAAGGTGCGCTACATATCGGTTTTGTTCATGTGTATCACGGCAAAGAAAAAATGCCGCGGTATACATCAGGTTTAGCGACCAATAAGGCACAATCGTCCATGCCCAAAACGGAATATTGCTCTCCCATGTAAAAGCGATTTCAGGCACATAGTCCAGCGACGCCGCGTAATGGTTGGATAGGCCGTAGCTGGTGTAGAACAGTGCGCCAACTAAAATCAGCTTGAGCAGGGAGGTTTTTAGGGAGGGTTTCATGGATAGGTACATGGTTTAAATAAGGCCGTCTGAAAGTTAAAGAATTGTTCAGACGGCCTTTATTTTTTTATTTCTTCACTGCCAAGCTCACGGTGAAAATACCGTCTTCGTCTATCCATTGATGGATTTTTTCAAAACCGGCTTTTTCAACCAGCTGATCCATTTCCTGCTGACTGCGACGGCGCATTACCCAGTTTGGGTTGCCTGCTTTGTGGCTGGTCAGGGCGCGGGCAATCATTTCCAGTTGCGGATGCCACGGCTGGCCGGTGTAGATCAGGTAGCCGCCGGTTTCAATGGCTTCTCCAAAGCCGTAGAGCGAGTTCAAAATCAAATCATTGTCGGCAAACAATTCGTGCAGGCCGGAGACGATGCCCAGGGTAGGACGCGGCTGTAAATCGTGATAATTGGCGCGGTCATAGGCATTGACCTCATTGAAGGTAACCGTGTCTTGTAAGCCGCGCTCGGCAATCAGCTTGCGACCGGCTTCGACATTAATCGGACTGTAATCGCGCAAGCGTACGGAATTAGGCAATGTGTCGGCAGTCAGGGCATCCAATACATAGCGGCCATGACCGGATGCGATATCCAAAACGTGTACCGGTTTGCCTGCTTCACGCAGTTTGGCTGAGGCCGTCTGAATGGCTTTGCCGATATTGACTTTGCGTTGGCGAATGCCGCGCCAGCCGATAGCGTTAAGATAGTATTTGTCCACCCATACACCGAAAGCATTGCTGCCTTGCGGTTGATTGCGGTAGACATAATCCAATGTGCTGCCCGAATCAAAACCTGTTTCTTGACCGATTCTCAAGCCTTCACTCCAGCGCGAACCCAGTTTGAGCGAGGCGCGATATATTGCCCAGAATGCGCCGCGAGGCGTACAAACAGGCAAAGGCGTCGCCAGTTCGTCAGCTTCGCGACGGCTGTCTCCAAATAAGTGCGCTTGAGTCAGATCGACTTGTTGCAAAGGCTGATTGAAACGCTCGCGGATAAAACGGCGCATTTCGATAAACGCGATTTCACGGTTTTGCTCGCCTAAAGTGTCGTGGTAGAAACCGGGCAGGATATGGCGTTCTTTAATATGGCTGCCCAAACGGTTGTAGAAATCGTGTTGCGGTTTGTGATGAACAACCCAATCGCTGCCTGAAATCAACAGTTGTACAGGCGTAGTAATCGCTTGTGCATCGGCAACGACGCGTTCGGCCGCTTCATATAAACCCAGCAGGATGCGCACAGAAATAGCGCGGGCAATAAGCGGATCGTTGTCGTAGCTTTTTTGACGTTCGACATTGTGGGTCAGATAGTGGGCTTTGACATAGCTGTTGACAAAGAAATTGCCACGCCATTTTTGCATCATTTTCAAACCGGTACGGGCAAACGGAACATAGAGTTTGACTTTGAACGCAGGCGAAGCCAATACGGCGCAACGGATTTTCGGCGCGTAATCGTGCAACCAAGTAGAAACCAATACCGCTCCGACACTTTGTGCAATCACGCAGATGTTTTCAGGTTTGATGCCGTATTCGCTTTGAATGTGTCGGATAAAATCATCTACGTCTGCAACCGAAGTGCCGATACTCGGACTATCGCCACGTTCACCAGGGCTGTAACCATGACCACGCGCATCCCAAGCAAAATAGGAAAAATCGTTGAAACCCAGCTCATCGGCAACAAACATCATCCGGCCGGAATGCTCATGCCCGCGATGAAACAGCACAATGGCTTTATCGAAAGAACCATCGGCAGCAGGGCGATAGCGGTAGAAAAGCGAAGTCCCGTCTTGGGTAGAAAAGAATTTTTGTTGTTCGGACATGAGAAACTCCTAATAGTCATATTTTTTGAACAGTATCATGACATATCGAATAAATGCAATGATTATCCGATAGACGGACGAAGAGATGTGTTAAGTGCCGATTATGGTTGATACGATGAGTCAGTCAGTGGTTCGTTTAAGATTTTTAGCATTTTTTCCTCATGATCTTTTATCTCACTTTCTGTCCAGTTTGGATAATTCATCATAATGGCTTGTTTCAAACTATCATAAGCAACCTCTTTTTCGTAATACTGCCGTTTCAAATTTGGAGGTAAATTACTTAAACGGGAATTTTTACTTTGAGATAACAAATAAAGATTGCCAAAATTATCTAAGACATTTGTATCTAATTTATCTAGGCGAGAATCTTGAGAGGGATTTTGTGGGTAATGGTGCTCAACCGAGCTTCTAAAACTAAATCTAAAATTTTTCCAGATAGATTGTTTCTTGTCTGAAAAGTCTTCTACTTTTTCCGGATATTTCCATAATTGATAATCCAATCGATTAAATACAAAATTTGGGACGTTTACTCCATCATTCCAAGTCTTATGTACTGAAGAGATGGTGTAATTATCATTTAAGATAATTTTCATAAAATCCCTGTTTCCATTGCAGTTGTTTTCAAAATAAAATTTATCGCAAAGATTTTCAAGAAACTGAATATATGTTTCTTGAGTAATACTTTTCTTATTCTCGAATAACCAACGCAATGTAGCATATAGCCAGTTTTTATATATTCGGGATGGATTAGAAACATGAAACATAGAAAGCAACATTATTGCGTTCTTAGTTTTGTCATTGGTTTCTTCAGTATCAGTGGAATTGCCATTGTCGATACCAAAAACATTTTTATAGGAATAATTCTTTGATTCTTCTTTTTTAATTTCCCATAAAGACCAATGCTCATTTTCTGAGCGTAAAGAGTTTGATTTAATAATATATTTATCAAATAAATACCGACAAGATAGCAATGTATCTATGAAATTTACGATCTTTTCTTTGTTCCAGTCTTCATTGTCAAAAGCATGCCAAAGTTCTTTTTCATCCAGAGAAATCTTTTTAAAGGTAACTTTGTTAATGCCGGTAGGAAATTTTTCTAGATAAATTTTCAAGATATGCATTAAGAAGTTAGGGAAATCAATAACAGAATTAAAACGCCCATCTGTCAGCCCGTTTTCTTTTTCCTGTGAAGGGTGGGGATGCTCCTTATCGTCTATTATTAATTGAAGAATTGATTGTTCTTCATTTGCGGGGCCGGTATCTGAATGTTGAGTCTTTTCTGCATCAGCAATATTCTCAATAATTTCATTAAATTTTGTTGGGATAGTATTTTCCCAATTCTTGCCAAAAATATTTTCTCTAAGTGAAGGGTTAATTCCCATTACAACATATCGGCTCATGTCAGAACACGCATCCCAAATTTTGGCAAAAATAGAGCGCTCACTATCTGTGTCTAAAACCTTCATCAAAGTAGCCTTGATAATCTCATGTTTTTCTAATTGCTCTCCCCGCGTATTCATAATTTCAAAGTAATGATTGAGGTCGGTGTCTTTGGGTACTTCGGTTCTAATAATTTTAACGTTTTCTTGTAAGAACTCTGCCAAACACCTTCCTTCTTTTTCTGTTCTCTCAGTTTCCCAATATTTTTTTATTGATTTTAAAGCATTTTTAAAAATATCAGGTATGGAGTCAGAGTCAAGATGTCCTAAGGCATAGTCGGAGTCATTTCTATGCTCAAAGTATACATTTCTAACAAAGGTATCTGATTTTAAGTAGTGCATTGATTTTAAGTAGTGCATGATTAAAGTCAGTGTGGTCAATCGTTGTTGTCCGTCTATGACTTCTAAATCTCCATTTCCTCTTTTATAAATGACTAAGCTGCCAATATAATAATTATTCTTATTTTTCTCATTTTTCTCATATGCATTCCATAGGTCTTGGATAAGAAGGCTGATTTCATCATCTCCCCATGCGTAATTACGTTGATAAATAGGAATAATATATCTGTCTTTATTCAATAATTCATTTATGGTTAATGTTTTTACGTAATTATTATTTGTTTTCATCTTTAATTTCCAAAATCTCTTTTATTTTAGGATCTACATGTTTTGAAAAATTGACTTTTTCGGTTTGTTGAATAAAACGCATGACTTGTTCGGGGGTAATGGATTTTTCAATATAAGAAATTAATCCAGCTATATCATGAACTTTATTTTCAATGGTCTTAAAGGTAATACGCTGAGATTCTACCCGAGTACGATAAGCCCATAGAAAAGCTTTTGTTATAAATTCTTCAAAATGGCTTGCTCCAAATTTATCAAAGTATAACAATACGGTACATTCAAATAAATTTCTAATGTATTTATCACCAGTTCGATAACTGTATTTATGATTGTTTAAAAAAGCCATTACTCCTTTTTCTAAATCAATTCCATTAATAGAATGAATTTTATCTAACAACCCATCCTTTTCTTTAAATAGTTTTTCATAGATGGCCGTATAATTTTCAATGTAATCAAAGAAATATTTTCCATTAATTAGCACTTGTGTGGCTTGAAATGCTGATATCGATCGATATAAAAATGGATTTTCATGTGATAATTTTTGTATGGCATGAGTAGCTAATATTCCATGTAAGTAAGGATAATCAACTTTTTCATGAACGCCTTTAAATGTATCTAATTCATCTGATGTAAATATTTCTGCATTCTCTTTATAATGCCAGCGGCGAAGTCTAAATAAGATATAGTTGATAATTTTATCTAAATTATTTATATCGTTAGACATTGCAGATTTTTCCCAGCGTTCGACACATTGGTGAATGACCTTCTCGTCTTTATCTCTCATGTCTCTTAAATGATAAGCTTTTAAGAGGTCATAAGATTCTAAAGGTTTGCCTCTGGCATTTTGTGAATCAAAAAATTGAAAAGCCTCATCTAAGTCATCTAATTCGATACAAACCATTTCACACCTGTTAAGGAGATAATCCTTAAATTTATTTGTGAAATTATAGTTTTTGAGAAAATTATAGTTCGTTGTAATATTATTTTTGCTGATGCTATGATTCAGTTTTTCTTCTAAAAGAGACACATCATCCTTCCCCAGTTTATGAAGCAATAACGAGAGTGTAATAAGCCGTTGTTGGCCATCTACTATTTCAGATATTTCAGAACAGTCTTTATCCTTATTTAAAACAATTGTGCCGATGCGATATATTTTTTTCCCCTCTCTAAAATTTTGGAGCAGGTCATCGATTAATTGTTGTACATTTTTAATTGTCCATTTGTATGGTCTTTGATAATTAGGGATACTCAAATTTAATTTAAATATGTCATCAATCTTGAGTATTTCTGCTTTTTCTATGCTCATATAGATACCCCTTAGTATGAAAAATAGGTAAACATTATAGACTACAATCGGCAAACTACTACCGACATATCATCATAAACTCTTTGTTTCGCAATTAATTTACGAAATACAGTCAGACGGGACTTATCGTTATCATATTGTTGCCAAATTTTTTCTCTTATTTCTTCTGAAAGAGCGTCGCTTAGGCCGTCTGAACAAAGCAGCAGGCTTTCTCCTGCTTTAAGCGTAAGCTCGACATGGCACATTTTGTCTTGGAAATCGGAATAATCTGCTACTAGATAAGAAGAAACGCCGCCATATATGGTGGCAAACCCTTCTTCTTTTTTATCCGACAAACCATCCAGCAATTCGGAGAGTATCGAGTGATCTTGGGTCAGTTGCTTCCATTTTCCTTGTGTATCAATCAAATAGGCGCGGCTGTCGCCTACGCTGATGATTTCGGTTTTGCCGGTGGTTTGGTCGATTTCGGCGGCAACAAAAGTGGTTGAGGAACCAAAATAATCCTCTGCCAACTCTTTAGATAAAGCGGTTTGTACATGATTGATGGTTTGACGGCTGAGTTTGGTTGTATGGCTTAATAGGTGCATGGCTGATTTGCTGGCTTTTTCGGGACGATTGCTATTGGAAATGCCGTCGGCTATCCCGATGATAAAGCGTGGACGGGTTTCAAGACGTGTTTCAGCGGTTTTGAGTTTATATTGAAACACTTGTTCGCCGTTAAAAAGGGCATCTTGGTTGTGCTGTTTGTTGCTGCCGATTTGTTGGCAAAAGGTGATTTCGCAAAATTTGTTCATGATTTGTCCGTTTGTTGGGTGAATATTCGCTGCAGGCTTTTCATTGTTTCTAACTCTCCGGATTTACACTTGGGCAATACGTTTGAAATTTGATAATTAAGGTTAAAGGCTGTCTGAACAGTTTTCAGACGGCCTTTACTGCGTTTAACCAAGCACTAATTAACTGCTAATTTTACTGTGTTTTAATACATCCATCGAAACCCGAATACACATTTGAAAAGGAAATCAAACATGAAAAAATTCTTATTGACCGCCATCGTTGCTTTGTCTGCTGCTACTGCCGGTGCCAGCGATTACATTGAACACAAAATCTACAGCGACAAAAACTTCGAGCAAAACCGTGCTAAAGCCGTAAAAATGTTGGAGCAACGCGGCTATCAAGTTCACGATGTTGAAGCCGATAGCCGTCGAGGCCAGCCTGTGTTGGATATCGAGGCTTTTAAAGATGGTCGTGAGTACGACATTGTTTTGTCTTATCCTGATTTGAAAATTATTAAAGAACGCATCGACTATTAATATTTTGATGCAAGGCGGATTGTCGCAGGACTTTGGGGTTCTGCGGCAGTTTGCTATTTAGGTATTTAAAGAATGTAAGCGGCATGTAAATTACCTAAAATAAATGAACTAAATATGTTTTTTATTTTCCATTTAATTCAAAGTGTTTGATGTTGGGAGTCATGATATGGATTTGAATGATTGGAAGGAAAATGGCCGGCAGAAGCAGATGGGCGACCAAGGCAAACCTTTAAACGACGGCACATCTGCAGAATCCCAACAGGATGTTGATTTGTGGGATCACAAGCAAAACGGTGTTGTTGAAAACGAAGTTGAGGTTGTGGCTGACGCGGTAGAAATTCAGGAAGCAGTAGAAGGTCAGGATGTAGTTGAACATCCTGAAATGCCGTCTGAAAAAAACGAGAAGAAGGCCAAACGCAAAAAAGACAAGGCGAAAAAGAAAAAAAATAAAGCCGAGGATTTGAATGCGTCTGATCTGTTGGGTACGAATAAGGGCGTGGAAACCATGTTCCGCAATGCCGTACGCTCGGAGATGGAATTGTTGGCGCTGGCGGCAACCAAAGCAAATATTATGATTTCGCTGAATGGTTTTATTGTTTCTGCGCTGATGATTTCGGGCGCGTTTATTTTTTCATCGTCGCCCGAATTTTTGATTCCGGCCAGTACGTTTATGATTACTGCCGCAGCATCTATCGTGTTTGCATTGCTTTCTGCTTCGCCGGAACGTATCGGTAAAATGCAGGCGGCGCGTACATGGTTTAAGGATTTCATCCGCGGCCGTTCGAAACTGCGGGATTTGAAAACCCGCCTCAGTAGTACCGAAACGCGCTTTTTTGGCGGCAGCCAACCCAATATTTTGATTTATGAAGACCGTGTGAAACTGCAAAAAGATCAATATTGGGAAATGATGCAGGAGATTATGGGCGATCGTAAACAAATCTATGAAAAGATGAGCGACCATCTTTACTGGCTCGGTTTGTTGGCGGATAAACAGTTCAAATACATTAACTTATCTTACGCGGTATTCCGCTGGGGCTTGCTGGCTTCGCTGGCGGCATTTATCGGCGTAAAAACATTGCCGTCATTGCTGATGCCTCCGGCCAACAACGCGGCAGAGTTGCGTTCGCTGGGTATCAATATGTTTAACGGCGTATTTGAGCCTTCTGCCGTACAACAGCTTCCGGACGGTAAGTTGCTGATCGCGGAAGACGAACCCAACCATGCATTCAGTATCATCAGCATTGATAAAACCGGCAGGTTTGTAGAAGACGAGGCATTGGATACGCGCGTGATTACCGGTTTCAAACGCCGTCTCAGCGACTTGGAGGCTTTGGCGCGCGACGATGAAGGCTTTATCTACGCAATGACTTCACACTCACGCACCCGTAAAGGCAACCGATCGCCTGACCGCGAACACCTGATGCGCTTTAAAATCCAAGACGGCAATGTGTTGGGGCTGACCAGCTACGACAATCTGACGCAGGTTTTGGAAACCGATCACAAGCTGCATGATTTGATTCGCGAGCGAACCAAGGCAGAGGTTTCTTTTGAAGAAATCAATATTGAGGGCATGGCGTTTGATCCAGTGAAAAAACGTCTTGTTTTGGGCTTCCGTGATCCTGAGTTCAACAACATGGCTTTGGTCGCGTTTATCAGCAATCCGAAAGATGTATTTGAGCGCAATGCCAAGCCTGAGTTTGACGAAGTGGCCGTGATTGATATTGATGGCGGCGGTATCCGTTCCCTCAACTATGATCCTGTTTTGAAAACCTACGTGATCGCTAATGAAGTGAAGGATGAGAATGGACAGAAATTCTCACAACTGTGGACTTGGAGCGGTAATCCGACCGATGAACCGCAAAAAATCTCTTTGCCTAATCTGCAACACATTACCAACGTTGAAGCCGTCGATTCAATTACCGTTAACGGCAAGCCTCAAATGATTTTGATGGGCGATGAAGGCAATGCTTCGCAGAAAATTACTGCCAAGTATATGTTGGTAGATTACAGCCAACTGGGTAAACAATAAGTTATCTTGGCTACTGAATAAAAGGCCGTCTGAAACCGATAGTTTATGGTTTCAGACGGCCTTTTTTGTTTTCAGTAAAACGGGGTGATGGGTTTAAATATTTTAATCAATGATGATTAACCCAAGAACGTGGACAAGTTTCAGACGGCCTTCAAGCCATTGATGACACGTTTGTAGCAGGTATAAACCAATGCCGCGCAGGCCAGCCACATAAGGATATAGAAAAGCGAATGGAAGCTGCCGGCAATTGCATACCATACTGCCAATGCGCCGATAAAGAATGCGCGATCGCTTTTGCCGAATGGTCCGTCATAACGACGGCCGTTGCCATGGACTTGTCCCAAAACGCCGCAAAATTCAGTCATTGCCGCCAGCCAAATAAACAGGGCAATTTGTACGCCGCCGAAGGGCGCGATAAAGGCAAAAGGCAGATACAAAGCAGCATCTGCGGCAATATCAGTGATTTCATTCAAATAACCGCCTAATGCCGATTGTTGGCCGAACTCCCGTGCCAGCATACCGTCCATCGCATTCAGCGCCATACGGACAAACAACCAGATCGGTAAAAGCCAGAATAGTGTGGATACACCAGCAAACAATGCTAAAAGCAAACCGATCAAAATAGAAACGGCGCAGGCAAACAGGGTAATCTGATTGGCAGTAATACCTTTTTGATACAGTCGCTTAACAATGGGGCGCAATAGGTTTTGGAATTTTGGTTTCAGGGCGTAAATGCTCATGATTATGCTATATAAAAGAAAATGAAGTGCCGTGATTATAGACGAAATCCGTTATAATCCGTCAATCTTCGAATCACGCGGTTCGCAAACCTCCCGCGTTAACAAAACTAGGAATTTACTATGGAAAAACAGCAGGCCCTCGTTATTTTTTCGGGCGGGCAGGATTCAACAACCTGCCTGATTCAGGCAATTCAAACATATGGCCGTGAAAATGTGCAGGCCATCACTTTTCAATATGGGCAACGCCAC
This sequence comes from Neisseria perflava, assembly GCF_019334725.1. Classification (NCBI taxonomy): domain Bacteria; kingdom Pseudomonadati; phylum Pseudomonadota; class Betaproteobacteria; order Neisseriales; family Neisseriaceae; genus Neisseria; species Neisseria perflava. The sequence goes on along the minus strand of NZ_CP079818.1, from coordinate 2,084,247 downwards.
GCCATCGAATTGGAGCGCGCGCGTTGGATTGCCCAAGATTTGGGCGTGAAGCAGACAGTACTCGATTTGAGCCTGATGCAACAGATTACACATAACGCCTTGATGGATGATACGGCATCCATTGAAACAGCTTCAGACGGCCTGCCCAATACATTTGTAGATGGACGCAATGCTTTGTTTTTGCTTTATGCCGCCATTTACGCCAAAGGGCAGGGAATACGCCATATTATTGCCGGCGTGTGCGAAACCGATTTTTCCGGTTATCCCGACTGCCGCGATGTGTTCGTCAAGTCGATGAATGTCACGCTGAATCTGGCCATGGATTACGCTTTTCAAATCCATACGCCCTTGATGTATTTAACCAAAGCGCAAACATGGGCGCTGGCAGATGAAATGGGTGCATTGGATTATATTCGTGAGCACACGCATACCTGTTATAACGGCGTGGTTGGTGGTTGTCATGAATGCCCAAGCTGTATTTTGCGCGAGTGCGGTTTGTCGGAATATTTGGAAAGTAAAAAGGCCGTCTGAATTAAGAGGGGCATATATTTCCAATATCCAGTTGTACGAAAAGGCCGTCTGAAAAATTCATTTCAGACGGCCTTTGGCTATGTATTTTGTTCTGCTTAGAACAACAAATCTGCAGGTTCGCTGCTTGTCGGAGCATCTTTCGCAGGGGAAGAGGCAGGGGTAGTAGCCGGTTCGGAAGCGGCTTTAGGCACAGAAGCAGGAGTATCGGCCGGAGTGGTTGCCGGTTTGGCAGCAGGTTTTGCCGGTTTCACCGGAGTCGGACGAACGCTTTGTTTCGGTTCGGATGCTGCCTTGTTTGTATCGTCGGTAGCATCGACTTCGATTTCAGTTCCTTGAGGCAATACCACATCTTTAGCAGGAGCCGGTTTCGGCATGACTTTAGGTTTGCTGTAAGCATCCGTGCCGCTGGTCCATGCCAAAGACTTCAAAGGCGATTTGAGTTTCACACCTTTGGCGCAGGTCAGACAGTTTGCTGCGCCGGTGCGTCCTTTCAGGATTGCATCCACACGTGCGGCAGGAATGGTTTTGCCGTGCGCTTTTGCCCAGGCAGTAATGCTTTTTTTCAGGGCAGCCGTATCAAGGTTTTTCTTGTCGTATGGGTCGCGATAGGCAGCCAGCCACAAGTTTTGGTTGGCATCTTCGTTCAGACTTGCCATTTGATAGATAACGGAGGCAGGAGAACCTGTTGCGATGGTTTTGGCGAATTCCAATGCGTCAGGCGATTTCATGCGCACGCAACCATGGCTGCGGACGCCGGGTACGCTGGCAGGGGCATTGGTGCCGTGAATGCCAAGGCTTAATTTAGGGTCGCCAAGACGGACAAATACCGGGCCCAGCGGGTTATTCGGGCCGGCCGGTACGCTTTTAACTCCGTCATTGCGTTCTTTTTGGATGGATTTAGGGATATGCCAAACCGGGTTGTAGGCTTTTGCGCCTATTTTATGTTCGCCCAGATTGGTTTGGGTCATGGCTTTGCCGACGGCAACAGGATAAATTTTGCTCAGTTTACCGTTGTCGTAGAGGAACAAACGCTGTTGCGTAATATTGATAACGACGTGTTGTCCGGAAGAGGCGGGGGAGACGTCTGGAATAAGTGTGTTTGCAGCAGCGGCTGAAGTTAAAAGGGCGGCGGTCAGGCCGAACAGTATTTTTTTCATGTCGTCTTTTTTTGTAGGGTTTGAAATGAAAGTTTTTGGCGCATGATACCTGAAACTCTGTGTTTTTGTGAGAAAATATGCGCTTTCGGTATTGGAAGACAGTCAGACGGCCGGTAAGCGGCTGTCTGACGGAAACGGTATGAGTGTGAAAGAACGGTATCAAGAGGCGGAAGTTTTTTCTTTGGATTATGAGGGCAGGGGTGTTGCCAGAGTCGATGGGAAGACTGTATTCATCGGCGGTGCGCTGCCCGGAGAGCGTGTAACGTTTGCCATTCATAAAGAAAAAAAGCAGTTTGCAGAAGCTCAGGTCGAAACGGTTTTAAAACCTTCTTCCGAACGCATTGAGCCAGCTTGTTGCTATTTTGATACATGTGGCGGTTGTTCGCTTCAACATGTTTCCTTTGGCGCGCAAGTTGCATTAAAGCAACGGATTTTGGAAGAGCAGTTGGAACGGATAGGTAAGGTCAAGCCTGAGATAATTTTGCCCCCTTTATATGGTTACTCCTGGTATTATCGCGATAGAGCACGTTTAAGTGTTTCGATGGATAAGCAAGGCCGTCTGAAACTCGGTTTTCAGGCCAAAAAAAGCCATGATGTCGTCAATATCCGCCATTGCCATATTTTGCCTAAGCATGTGTCCGATAGGTTGCCTGATGTCCGCAATTTGCTGCAAAAGCTGCATGATGACGGTGTGAAAGTGAAATTTGTTGAGTTTTATTGCGGAAAAAATGTGACCGTATTCAACATTCGTTTCGTAAATCAACCGTTTGGACAAATATTAAGCGAATTGCGTAATTGGTTTGATAAGATATTGTCGGGTGCTGAAAAGGCATGGCAAATATGGCTGCAGGATCATGCCGAGTCTTTGCCGTTTTACCCTGAGAACGCGCCTGCCCTGAACTATACTTTTGCTCAATTTGATGTGGAAATGCCTTACAAGCCGGGTGATTTTACGCAGATTAATGCGCAATTGAACGAAGTGATGGTGGCAAGGGCGGTCAGGCTTTTAAACCCTCAAAAAGGGGAGAGGATTGCCGATTTGTTTTGCGGTTTGGGCAATTTTAGTTTGCCGCTGGCAAAAAGTGGTGCATCGGTTGTCGGTATTGAAGGTGCCGATTATTTGGTCGATAGGGCAAGGGAAAATGCACGCCTGAATCGTTGTGCCGAGAATATGACGTTTTCTGTTGCAGACTTGTTCGATACCGATGAAAAAACTGTTGAGTCGTGGGGGCAATTTGACAAGATGTTGCTGGATCCTCCGAGAAACGGGGCTTATGCTGTTGTCAAATCGCTACACAAGCCGTTTTTGCCTCAGAAGATAGTGTATGTTTCGTGCAATCCATCAACATTTGCACGAGATGCCGGTGTCTTGGTTGATAAGGGCTATAAGTTTAAGGCGGTAGGAATCATGAATATGTTTGCACAAACCTCGCATGTTGAATCCATTGGTGTGTTTGAGTTGTAAATTGGTATCAAGTCCTTTATGGGGGTAGGGTTTCTAATGTGAAAATGGGTGCGTTCATGTTATCATCATTCGTTTGGGGAATTAATAGCGTTGAAGTTGCGTGTAAAGCAACAGATGTTAATAAATGCAGTTTGCAGCACAAGACCGGGAGGTGTTCTTGAACTATCAACTTTTAACTATTCTTTTGCTGGTGCTTTTTTTGCTGGTGTTGGTTTTTGTTCGTCATAAACAAAGTAACAATTCAGACAAACAAAGCGCACATGCATCAAAAAGCGGCCGTACATCTGCTGCTCATACAGCCTCCTCTGAGGATGGAAACGACTGGATTGAGAAAGTCAACCAGACAGTTTCCAATGCGGATAATCAAGACTGGGAATGGGGCGGAAGCGGATCAAACGATGCAACAGCTTCTGTCTCCGCGCAAGAAGTCGATCCATTGACCGAATACCAGGTTTATAAACAATTCGGTTATGAGAGTAAGGCTGCAGAGTCTTTGGCCGGTTATCTCAATACCTTGGAAGACGGTGCGCCGGAAAAACTGGTTCATGAATTAATCGGTTTGAATCTGCGCGTCGGCAATATCGACATGCTCGCAGATACGCTTGAGCGCCATAGTGCTTCCCTTTCTGAAGACAGTGTTGCCGAATACTTGAAAGCCGGTCTGGCTTTGGATTCAACCAACCTGCGCTTGCGCGTTTTTGCCGAACATCATCTCGGTTGGAATATGCAGGAAGTGGATCGTCAAATTGGCGAACAAAGCGGTTTGGAAGTTGCTTCCGATGAGCATATTGCCTTTGAGAACGATTCGGCCGAACGCATTGTCATGCCAGGTATGGGCAAACGCGCGCCTATCGTATTAGGCAAGAAAGACTTTGGCGAAATCAGCCCTGAAGAGATGGGTGCGGTGATTGGTTTTGCCAAGCCGGAGCGTAGTGCAAAAATCCTGAAAAACAAGATTAGTTACGAGACTGCTTTGCATCAATACAACAAAGCAATCCAAACTTCTGCGAAACCTGCTGGTCTCATTATCGATGCCTTGCGTCTGGATTATCAGAATGAAGAAGTAGGGCAGTTTGCCAAGCATCTGTGGAAGCTTTACCACTCTTTGGGCCAATATGGCCGTCAAGTAAAAGAACGTATGCTTGGTTGGGGTTATAGCCTTGGTTATCACGAAATTTTTGATGATTTGGAAAAAGGGCCGTCTGAACAGCAAATTAAAGAGATTGGTTTGAAGCGCGGTTATATTCAGCCAAGTTCTTTGCAGATGAAAGCCAAATATCGCGATTTGGTTCAAAAAGATTCTTCTGTCATCAGTGCAAGCTCTTCACCTGCTGATGAAGCTCTGAAAGAAGTGGAATCTCTGTTGGCTTACGGTCAGTTGGATTTGGCTATCAGCACTCTGGAACAAGCTGTTTTACAGTATCCTCAAGAATCGCAGCTGTACATCATCTTGTTTGATTTGTACGAACGCGTCGAAGACTGGGGACGTTTAGAACAATTCCTGCGCCTGTTGCGCGAGCGTGTTGTCAGCCTGCCTGAAGAGGTTGTCTTGGCAATGAGCCGTCTCTTGCAACGAATGAACCAATATTCAAAAAAATAAGATAATCGTAGAAAGTACGAGTAATGAATAATCATTTACCAAAAATTAAAACCATACGGGTTATGTTACAGGAGATGGGTGAGCAACAGCAGGCGGTATTCCGTATGGCATTTAAAATGCACAATACGACGAATTACGTCATCGTTTCTCCTGATTCTGATGAAAAACCGGATTTGGTATTGGTTGATACCGATACGCCGGCAGGTGTAGAAGCTTGGAAAGAGTCGAAGAAAACTTATCCGGAAGTACCTGTGGCGATGTTTTCTTCCGAGTTGCCAACCGTAACGACTCCTTATTTGGCCAAGCCGGTTAAATTCGATACCTTGTTTCCTGTTTTGCGCAGCCTGGCTCAGGGCGGGAATGTTTTTGAGCCGTCTGAACAACAAGCGGCTGAAGAGAATAAAGGACAATCAAATTCTGATGGCGCAAGAAAAGCCACCATTCGCCGATTTAATCCAAATAAAGGCTTGTTGGGTGCGTTGAAATTTGCCAGTCAAGGACACCAAGATATTGCCGTCTTGCATGAAGGCAAGCCGATATTGATCGTGTTTCCTAGTATCCAGCGAGTACTGTTGACAGTCAGCGCCAATGAGTTGGAGAAATTGTGTAAGAACGATAACTTGGCTGTCGTGTGTAAGGCCGTTCCTGATAATCCTCAATGGAAAGAAAAAGCCAAAGTCACCATTATGTCATGCTTGTGGCAAATGGCTATTTGGACTGCATCAGGCCGTCTGATTTATCCGATGACGCCGCAAACTGTCTTTACACTCAAGCGGTGGCCAAACTTAACCCGTTTGGCACATGTTCCGGAATCTATGCGTCTGTCGGCATTTCTGACAAAAACGTCGGTTAATCTGAACATCCTCTATAAAGTTATGCCTTTAGAAATGCCTGATATTTTAAATTATTTATCGGCAACATATATGACAGGCTTTTTGGCAACAGATACAGAGTTTGCAACTGATGCGAACAATACGCCTTCGTTGAATGAACAGATTGATGTGAATAGCAAAGACGTACCTGAAACAGCAATGAGCAAAGAGGCTCAAAAAATTGCCGGTCCGTCGAAAGAACAACCTCGCGGTCTGTTGCAACGCCTGATGCGTAAGTTGCTGGGTAAATCGTAAAGGACACGTCATGAAAGAAAATAAAATTATCTTTACCGGTCCTGTTGGCGTAGGTAAAACCACTGCAATTTCAGCTTTATCTGATGAACCACCGGTTCAAACCGATGCATCCGCATCCGATATGACACTTGTCCGCAAGGGGTACACGACTGTGGCGATGGACTACGGTGTCATTCATTTGGATGAGGAAACCAAGGTTCATCTGTATGGTACGCCTGGTCAGGAGCGTTTTAATTTCATGTGGGAAATTCTGAGCCAAGGCAGTATGGGCTTGGTGCTTCTTTTGGATAATACAAGAAGCAATCCATTGAAAGACCTGCAATTCTTCTTGGATGCATTTCGGGAGTTGCTGAAAAAAGCGCCTCTGGTTGTAGGGGTAACAAAGATGGATATCCGATCCTTACCAAGCGTGGATGTTTATCAAAAATATTTAGCACAGAATAATTTTAATGTACCGGTTTTTGAGATTGATGCGCGTCGAGAAGACGATGTAAAACAATTGGTTACTGCCATGTTGTTCTCAATTGACCCCGGATTAGAGGTATAAGATGGAAGCGACACTTTCTTTACAAGCAAATTTATATCCTAAGATTACACCGGCGGGTGCGTATTATGCTGTTTCAAATGATACGCCCAGTGCCAGCAGAACTTTATTGTATGGCCTGTTGCGTGCAGAGCCGTCTGAAACCATCAGCAGCGAAAAAATCTTGGCATGGGCGGATACCAGCGACATCAATACCGCTTTGAACCTACTGTATCGCCTCCAACGCTTGGAATTTTTGTATGGTGATGAAGAAATCAGCACAGACGATATCCATTTGACTGACGAGCAATTGCCTACATTGTTGGAACAGTTGTCTAATTCTGGCAAAGCTTTATTGGCTGATGAAAACGGTTTGTATTTTGCCAATGCTAATTTCCATCACGAGGCTGCGGAAGAGTTGGGCCTTTTGGCGAGTGAAGTGGCCAAAATGGAAGACAAACACCGTCTTTTGATTCGCAATAACCTACATATCAATAATAGCGCATGGGGTATTTGTGATCCTTCAGGCCAAAGTGAATTGACCTTTTTCCCCCTGTATATTGGCATGACCAAGCTGATTTTGGTAATTGGTGGAATGCCTGACTTAAATAAAGAGGCTTTTGTTACTTTGGTTAAAGTGCTGTATCACCGATACGGCAGCCGTTGATTTTTGCCTGACCGATATTTATTTTAGAATGGAGCGACTATGCAACAACTATTAATCTCTGTATTAAGCGATTTGAACAATACTTCTGCGGATATCACTGCCTCTGCAGTTATTTCTACAGACGGCCTGCCGATCGCAACCATGCTGCCTTCCCACTTGAATGCAGACCGTGTAGGTGCGATGTCGGCAACGCTTTTGGCATTGGGCAATCGTTCCGTACATGAGTTGGCTTGCGGTGAGTTGGATCAGGTAATGGTTAAAGGTAAAAATGGCTATATTCTGTTGAGTCAAGCAGGTGAAAATGCAGTGTTGGTATTGATGGCAAAAGAAAGCGGTAAATTGGGCTTGATTTTGTTGGATGCGAAACGTGCAGCCAAACAAATTGCTGAAATCTTATAAAATTTTTATAAATTAAAAAGATATAAAAATATTTTTGTTTTATATAGATTGTTGCTTGACAGGTTTCTGATATTTTCTATATAATTCCATCTTTAATTCCCCGATAGCTCAGTCGGTAGAGCGACGGACTGTTAATCCGCAGGTCCCTGGTTCGAGCCCAGGTCGGGGAGCCAAATTTTAAAACCACCATGTTACATGGTGGTTTTTATTTTATCTATTTATTAGTATTTTTAATATATTGATAATGCGTGGTGAGATGATTGCAGTTAATGCTTCAATTTTCAGACGGCCTACCAGCATATTTAAATATCTCATTTATTTTTTTAGCTACATAATATTTATAGAAGAAATAATATCTTATTGTTATCTATGGAAAACGCACATACATTACATTCTTCACCACGCTTTCGGTTCGCATTAAAAAATGCGGCATGGCATTTGTTGATTAGTCTGATTTTGGCAGGATTGGCCGCTTTGTTAGTATTTGGAGTTTGGTATCCTTATCCGTATGCCGAGCTGACAGGCGGATTGGCTTTATATAAACTGGTCATTTCAGTAGATATTGTTTGCGGCCCGTTGCTGACTTTGATTCTTGCCAGTCCGAGCAAAAAACTTAAAGAGAGGATTGTTGATTTTTCCTTAATCGGCATGATTCAGCTGGCTGCTTTAATTTATGGTTTGTGCAACGTATCTTTGGCGCGTCCAGTGGTTTCCGCATTCGAAACCGATAGGATAAATGTGGTAACTGCTGCAGAAATTGATGTAAATGATTTGAGCCATGCTCCGAAGGATTTGCAGGATTTATCTTGGTTTGGCGTACGCCGTGTTGGGTTGCGTGAAGCGATGAGCCCGGACGAAGCTAACCAAGGTCTTGATTTGTCTTTGAAAGGTGTTGAACCAAGTATGAGGCCTTCTTGGTGGTTGCCAGATTCGCAGCAGGAACGTGAGAAAATTCGTAAAGCAATGAAACCGTTGTCTGTCTTGGCAAAAGCCCGTGGCATGAATGAGGAGTCAATTTTGGAACAGGCTTCGCTGAGAAATGATGGGAAAGAGTTGTATTTCTTGCCATTTACCAGTGCGCGAAGTAAAGAATGGGTTGTGATATTGAATGAGCAGGCAGATTTTTTGGGTTATGCGCCGATTGATGGTTTTATCAAGTAAGAAAAGGTCGTCTGAAAGCTGGTAAGTGCTGGTATAGGCTGTTTTTAAAAGAAAATATGCTGTTAGACTTTGCCTTTCTTTCTTCAAACTGATAAACTGTTTGCCATTATTGTTGACCGAGGCATAAATTTTTCATGAAAGACGCAGAGCAGAGTAGTTGTTATACCGCTTCTTTCCCTTTATTTATGCCCGAACTTTGGCAGTCTGTCCGTTTTAAGCGGAACGGCTGCCTTTTTGTATTTTAAAGGAACACAATCATTATGGATTTCAGTTGGTTGGCAGAGCCGCATACTTGGATAGGCTTTGCCACGCTTCTGGTTTTGGAAGTTGTTTTAGGTATTGATAACCTTGTTTTCGTAGCAATTTTGGCAAACAAGGTCAAACCGTCGCAACGGGATAGGGCGCGGATAACGGGCTTGGGTTTGGCTGTCGTTATTCGGATTTTCATGTTGGGCTTCATGGCGCACATCATGACGCTGACTCGACCTTTGTTTGAGTTGGGCGGCTTGGAGATTTCCGGCAAAGACATGATTATGTTTGCCGGCGGTATTTTCCTGCTTTATAAAGCGACTACTGAGCTGCACGAACGCCTTGAGGGCCACAATCAATTTGCGGTTGCTGAAGGACAGAAGAAGCATTCTTCTTTTTGGGGCGTTGTGGCGCAAATCTTGATTTTGGATGCAGTTTTCTCTATCGATTCTGTTATTACGGCAGTGGCGATGGTGGATCATATTGTGGTGGCAATGGGTGCGGTTGTTGTGGCGATGACGGTGATGATTTCTGCCAGCAAACCGTTGACTGCCTTTGTGGACAAGCATCCAACCGTTGTGATGTTGTGTTTGGGTTTCTTGTTGATGATTGGTTTCAGCCTGATTGCAGAAGCCTTCCATTTCCATATTCCGAAAGGCTATTTGTATGCGGCGATTGGCTTCTCGATTTTGATCGAACTGTTTAATCAGGTTTCGCAAAAGAATGCCCGTAAAAATGACTATATCAGCACTTCTTGGCGTAAGCGTACCGCTGAAAATGTGTTGGGCATGATGGGTATCCGCGAAAGCATTTTGGCAAAAGCAGGCGACAACGGCGGCGATGACGAGCATTTTGAAGAAAACGAAAAATCCATGATTCGCAGCGTGCTGACTTTGGCGGAACGCCCGATTATGGGCGTGATGATTCCGCGTCGGGAAATCGAGAAATTGGATATTTCCCAAAGTCGGGAAGAACAAAATGCGCAGTTGAAAAATACGCCGTATAGCCGTTTGTTGGTTGTCGGTAAGGCAGGTGTAGATGAGCCTTTGGGCTATATCAGTAAAAAAGATTTGCTGAACCAGCTGCTTGAATCGGGAGAAATCAATATTCAGACGGCCTTGCGCCAGCCATTGATTTTGCCGGACAGTACGACGGCGTTAAATGCGATTGAATTGTTCCGTCAAAGCAGCGCGGATTATGCGTTGGTGGTGGATGAATTTGGCGCGGTGTTGGGTATGGTGACCATGAAAGATTTGTTGGAAACCATTGCCGGTGAGTTCCCAGAGGAATTCGAGCGTGAGGAAGAAGAAGCTGCTCCAGCCAGCCAGGATGAAACGCTGTCTGTGGATGGTGCATTGGAGTATGTGGAATTGGCTTCCCAGTTAAATCTGCCTGCTCAAGAAGAAGATGCGGACTTCCATACTGTTGCCGGCTTGATTATGGAAGAATTGCAAAGTATTCCTGATGTGGGCGACTTCATCGATTATCATGGCTGGCGTTTTGAAGTGGTTGAGAAGGACGGACAACGGATTGCCCGTGTGAAAATCAATCGTTTGCCGGAAGAAGAATAAGGAAAGGCTAATATAGTAAAGGCCGTCTGAAAATGTTCAGACGGCCTTTTTATTGATTTAACTTTAGTTGCCGTAATGTCCTGAGCCTAAAATTCGGTGTGAATGTGCGCCGGTTGCATGGTGGGGATTGCTCGGGACTTGATTGCACCAACAGGCTGCAAGCCAGGCAAAAGCGGCGGCTTCCACCCATTGCGGGTCAAGATGGAGCTTGGCTGTACTGTGCAATTTGGTGTCGGGAGAAAACAGGGTTTCCAAGTCTTGCATCAAAACAGGATTGCGGATGCCGCCGCCGCAGATATAAAGATGATGAATCACCGGAGCAGCTTGTTTGGCCGCGTCAAAAATGGTTTGTGCGGTATAAAAGACCAATGTACGTATCACATCTTCCGGCTTTTCATTACCTTTCAGATGGCCTTGAAGCCAGCTTAGGGAAAACAACTCTCGGCCTGTACTTTTGGGATAAGGGCGGCTGAAATAAGGATGGTCGAGCAGGGAAGCGAGCAGATCAGGGAGGATTTTGCCTTGTGCAGCTTTTTCCCCGTTTTTGTCGTAAGGCTGCTGCCAAATATGTTGCATCCATGCATCCATCAGCATATTGCCGGGGCCGGTATCGAAGCCGAAAGAAGGGCTGTCGTGTGGGAGGATACTGATATTGGAAATACCGCCAATGTTGAGTACGGCGCGGGTTTCATTCGCATCTTGAAACAGCGCTTCGTGAAAGGCTGGAACGAGGGGTGCACCTTGGCCGTTGCAGGCAAGGTCGCGGCTGCGAAAGTCGCCGACAGTGAAAATGCCGGTCAGTTCAGCTAACAGGGAGAGGTTGACCAGTTGAATGCTGTAACCGTGTTCAGGCGCATGGCGGATGGTTTGTCCGTGGCAGCCGATCGCGGCAATGTCTTTGGCCGACAGGTTTTGTTCTGCCAATAGTTGTTGGACGGTTTGGGCGTATAGGCGGCTGAGTGTTTGCGCCAGGATATTGCTTCTGTGCAATTCATTTTCGCCTATGTCTTGCAGTGCCAACAATTCTTGGCGCAGGCCGTCTGAATAGGGTAGAAAGCTATGAGCAACGGCGCGTTGCCATTGCTTACCCTGCATTTGAATCAGTACGGCATCGGCACCGTCCATGCTGGTTCCGGACATGATGCCGATATAGTATTGGGGTTGCATTTCGGTTACAGAAAGAGAAGGTAAAACGACATTTTAACGCCTTTTGACGTTTTTACGGGAATTTCGGCATTTAATGTAAATAGTTGGTGCAAGAAAGATTACAAAGAGGTTAAAATAACGCGACTCAACATGTTTTCCAAAAGGAAACTTTCCATGGCTCAAACTCAGTCGAGTGCGAACTTGAAGCTGATTAATACGGTTTTTGCCGCTATGCTTGTGAGCATGGTCGGCTATTTTATTTATTGGGGCTTGGGTTATACCCACTACAACCACTCCGGCCTGTTTATCCTTGCTACCTTTTTCGGCGTCTTTATGGCGTTTAATGTGGGTGGTAACGATATTGCCAACTCTTTCGGTACAAGTGTCGGCTCCGGCACATTGACCATTCCTCAAGCTTTGTTGATTGCGGCAGTATTTGAAGTCAGCGGTGCAGTGATTGCTGGCGGCGAGGTAACAGATACCATCCGTAAGGGTATTGTCGATTTGAATGGCATGCATCTGGATCCGATGCAGTTTGTCTTTATTATGATGTCTGCGCTTTTGGCTGCCGCATTGTGGCTGCTTTTTGCATCGCGCAAAGGCTTGCCGGTTTCCACGACACATGCCATTATCGGCGGTATCGTCGGTAGCGCCTTGTGTATGGCGGCATTGAACGGTGTGGATTCCGTTGCGTTGATTCAATGGGACAAGTTGGGCGAAATTGCCTTGTCTTGGATTTTGTCTCCCGTATTGGGCGGTATCGTTTCCTATCTGTTGTTTTCACGAATTAAGAAAAACGTTTTGGACTACAACTCTTGGGCTGATAATACGCTTAAAGGCATCAAGCTGGAGAAGAAAGCCTATAAAGAAGAGCATCGCCTGTTTTTTGAAGCCTTAAGTGAATCTGAAAAAGTCGAATACGCCACCAAAATGGCGCACGATGCCCAAATTTATGATGAGCCGGACTTTGATCCTGAAGAATTGCAGTCTGAGTATTATCGCGGTCTGCACCGCTTTGATAGCCGTAAGGGTGAAGTTGATTCTTACAAAGCCCTGCATTCCTGGGTACCGTTTATTGCTTCTGTCGGCGGCATGATGATTGCGGCCATGTTGATTTTCAAAGGTCTGAAAAATCTGCATTTGGGCATGAGCAATGTAAACAGCTTCCTGACCATTTTCATGATCGGCGCGGCTATTTGGATGGGTACGTTTGTATTTGCCAAAAGTTTGAAACGCAAAGATTTGGATAAATCGACTTTCCAAATGTTCTCATGGATGCAGGTATTTACCGCTTGCGGTTTTGCATTCAGCCATGGTGCGAACGATATTGCCAATGCGATTGGTCCGTTTGCCGCGATTATGGATGTGTTGCGTACCAACAGCATTACTGCTCAAAACGCCGTGCCGCCGATTGCTATGTTGACTTTCGGTATCGCTTTGATCGTCGGCTTGTGGTTTGTCGGTAAAGAAGTGATTAAAACCGTAGGCACCAGCTTGGCAGAAATGCACCCTGCCTCCGGCTTCTCAGCAGAGCTTTCGGCCGCCGCCGTCGTGATGGCCGCATCATTTATGGGCTTGCCTGTTTCCAGTACCCATATCTTGGTAGGTGCAGTTTTGGGTATCGGCTTGGTTAACCGCAATGCCAACTGGAAATTGATGAAACCGATCGGCCTTGCTTGGGTTATTACCTTGCCTGCTGCTGCCGTTTTGTCTGTTGTCAGCTATTTGGTTTTGCAAGCCGTGTTTTAATTGATTGCTTGATTTCAAAAGGCCGTCTGAAAGATAGATTTCAGACGGCCTTGGATTCGGATTTCAAGTGCAACACTAGTGTATTAGTGGTTGGAACAGATTCAAGAATAAAACACTTGGCGTTTCGTAGCCAAGTGTTTTTCTTGGTCGGTGGTTCAACTCATCTTGAACCCTGCGTATCTCCCGATCACTGATGTTGCGGAAATCGGTTTGTTTGGGGAAGTATTGCCGGATGAGTCCGTTGGTGTTCTCATTCAGCCCTTTCTCCCAAGAATGGTAAGGGCGGCAAAAATAAGTCTCCGCTTTCAATGCTTTGGTTATTTTGGTGTGTTGGTAGAACTCTTTGCCGTTATCCATGGTGATGGTGTGCACTCTGACTTTATGAACCTTTAATGCCCTAACGGCTGCCCGGGCAGTGTCTTCGGCTTTTAAGTTCTTCAATTTGCAGATGATGGTGTAGCGGGTAACGCGTTCGACCAAGGTCAATAATGCGCTTTTCTGGCCTTTGCCGACGATGGTGTCGGCCTCCCAATCGCCGATACGGGATTTTTGGTCGACGACGGCGGGTCGGTTTTCTATGCCGACACGGTTGGGTACTTTGCCTCTGGTCCATGTGCTGCCGTAGCGTTTTCGGTAGGGTTTGCTGCATATTCTGAGATGTTGCCACAAAGTGCCGCCGTTGCTTTTGTCTTGGTGAAGGTAGCGGTAAATGGTGCTATGGTGGAGCGTGATTTGGTGGTGTTTGTGCAGGTAGCCGCATATTTGTTCGGGACTAAGTTTGCGGCGGATAAGGGTGTCTATGTGTTGAATCAGCTGCGAATCGAGCTTATAGGGTTGTCGCTTACGCTGCTTGATAGTCTGGCTTTGCCGCTGGGCTTTTTCGGCGCTGTATTGTTGCCCTTGTAAGCAGTGCCGCTTGATTTCTCGGCTGATGGTGCTTTTGTGGCGGTTAAGCTGTTTGGCGATTTCGGTGAGGGTGCAGTGGCGGGATAGGTATTGGATGTGGTATCGTTCGTCTTGGGTCAGTTGTGTGTAGCTCATGGCAATCTTTCTTGCAGGAAAGGCCGTATGCTACCGCATACTGGCCTTTTTCTGTTAGGGAAAGTTGCACTTCAAATCCGAATCCGCTGGCCTTTACTTATTTTTGTAAAGGATAGATTTTAGTTTGTTTTAACGATGCACAAATCATGCTTTTCAATGTTTGAACTGATACAAGAATAATCAAGGTAATAGAGAAATACCTTATTAGGAATATCTTGGAAAAGATTTTGGGGTTTAGTGAGGATAAACAAAGCTATTTTTAATTAGTCTGCTATAAGGTTAAGGTAATAAAAAAGCCCCAATTCATCGACGTTTAAGTGTCGTATTGAATTGGGGTTTTTCTATTTAGTGTAAGCCTTTACGGCCGTCTGAACATTATTCAGCAGCTTCGTTGGTCTCGGCTTGAGTAGGAGCTACTTCTGCTTCTGTAGTAGCCTTAGCGGCTTGACGTTCGGCTTGTGCAGCCAATGCCTGTTGAACGGCTGGGTGCTGTTGGGCAATGGTTTGTTCTTCTGTACTGACTTCGCCTTTGAAGCGGTTGTTCAAGTCAAAACGTTTGCCGCCGCGAGCCAGGGCTTTCAGATAGCGCGGACGGCGGCAGTGGTTGGCCAGTACGCGTGCAATCAGTGCTGGGTCGTATTGGGGCAGGGCGGCAACCAAGTCTTGGTCGATACCGACGGCCAACGGTTTGAATCGTTTGAATACATCATATTTGCCGTAAATGTGGTCGGCAATCATGTCTGTCTGTTTTTTCTTGCTCATAGTTTGGACGGCAGATTTCAGCGCAGCGCCCAAAGCGGTTTCTTGTGCCATTGCGGTTGTATTCCTCTAATATAAATCCGTATTTTCGTCATACGGCAATAAGGTGCTATTGTAGTATAAAGACTGGGATTTGGCTAAATTTTTCTGAGAATATTCAGAAATAAACGGTTATTTTTCCAATTTGGCAATGTCTGGTGTATTAACCTGAACATCGGCATTTTGCGCACGATGGCGTAAGGCGTGGTCAATCAATACCAATGCCAGCATGGCTTCTGCAATCGGAGCAGCGCGTAATCCGACGCAGGGGTCGTGGCGGCCGTGTGTGGCAAGCTCGACAGGGTTGCCCTCTATATCAATGCTCCGGCGCGGTGTGGCGATGGAGCTGGTGGGTTTGATGGCAATATTTACATGAATGTCTTGTCCGGTGCTGATGCCGCCCAAGATGCCGCCTGAGTGGTTGGATAGAAAGCCTTGTGGCGTGAGCTCGTCACCGTGTTCGCTGCCACGTTGCGTTACGCTATTAAAACCTGCACCGATTTCCACGCCTTTGACAGCATTGATGCCCATCATGGCATAGGCAATTTCTGCATCGAGGCGGTCAAAAACCGGTTCGCCCAAGCCAACAGGGACGTTGGCTGCTTCGATATGAAGTTTTGCGCCGACAGAATCCAATGATTTGCGCACGCTGTCCATATAGTTTTCCAAGTCTTCAATTTGGCTTTGGTTTGCTGCAAAAAAAGGATTTTGGGAAATATATTTGTAACCTTCAAACTGGATTTCTTTTTCACCGACTTGGGTAACGTAAGCGGTAATTTCCGTGCCGAATTTTTCTTTCAGCCATTTTTTTGCAACTGCTCCGGCTGCAACGCGGGCAGCGGTTTCGCGGGCGGAACTTCTACCGCCGCCGCGATAGTCGCGTGTACCGTATTTGTGCCAGTAGGTGTAATCGGCGTGTCCGGGACGAAAACTGGTGGCGATATTGCCATAGTCTTTGCTGCGTTGGTCGGTATTGCGGATCAGGAGGGCGATGGGGGTACCGGTGGTTTTGCCTTCGAATACGCCGGAGAGGATTTCGACTTGGTCGGCTTCGCGGCGTTGGGTAACGTGGCGGCTGGTGCCGGGTTTGCGACGGTCAAGGTCAAATTGGATATCCGCTTCGCTCAATTCTAATCCGGGCGGGCAGCCGTCAATGATGCAGCCCAAGCCTGCGCCGTGGCTTTCGCCGAAAGTGGTAACGGTAAAGATTTGTCCGAAGGTATTGCCTGCCATAGGGATACTCTTTTGAAATTGGGTTTGGAAATTTTTTGCTTATTTGGATAATTCTCAGGCCGTCTGAACGGTGAAACGAGAATCTTTGATTTCGTTTTTACACTTATTCAGACGGCCTTTTGAGATGACTGCTTAGTTTAATTTACCGTGGCACTGTTTGTATTTCAGGCCGCTGCCGCAAGGGCAAGGATCGTTGCGGTGAACAATCAGGCCATTTTGTGCAAGCGCTTCAGGGCTGAAGTCTGTGCCGTCAGGATCGAATGCTTCGGTAACCAAATCGGTTTGCGATTGACCTAGCAATTCTTCCATATCAGGCGCATCGGAGTGGACGGTTTGAACATCGCTGACGCTTTGTGCGGCAGTATGGTCGTATTCGCTGTTGCGCTCGATTTGAACGGCGGTCAGCAAAGCGGCAATGTTTTGTTTGATACCGCGCCACAGATTTTCAAACATGGCGAAAGCTTCGCGTTTGTATTCCTGTTTCGGATTTTTCTGAGCATAGCTGCGCAGGTGGATGCCTTGGCGCAGGTAGTCCATAGCGGCGAGGTGTTCGCGCCATTGGTTGTCGATAACTTGCAGCATAACATTGCGTTCGAAGTCAGACATGGCCTGTTTGCCGACCAATTCGACTTTCTCGGCATATTCGTCTTCGATGCGTTTGATGAGGCGCTCTTTAATGTCTTGGTTGTCCAAAGTGCTGTCTTCTTTCAGCCAGCCTTTAATATCGACATGCAGGCGGAAATCGGCGGCAAGTTGGTGCTCCAGTGCCGGAATGTCCCATTGCTCTTCCATGCTGTCAGGCGGGATGTGGTAATCAACCAAGTCGCTGATAACGTCGGCGCGGATTTCGCGGGTCAAATCGCTGACGTCTTTGCTGGTCAGGATTTCGTTACGTTGATGGTAAATCACTTTACGTTGGTCGTTGGCAACGTCATCGTATTCCAAAACCTGTTTACGCATATCGAAGTTGCGGCCTTCGACTTTACGTTGCGCGCCTTCGATTTGACGGGTCAGCAGGCCGTGTTCGATGGCAACGCCGCGTTCAGGTGCCAGACGGTTGAGGATGGCAGCGGCACGGTCGAGTGCAAACAGGCGCAATAATGGGTCTTCAAACGACAGATAGAAACGGCTGGAGCCGGGGTCGCCCTGACGGCCCGCACGACCGCGCAACTGGTTGTCGATACGGCGGCTTTCATGGCGTTCTGTACCGATAATGTGCAAACCGCCTGCGGCCACAACTTGGTCGTGTTCAGCTTGCCAACCGCTTTCAAGGGCTGAAATTTGCGCTTGTTTTTGCTGTTCGCTCAAGGTTTCATCGGCATGGATGGCTTCGATTTGATGTTTGAGGTTGCCGCCCAAAACAATATCGGTACCGCGGCCTGCCATGTTGGTGGCAACGGTAATTGCGCCGACTTTACCGGCTTGAGCTACAATCAATGCCTCGCGCTCGTGTTCTTTGGCGTTCAGAACGTTATGCGGCAGACCGGCTTTGTGTAACAAGTCAGAAACCAGTTCGGAGTTTTCGATGCTGGTGGTGCCGACCAAAACCGGTTGACCGTTTTTGTGGCATTCGGCAATGTCTTTGACAACGGCTTCAAATTTTTCTTCAGCTGAGCGGAAGATTTGGTCGTTGAAGTCTTTACGTTGTACAGGACGGTTGGTCGGGATGATGACGGTTTCGAGGTTGTAAATGCTTTGGAACTCGAAGGCTTCGGTGTCGGCCGTACCGGTCATACCGGATAGTTTGCTGTACAGGCGGAAGTAGTTTTGGAAGGTAATAGATGCAAGCGTTTGGTTTTCGCGTTTGATTTCTACGCCTTCTTTGGCTTCAACAGCTTGGTGCAAGCCTTCGGACCAACGGCGGCCGGCCATCAGACGGCCTGTGAATTCGTCCACAATCACGATTTCACCGTCTTGAATGACGTAGTGTTGGTCTTTGTGGAACAGGGTGTGCGCACGTAATGCCGCCATGAGGTGGTGCATCAGGGAAATATTGGCGGCAGAGTAGAGCGAGTCGTTTTCCTGTAATAAGCCCATTTGTGTCAGGATTTGCTCGGCGTGTTCGTGACCGGCTTCGCTCAGGATGACTTGGTGTGCTTTTTCATCTACCCAGTAATCGCCTTCGCCTTCTTCGGTTTCTTGGCGGATAAGGTGGGCAGGAACAGCGTTCATTACACGGTAGAGCTGGATGTTGTCATCCGCCTGGCCGGAAATAATCAGCGGCGTACGCGCTTCGTCAATCAGAATGGAGTCCACTTCGTCGACAACGGCAAAGTTCAATTCACGTTGAACTTTGTCGTATTGGTCGGTCACCATATTGTCGCGCAGGTAGTCGAAACCGAACTCGTTGTTTGTACCGTAAGTAATGTCGGCACCATAAGCAGTTTGGCGTTCAAAAGGTTGCAAATCGGCGACGATCACGCCGACGCTCAAGCCTAAGAAGTTGTACAACGGCTCCATAATGCTCGCGTCACGGGAGGCGAGGTAGTCGTTTACGGTAACGACGTGTACGCCTTTTCCTGACAATGCATTCAGATAAACGGCAAGGGTGGCCACCAGAGTTTTACCTTCACCGGTACGCATTTCGGCGATTTTGCCGTTGTGCAGGACCATACCGCCGATCAGCTGTACATCAAAGTGGCGCATGCCCAATACACGGCTCGATGCTTCGCGGCAGACGGCAAAGGCTTCGACCAAGATGTCGTCCAGGCTTTGTCCATCGGCGAGACGTTGTTTGAATTCGGCTGTTTTAGCTTGCAGTTCTGCATCGCTCAAGGCCTGCATTTGTTTCTCAAGCGCGTTGATTTTGGCAACGGATTTACGATATTGTTTCAGCAGGCGGTCGTTGCGGCTGCCGAAGATTTTCTTAGCAATGTTTGTCAGCATGAATAATTCCTGCGCCTTGATATAATAGTGGGCGAAATTGGGATTTTAACACAAGCGCTTGTATAACGCGGTAATGCTGTTTGAAATAAAGGCGGTTTTGCTGTATTTCAATTGTAATTGTTTGGTTAATTTACTGAGAGGCCGTCTGAAATATATGGATTTAGCACAATTAGGCAAGCGCGATCATTTATTGGCGGGCTTGTTGCAACAATCGCAACAATGGCGGAAATTGGATGCAAAAATCAAAACGGTTTTGCCGGCCAACCTGCATCTGCATTTTCAGACGGCCTGCGTAGAAGACGGAAGATTGGTTTTGCTTGCCGCCAATAATATGGCTGCTTCGCGTTTGAAAATGATCCTGCCTGCCATGTTGCCCAAGTTGCAAGCATTGCATGCAGGGGTAAGGGAAGTGGTGGTCAGGGTAGTCCCCAAGCCTCCGACTCAGCCGAAAACCAATAGTTTGCGATTGAGCGAGGCAGCTTTAGACAGTTTTGACGAGGCGGCAGCCAAATTGGAAGGCAAACATCCCGAATTGGCGGCGGCATTGGCAGAATTGGTACGCAAGCACAGCCGTTAAAATTATGTCAGATGAGATTATTGTTAATAAATGTTAAAACTTATTTCATTCGGATGATAGCATCTAATACTAAAGAAATACGACCTAGAAAGTATCTGTTTTCTTTTAGGTAAACTGATGTAAACTTGGCTTGAAACTTTGATTTCGTGTGAAGTTTGTAGCAAAATAACGCCTGAATTTCACATCACGCTATGCGGATAAATTTTAGTTTGGCGTTTGCCTTTTATTAATATATTCGTGTGGTGCTATTAATAGAACTTAACAAAACTCTCATCATTAGGAGATACATCAATGAAAGCTTATCTGGCTCTGATTTCCGCTGCCGTTATCGGCTTGGCTGCATGCTCTCAAGAAGCTGCAAAACCTGCTGAAGCCCCTGCTGCTTCCGAAGCTGCCCCTGCAGAAACTACTGCACCTGCTGATGCAGCTCCTGCTTCTGAAGCCGCTCCAGCCGACGCTGCCGCTGCTCCTGCTGCCGGCAACTGCGCGACTACTGTTGAAGCCAACGACGCTATGCAGTTCAACACTAAAGAAATCCAAGTAAGCAAAGCTTGTAAAGAATTCACCATCACCCTGAAACACACCGGTACCCAACCTAAAGCCAGCATGGGTCACAACATTGTTATCGGTAAAACTGAAGACATGGACGGTATTTTCAAAGATGGCGTTGGCGCAGCTGACACTGACTACGTTAAACCTGATGATGCACGCGTTGTTGCCCACACCAAACTGATCGGTGGCGGCGAAGAATCTTCTTTGACTCTGGATCCTGCCAAACTGGCTGACGGCGAATACAAATTCGCTTGTACCTTCCCAGGTCACGGTGCTTTGATGAACGGTAAAGTTACTTTGGTTGACTAATCCGCCTCAAGTTCGAAAACAGACAGCCTGCCTTGCGCAGGCTGTTTTGTTATAATCTGGAAACATTAATTTAAGAATAAATCCTATGAATCCGTTTGAAACCAAAAGCGTTACTTTTGCCGAACCCATTGAAATGCTGTACGCCTGCCACGGCAAAGTGCGCCGTTTCTGCAATCAGGTTGCCATGTTGTCGGACTATATTGCCGAAAACGGCTGCAATCAAGTCGTTTTGCAAACCATCCGCCAAATTGCCCAGTATTTCAATATTGCCGCACCGTTGCACCATGAAGATGAAGAAGAAAACTTCTTTCCGCTTTTGTTGCAATACGCGCCGCAAGCACAAGAAAGCGTTGACGAGCTGTTGCGCCAACATGTCAGCCTGCATAGCAACTGGGACGGCGTAGCGGCTGAATTTGCCAAGCTTGAAGCAGACAACGCCTATATCCCTGATGCCGAAGCATTCACGCGTTTTGTCGCAGGATATGATATCCATCTGGCGATTGAAGAGCCGCTGTTTGATATGGGCAAAACCTTTATCCCCAAAGAAAAATTGACCGAAATCGGCGAAATTATGGCCGCACGCCGCCGCAAATAAGGCCGTCTGAAACAATCGTCTCAAGGAATACACTATGCTGACCCCAAAAAGTTGCAATTTGTTCAATATCCCTTTTTTCCAGTTTTCCCAGCTTAAAAAATACCAGCCTGAAAGCATTCCGCAAATCAAGGCAGACTATAAAGAAAACTGGCAGGTATGGCAGCAGCTGATCCAGCAGGTTGCCGCTGAATTGGGTGCGCCGTTCGCGCCGCCGCATATCGAACGCTGGTGTAACGGCTGGCAGGTCCGCGCTCATTTCTTTGCCTATTTCAAATACGAACAATATAAAAATTCCGCAGCGATTTTATCGATTTTGCTCAACCGTCGCCGCCTGAGCGTCAGCTTGGATTGGCATTGCTATAAAGCCGATGTTTCCCCAATTGCGCTGCCTGATTACAACCGCTGGCTGGATAATTTTGATACTGAAAAATACGCTTCATTCGATATGTGGCACGGTGCGGAAAGCGAATATGATGATTATCGTACCGTCTCCCAACAAAGCGACGGCGATAGAAAGCTTCGAGACGACAAAGATTTCTTCTGCATCGGGAAACACATCGAACGCGATGATTTAGGCAAGCAGGATGTCGCGAAATGGATAGTGGAAACAGTGGAAGACTTACTGCCGCTGTATGAAGCTTGTCATGGAAAATAACTCAGAATACCGAAAGGCAGACTGCCCATTCAGTATCTTCAAATAAACTCAAGGCCGTCTGAAAATTATATTCAGAACGTTTCAGACGGCCTGTTTCTCAAAGTGAACAAATATGACCGAAACGCAATCCCTAGAGCTTGCCAAAGCGCTGATTTCCCGCCCGTCCGTTACACCGGATGACCAAAACTGCCAACAACTGCTGGCCGAACGCCTGCAAAAAATCGGTTTTGCCGTAGAAGAGCTTCATTTTGGCGACACCAAAAATGTTTGGTTGCGCCGCGGTACACAGGCTCCGGTGTTCTGCTTTGCCGGACATACCGACGTCGTGCCGACAGGCCCTGTTGAAAAATGGGATTCGCCACCGTTTGAACCGACCGAGCGTGAAGGCCGTCTGTATGGCCGCGGCGCGGCGGATATGAAAACCAGCATTGCCTGTTTTGTTACCGCCTGCGAGCGATTCGTTGCCGAAAATCCCAATCATCAAGGCAGCATCGCGCTCCTGATTACTTCGGACGAAGAGGGTGATGCGCTGGACGGTACGACCAAAGTCGTCGATGTGTTGAAAGCGCGCGGCGAGTTGATTGATTACTGTATCGTCGGCGAACCGACTGCTGTGGATAAATTAGGCGATATGTTGAAAAACGGCCGCCGCGGCTCGTTGTCGGGCAATCTGACCGTCAAAGGCAAGCAAGGCCATATTGCCTATCCGCATTTGGCAATCAATCCCGTGCATACTTTTGCCCCAGCCTTGCTGGAGCTGACACAAGAAGTCTGGGACGAGGGCAATGAATACTTTCCACCGACCAGTTTCCAAATTTCCAATATCAACGGCGGCACAGGCGCGACCAACGTCATTCCGGGCGAGCTGAACGTCAAATTCAATTTCCGCTTTTCTACCGAGTCCACCGAAGAAGGGCTGAAACAACGCGTCCACGCCATTTTGGACAAACACTGCGTGCAATATGATTTGCAGTGGTCTTGTTCCGGCCAACCGTTTTTAACTCAGGCCGGAAAACTGACCGATGTGGCGCGCGAAGCCATTGCCGAGATTTGTGGCGTTGAGGCCGAATTGTCCACTACCGGCGGTACTTCGGATGGACGCTTCATCAAAGCCATTGCCAAAGAACTCATCGAATTAGGCCCGTCTAACGCGACCATCCACCAAATCAATGAAAACGTACGTTTGGAAGATATTCCGAAGCTGTCGGCAGTATATGAAGGTATGTTGAAACGTTTGTTTAAGTGAAAAAGGCCGTATAGGCTTTGAAAAACGATAGGGCGATATGATTCTTTTGCTCTTTTTGTTTTCGTTTAAGTTATCGATAATTAGACAAGGCAAAATATGATTACTCTGCCTTCTTTAAACGACCTTCCATCAAAGTGGAATGATATCCGAGAGCAATTGGAAACTGACTTTCCCGCTACTCTCGAAGCCTTGCTGCACGAGCGGTTTATAGAACACGAAGCCAAGCAGTTCGAGCAGGATTTTATTGACTGTATCGGTTGTACGCCTGAAGAATATGTCCGTATCCGCCGAGCTATCCTACTGTTGGAAACGCGTTATCCTGATAGTCCGCACGAACTGACTGCGGCTGCGGTTGCCACGCCGTTGGGCGAGATGTTGGCGGTGTTCGGCAGTAAGGGTTTGTGTCTGCTGGAATTTGTCGGGCAGAAACATATGGAGCAGGAAATCATGGTTGTCCAAAAAGCTTTGCGTGGGCAGTTTATTTTCCAAGAAAATGAGCAAACGCAACTTTTATGCCAAGAATTGGATTTATACTTTCAAGGCCGTCTGAAAGTTTTTGCGACGCCTTTGGAAACGATAGGCACGGCCTTTCAGCAGCAGGTGTGGAATGCGCTGCTGACCATTCCTTACGGCGAAACGCGCAGCTACAAGGAGCAGGCGCAACAGTTGGGTAATCCTAAAGCCGTCCGCGCCGTTGCCGCTGCAAACGGGCAGAACAAGGTGTCTATCCTGATTCCCTGTCACCGCGTTATCGGCAGTGATGGCAAACTGACCGGCTACGCAGGCGGTTTGAACCGCAAACAATCGTTGCTTGCCTTGGAGAGAGGCGAGGTTCAGACGGCCTTGTTTTGAGAGGATCTGCATTAGGGGCAGGCTTCGCGCGCTGAAAAATTGAGTAGCAGAAGGTCGGGGAAGCCCGGAAAAATCTGCATGGAGAAAAATGTTGGGCAACGCCCACGCTAGAAAAAAGAGAAATAAGACATGAGCCTGAAAAACCGCCATTTTTTAAAACTTTTGGATTTTACGCCGGAAGAAATTACCACCTATCTCGACCTTGCCGCCGAATTGAAGGCTGCTAAAAAAGCAGGGCGCGAAGTGCAGCGGATGAAGGGGAAAAACATTGCCCTGATTTTCGAGAAAACATCGACTCGCACCCGTTGCGCGTTTGAAGTGGCTGCACGCGACCAAGGGGCCGGGGTAACTTATCTAGAGCCTTCTGCCAGCCAAATCGGGCATAAGGAAAGCATTAAGGATACGGCGCGTGTTTTAGGGCGGATGTTTGACGGTATCGAATATCGCGGTTTTGGACAGGATGTGGTGGAAGAGCTGGCCAAGTATGCAGGCGTGCCTGTGTTCAATGGTTTGACCAACGAGTTCCACCCGACTCAAATGCTCGCTGATGCGCTGACGATGCGCGAGCATAGCAATAAGCCTTTGAACCAAATTGCGTTTGCCTATGTCGGCGATGCGCGTTACAACATGGCTAATTCGTTGCTGGTGTTGGCTGCAAAACTGGGCATGGACGTGCGTATCGGTGCGCCGAAAAGTTTGTGGCCGTCTGAAAACATTACCGAGACGGTGCAGGCTGTTGCTAAAGAGATCGGTGGACGGATTCTGTTGACGGAGAATGTGAAAGAAGCCGTGAAAGGCGTGGATTTTATCCATACCGATGTGTGGGTCAGCATGGGCGAGCCTAAAGAGGCTTGGCAGGAACGTATCGATTTGCTGAAAGATTACCGCGTTACGCCCGAATTAATGGCCGCGGCTGAAAATCCGCAAGTCAAGTTTATGCATTGCCTGCCTGCTTTCCATAATCGCGAAACCAAAGTCGGCGAATGGATTTATGAGACATTCGGCCTGAATGGCGTGGAAGTAACGGAAGAAGTCTTTGAAAGCGAAGCCAGCATCGTGTTTGATCAGGCAGAAAACCGGATGCACACGATTAAAGCGGTGATGGTAGCGGCATTGGGCGATTGAGTTTGGCGCTCAACGCTGCTTACTGCTTCATTTAATAGAGATTAAATAAAGGCCGTCTGAAAGAAAGACTTTCAGACGGTCTTGTTGTTGGATTGGGGGTTTATTGCCAAATCAGGACTTTGGGTTCGGGGGTTACTTGATAGCCTTCTTGACGCAATAGTTCGATTAGGCCTTTTTCGCTGGGTAAATGGGCAATGCCGACAGCAAAGAGGGTGCTTTGTTTGGCCGATTGCTTGCGGATTTCAGGCAACCATGCCAAGTTGCGGCGGATCAGGAGGTCGTTTTTCAGCCAATCGGACATGGCTTTGGCGTACTTGGTATCAACAAGTTTGAGGGTGCGCTGTTCGGTTTCTTCCAAAAGTGGGATGAGTTCTTCAAAGCGGCCGTCTGAATAGGCTTGATGGAGTTTTTTGATATCTTCGGTTTCTTCTTTATTGGTTTTAATGCTGGCTTTCAGAAAGTTGAGCATGGTCTCTTCAGGCTGGGCTTTGAAGATCGCGGTAACATCGTCCAAACTTTCCAATGAACCACGCGGCTTATTGATGTCGGCGGCCGCATTGGTCAGCAACATATCTGCACCGGTTTCTGCGCTATATCCTTGGGGAAATGCGCTGCCGGCAAAAACCAATGCTGCCCACGGATGGAGTTTGTCGGCAATTTGGGCAATGGGTCGGCTTTCTTCATTTTTTGAATAGATTTCTTGTAAAAGACGGAAATCTGTTTTGCCAAGCTTGCGACTGAGCGGTTCGGTACTCATGACCTCTTTGAAGTATTTTTGATACATTTTTTTTGTTTCCGGACTGCTGTCCGGCAATGCGTCAACTTCTGTGGTCAGTTGGTTGGTGGATTGCAACAGTTTGAGGGCATCGGAAGACAAGGTCTGATTGGTTTTCCCCATGTGGATGGTGCCGAGCAGATAGGAATCGGGTTGGCCTTCTTTGCTGATTTTCCAAACATTGCTGGTGAGTTTAGGCTGCTGCCAATTGAGTTCGGCAGGTTTGCTTTCGGGTAAAGTTGCAGCGGGTTTGCAGGTACCTAAGGCGAGGGCGGTAAATGGTATCAGCAGACAGGCAAGCAGTTTTTTCATGTTTTTCCTTATTGTGGTGTGCGGTAGGCAAGGGCAATTTAGAAATCGAGCAGGTTTTGAACCGGATGTTCGCCCGTTTCGGTTTTTTCCTGTTTGCGGTTGCGGATTTTGGCCTTCCTGAGGGATAGAAGGTGCATGACTTGATGTTTTTGGCTGTCGGTCATCTGGAGCCAGTACAAGCGCTCTTCCCGGCTGCGCAGGCAGCCTTTGCAATAACCTTTGGCATTGGCTTCGCAAACGCCGATGCAGGGGCTGGGAATGGGGAAGAAATCGGGTTGATCCATTTTGTGTTGCTTTTGATGTGAAAAAAGGCCGTCTGAAATATAGCACATATGTTCAGACGGCCTAAGTGTTTATACGGTTTGCGAGTATTTGGCTTTGGTTTCTTTATGGCGTAAATGGTAGTCGAACACCATGGCGATGTTGCGGATCAGGAAACGGCCCTTCGGCGTAACGGTCAGGCCGTGCGGTTTGAGGTGGACCAGGCCGAGGGTTTCCAGTTGCTTCATATCTTCCAGTTCGGCTGCAAAATAACGGCTAAACGGAATGCCGAACACGCTTTCGTAAATCCGATAGTCGAGCGAGAAGCGGCACATCAAATCCTGAATGATGTTGCGGCGCAAAATGTCGTCTTGATTGAGCTGGTAGCCGCGCATAATCGGCAGATGTCCGGCATCGAGTGCGGCGTAATAGGTATCGATGTCGCGCTCGTTTTGGGAGTAGGTGCTGCCGATTTTGCCAATAGAGGATACGCCGATCGCCACCAAGTCACAGTCGGCATAGGTGGAATAACCTTGGAAATTTCGTTGCAGGAAACCTTCTTTGAGGGCGATGGAGAGCTCGTCGTCAGGTTTGGCAAAGTGGTCCATGCCGATGAAAACGTAGCCTCGCTCAGTCAGGGTTTGGACGCAATATTGCAGCATATCGAGTTTTTCTTCGCTGTCGGGAACGACATTGGTGTCGATACGGCGTTGCGGTTTGAAGATATGCGGCAAGTGAGCGTAGTGGTAGAGGGCGAGGCGGTCGGGACTGAGGGACAAGACCGTGTCGATGGTGGTTTTGATGCTTTCGGTGTTTTGGTGCGGCAGGCCGTAAATCAAATCAACGCTGACGGATTTGAACCCTGCTTCGCGGGCGGCATCGATGACTTCTTTGGTTTCTTCGTAACTTTGGATACGATTGACGGCTGCCTGCACTTTAGGGTCGAAGTCTTGAATGCCGACACTCATGCGGTTGAAACCGAGTTTGCCCAATTTGAGGACGGTTTCACGGCTGACTTTACGCGGGTCGATTTCGATGGAGTATTCGCCGTTGGGAATCAGCTGGAAGTATTTGCGGATCATGTCGAAGACGCGTTCGAGTTGGTCGTCGCTCAGGAAGGTCGGCGTGCCGCCACCGAAGTGCAGCTGCGCGAGCTGGTGTCTTCCACCCAAATGCGGTGCCAGCAATTCCATTTCTTTTTCCAGATACTGGATATAGGCATCGGCACGGCTTTTGTCTTTGGTAATGATTTTGTTGCAGCCGCAGTAGTAGCAGATGGTATTGCAGAAGGGAATGTGGATGTAGAGTGAAAGGGGTTTGTTGAGCGCGCCCATGTTGCGCAGGCTTAAAGCTTGGATATATTCGGCTTCTTTAAAGCCTTCATGGAAGCGGTCGGCAGTCGGATAGGATGTATAACGGGGACCGCTTGATGGCAAACTGGCAATTAATTCACGATCGAATTCCGGTAATTCGTTGTTTGTGTTGGTGTTATTTGAGATGGGGATGATTTTCATGGTTGGGCTTGTAGTATAAAGTAGGGAAATTAGGGAAAATTTTAGTCAAAATTTCGATAGTTTGGTAGAATGCCTGATAATGATATGCCGACTTTGACTTGGGTCAATAGTTATTCGGCTTCATCAGGGATTTATAGAACTATGCAGATTAAGGGTGCGTTATGGCCACACACAATGCAACACATCAAATGAAAACCTTGTGTTCCACATGTTCTTTACGCGAGCTGTGTTTGCCTGTCGGACTGATGCCTAACGAATTTTCACAATTGGACGCGGTTATTCGTCAAAGCCGCCGTCTGAAAAAAGGTGAATACCTGTTCCGTGCCGGCGAGCCGTTTACCTCTTTGTTTGCCATCCGTGCGGGCTTCTTTAAGACAACAGTCGCCAGCCAAGATGGACGAGATCAGGTAACCGGCTTTTTTATGTCGGGCGAGCTGATCGGTATGGATGGGATTTGTTCCCATATTCACAGCTGTGATGCTGTGGCTTTGGAAGACAGCGAGGTATGTGAGCTTCCGTTTACACATATTGAAGAACTCGGTCAGGATATTCCCAGCCTCCGCTCCCACTTTTTCCGCTTGATGAGCCGCGAAATTGTCCGAGATCAGGGCGTTATGCTGCTTTTGGGCAATATGCGCGCTGAAGAGCGATTGGCAGCATTCTTACTTAACCTGTCTCAGCGTCTCTATTCACGAGGATTCGCCGCCAATGATTTTATCTTGCGGATGTCGCGTGAGGAAATCGGCAGCTATTTGGGGCTGAAACTGGAAACAGTCAGCCGCACCTTGTCTAAATTCCATCATGAAGGCTTGATTTCGGTTGAACACAAGCACATCAAAATCTTAGATGCGACAACCTTGAAGAAAATGGTTTCCGGTTGTTCGCACGCTATCTGAATCTTAGGCCGTCTGAAATATTTCAGACGGCCTTTTTAACAAGAATTAAAGAATAATTGTTAAGTTACGAAAGTGATAGTCAGATATTAAATTGAAAAATCTTCAACAACCGGCGTGTACAGAATGCGGTCGACCACTTCTCTGGTCAGTTTCGGTGCAAACATCTGGATAAAGTCATACGCGTAACCACGCAGGTAGGTATCAGTGCGTAAGGCTATCCAAGTGGGCGACGGTTCAAATAAGTGTGCCGCATCAATCAGCTGTAAATCTTGATCGACAACGGGATCGTACGCCATTTTAGCCATCAAACCAACGCCCAAGCCTAAGCGGACATACGTCTTCAATACATCCGTATCGGCAGCCGATAAGGCAACATCAGGTTGCTCAATATGCGCTTTATTAAATGTACGCGCGATACTGCTGCCGGAATTAAAAGCAAATTCGTAAGTGACCAGCGGAAAAGAAGCTAAATCTTCAAGGCTTAAAGGATTGCGGCAGTCCAAAAGAGGGTGGTCGTGCGGAACAATGACGGCATGGTTCCATTCATAGCAGGGCAGTTTGCCCAACTCAGGATGATCGTCAATGCGTTCAGTAATAATTGCCAAATCAGCTTCGCCGCTGCTGACCATTTGCGCAATGGCAGAAGGGCTACCTTGTTTGATGGTCAAATTGACTTTAGGGTAGTTTTTGACAAATTCCGCAACGATTTTGGGCAAAGCATAGCGCGCCTGGGTATGCGTTGTCGCGATGGTCAGGGAGCCGCTGTCATGATCGGTAAACTCGCTGCCGATATTTTTAATGTTTTGTACATCACGCAAAATCCGTTCCGAAATCTCTAATACGGCTTTGCCCGGTTGCGAAACGGAAACCACACGTTTGCCGCTGCGGATAAAAATTTGGATACCCAATTCTTCTTCAAGCAGGCGGATTTGTTTGGAAATGCCGGGCTGGGATGTGAAAAGCGCATCAGCGGCTTCGGAGACATTCAGATTGTGTCGGTAAACCTCAAGGGCATAACGTAATTGTTGCAGTTTCATGGTAGCAGTACCGGATACGTTGTTAATGTGGATTTTGTGCGACAAACGGCATGTAATTTAACATATTTTGCCCAGTTTTGCCCCGAGTTTTGAAAATGGTTGTTTTTAATGAAAATATCTTTTAATGATATGAAAACAGGAAATCTGTGAATGAAAGGGGGATGAAGTTTTGTTGTTTTTGTACAACTTTGGGCGGGTGAATTGGCTGATTTTGCCCTAAATTAATGACACAAGATTGATTTTTCGGCATGATTAACTACTAGGAAGCAGGCACTTCATAATTGTTTGAAGGCATCGAGTATTGACAGTTTGCCTTGCGCTTCTTTATAGTGCAACCTGATATATCCGATTTGCCGCTGTTTTGATACTGCGGCCTGTATATTGGTACTTTGCAGCGGTTGCTTTCCTAGTCCGCCGCATAACAATTTGATGAGGGAATAAAATGACCAAACAGCTGAAATTAAGCGCATTGTTCGTTGCCTTGGTTGCCTCTGGCACCGCAATGGCCAGCGAAGCGCATACCAAACACGGTTACACCGTAAGCAGCCAATCTCAAGAAATCGTCCGTAACAACTACGGCGAATGCTGGAAAAACAGCTACTTCGACAAAGCTACCCAAGGCCGTGTTGAATGTGGTGATCGTGAAGCAGTTGCTCCTGTACAACAAGCTCCTGAGTATGTTGATGAAACTGTTTCTCTGTCTACTAAAACTCTGTTCGGCTTCGACAAAGACAACCTGCGTCCTGAAGCTCAAGAAAACCTGGACGCTTTGGCTCAACGCCTGAGCAACAAAAACGTAGAAACTGTACGTGTTGAAGGTCACACTGACTTCATGGGTTCTGAAGAATACAACCAAGCTCTGTCTGAGCGTCGTGCTAACGTAGTTGCTAACTACTTGGTAGGTCATGGCGTTGCTTCTAGCAAAATCTCTGCAGTAGGTCTGGGCGAATCTCAAGCTCGCATGACTGCTACTTGTGAAGCTGAAGTTGCTAAACTGGGCAAAAAAGTTTCTAAAGCTAAGAAACGTGCTGCTCTTATCGCTTGTATCGAACCTGACCGTCGCGTTGATGTTAAAATCCGCAGCGTTGTTACTCGTCAAGTTGCTCCAGGCCAAACTATCGAAGGTCAAGGCGAATTGCCTGCTACTGATGAAGGTTGGATCCCAGCTCCTTACAATGGCGTTCACGGTTACGCTAAACCTTAATTGGTTTGTGAAAAATGCCCTGCGATATGCGGGGCATTTTTTTATGGCTTGTATTTGAGTAATCAAGATAATTCGTGATTTCAAAATAAGAAGGGCCGTCTGAAAGATTTATTTTCAGACGGCCTTTTATTAAAACAGTTTAGTTTGGCCCGGGCCATTTCCATACGCACATCGCTGCCAGTATCGTACAGATTAAAAAAATAATACTGGATAAACCATGCCAAATGCCGAATGTTCCGCCTACTAGGGATAAGAGCCAGTTATCCAGCCCGTACTTGTGCGCCTCGATAACCGGCGTAACCAAAAGATGATTACAGGCTAAGAGTAGCCAAAGTACCAAAACCCACCAAGAGAGGGAGGCAAGTTGCCGTCTGAAAAAGGCATAGGCTGAGCCAAAAATAACTAAGCCGCATATTGCGGTAATGGCAAACAAAATGCCGGCGATTTCTCCTGCCAGCATCTTAGGCAGGAGATGGAATAGGATGGGAGCGACAATGTAGCCGGCTGTCAGTTGCATGCCTAGCCAAATGGCAGCAGCGGTTTGAGTGATTTTGTAGGGTAGGCTCATCTGGTTTCTCTTTGGGAAATTCTGTTTTAGTTGTGATGGTGTAACAAAAGGCCGTCTGAAAACTTTTTCAGACGGCCTTGAGTTTATTTAGATGTATTGTACGGAAATAATATCATATTCACGCACGCCGCCGGGGGCCTGAACTTCTGCAACGTCGCCTTCTTCTTTTCCGATCAAGGCACGGGCAATGGGTGAGCCAACGTAGATTTTGCGTTCTTTAATGTCTGCTTCATCTTCGCCGACAATTTGGTAGGTTACTTGTTCTTCGGTTTCCAAATCTTCCAGTGTTACTGTTGTGCCGAATACGATTTTGCCTTCGGCATGGATTTCGGCAGGATTGATGATGTGGGCCATAGAGAGTTTGTGTTCCAGCTCGGCAATACGGCCTTCGATAAAGCCTTGGCGCTCTTTGGCGGCTTCGTATTCGGCATTTTCAGACAAATCGCCGTGTGAGCGTGCTTCGGCGATGGCTTCGATGACTTCTGGGCGTGCTACGCTTTTGAGGTGTTGAAGTTCTTGTTTCAACAATTCTGCACCACGGACGGTCAAAGGGATTTTTTGCATTGAGTTCTCCATGAAAGCATGATGATGCTTTTAAAATTTTATCCGGCCACGCGCGGGAGCCGGATTGGAAATAAAAATACAAGCCGCCAAAGCTTGGCGGCTTGATGAATAAATAAGTAATGCCTGTATTCTACCAAATTCTGCCGAAACCGCAATGATTAAAACGGGTTTTCAGTAAAGTGTTGTTTTCTGTCTATTTTGTTTTTTCAGACGGCCTGCAAACTAAATATTGAAGTATTTCAAAGCTGCACTTGAAAAACGGTTTCGTAAATGAATGGTTTTGATTAAAATGTTCTCTAATAATCCTTAAGGATTAGTCTACTTTAATTATATAAAGAGAATATATGGAAACAAAACCAACTTCCCAAAATGAACAACAGGCTAACCGCCGTTATTTGACTGTTTGGCGATGGCATTTTTATGCCGGACTTTTGGTCGCGCCGTTTTTAACCCTGCTGGCTGTTACAGGGTTGGGAATGCTGCTATTTGCCAATATCACCGGTAAAGAAGGCGAACGCATACATGTTACGCCGCAGGCAGTGGTGCAGCCTTTGTCGGCTCAGGCTGAAGCCGCCAGACAGTTTGTGAATCCGGAAACTGCTTCTGTGGTGCAGTATATTGCGCCGCGCGCAGATGATATGGTGGCCGTATTCCGCGTGAACAACGACGATAAAGCCACTATGGTTGCCGTTGATCCTTATACGGCAAAAGTCGTGAATACGATGCCGCGCGGTCAAGGCTGGTATCACACGATGGACGAAATCCACGGCGATATGATGATGGGTGCGACTGGTGACTACCTGTTGGAAACTGCTGCGTCGCTGACCATCATCATGATTGTGACCGGTATTTATTTGTGGTGGGTAAAACAGCGTAGTCTGAAGGCCGTCCTTTTGCCTAAAGCAGGCAAAGGCCGTTCTTGGTGGCGTAACCTACACGGTGCATTTGGCTCTTGGGTTTCTTTGATTTTGCTGTTGTTCTGTTTGTCTGGTATTGCTTGGGCAGGTATTTGGGGCGGTAAGGCTGTGCAGGCATGGAGCCAATTCCCAGCTGGTAAATGGGGTGTGGAGCCTAATCCGGTATCTTCCGTGCCAACTCATGGCGATGTGTTGAATGATGGCAAATCCAAAGAAGTGCCGTGGATTTTAGAGCTGACGCCTATGCCGGTTTCCGGTACGACACTGGGCGAAAACGGCATTAATCCAAGTGAACCGATGACGTTGGAAACGGTTGACCGCTTTGCGCGCGAAATTGGCTTCAAAGGCCGCTATCAGTTGAACCTACCTAAAGGCGAAACCGGCGTATGGACGCTGTCGCAAGACTCAATGAGCTACGATATGATTAGTCCGACTGCGGATCGTACGGTACACATCGATCAATACAGCGGCAAAGTCCTGGCTGATATTCATTTCGATGATTACAACTGGTTTGGTAAATTCATGGCAGCAAGTATTGCTTTGCATATGGGTACACTGGGCTGGTGGAGCGTATTGGCAAATGTCTTGTTCTGTCTGGCGATTATCTTTATCTGTGTCAGCGGCTGTGTGATGTGGTGGAAGCGCCGTCCTTCGGAAGCACGTGGTTTGGTTCCTCCTGCACAGAAAATCAAATTGCCGGTATGGTGGGCAATGGCTGTGCCACTTCTTATTTTGGCTGTGATTTTCCCGACGGCTATTGCCGCAATCGCTGTTATTTGGATTTTGGATACACTGTTATTATCACGTATTCCAGCATTAGCAGGATGGTTTAAATAACCGCCCGATGTAATTCAAGGCCGTCTGAATCTTTTGTTTCAGACGGCCTTTTTTATAGAGGTCAAAAGTAGGGGGTTATGATTCTGTTTAAGTTTATGCGTGAGATGGGAATTGTGATTGGCTTACAGGATTGTGTAAGAAAGACGAGGAGATCTTGTATAAAAACAAAAAACCCACTTCATTGAAGTGGGTTTTTGAAGAAAGCGATTAACCTTTGCGAGCAGGCAATTTTTCTTTAATGCGGGCCGCTTTACCGGTCAGGCCACGCAAGTAGTACAGTTTGGCGCGACGTACGTCACCACGGCGTTTAACTTCGATTTTTTCTACGGTAGGAGAGTACAGTTGGAAAGTACGTTCTACACCTTCGCCGCTAGAGATTTTGCGAACGATGAAGTTGCTGTTCAGGCCACGGTTGCGGCGGGCGATAACCACACCTTCGTATGCTTGCAGACGGCTGCGGGAACCCTCAACCACGCGTACAGATACGACAACGGTGTCGCCTGGAGCGAATTCAGGGATTTCTTTGTTCAAGCGAGCGATTTCTTCTTGCTCTAATTGTTGAATCAAGTTCATTTGTTTTTCCTAAGTTATGATTGGATTTCCTGTTGCTCTTGCAAGATTTCTTTTAAGAGGCGGGATTCCTTTGGGATTAAACTGCGCTTTTCCAATAAATCAGGTCGGCGCTCTAAAGTGCGTCGCAGGGATTGTTTCAATCGCCACTCGGCAATCAAGCCATGATTTCCTGAGCGTAAGACATCAGGAACCATCATGCCTTGGAATTCTACGGGTTTGGTGTAATGAGGACAGTCTAAAAGGTCGTCTGAAAACGAGTCTTGTTCAGCTGACTGTATATCGCCCAATACGTCCGGAACCAATCTTAAGACGGCATCCATCAACATCATGGCGGGTAATTCGCCACCCGAGACGACAAAGTCGCCAATGCTGATTTCTTCGTCCACACTGCTTTGCAGCAGTCTTTCATCTATGCCTTCATAGCGTCCGCATAGAAGAATAAGATGGGGCAGTTCGGCAAGTTCTGCAGCTTTTTTATGTGTCAGCGGCTGACCTTGCGGACTGAGATAAATTACTTTGGCAGGTTTTTGCGAGTTTGCTTTGGCTTCTTCAATTGCCGCTTGAAGCGGCGGAGCCATCATAATCATTCCCGGACCACCTCCGAAGGGTCGATCATCAATATAGCCAAGTTTGTTGTCGGCAAATTTTCGGGGATTGATGGCTTGAAACTGCCAAAGATTTTGTTTTCTTGCTCTGCCTGTAACGCCGTATTCGACAATACTGTCGAACATCTCTGGGAAAATGGTGATGGCTTGAATCAGCATCAGTAGTCCAAACCCCAGTCGGCAATAATGGTTTTGCTGTCGGTATCGACAGATTCGATATAGTTGGAGACAAAGGGAATCAGGATTTGTCCGTGTTCGCCTTTAATCATCAAAACATCATTGGCACCGGTTTCCATCAGGTTGTTGACTTTGCCGAGGACGATGTTTTCTTTGTTGATGACGGTCATGCCGACTAAATCTGCCCAGTAGTATTCGTCTTCCTCAGTAGGGGAGAATGACTCTCTGGGGATTTCGATGGTATAGCCGCGCAAGGTAAATGCTTGATCGCGATCGTCTATACCTTCAAATTTGACCTGAAGTTCGCCATTGGCAATTTTACCTGCCTCAAGCACAACATTCAGGGCTTTACCATCCTTGCACAACTGCCACTCGGGGTAGTCCAGCAGGCTGTCGGTATATTCGGTATTGGCGGCAATTTTAAGCCAGCCTTTAATGCCGAATACGCCTTTGATGTAGCCCATGGCTACCCGTTTTTGAGTGTCTGTCATGGTCGTTTTAGCTGATTAAGCAGCGATTTTTTGCTCTTTAATCAGTTTGGCAACTGCGTCGCTAACTTTCGCGCCTTGAGCAACCCAGTGGTTGATGCGGTCTGCGTCGAAACGTACGCGTTCTTGTTTTTCGTTGGCAACGGGGTTGTAGAAACCTACGCGCTCGATGAAGCGGCCGTCACGACGGTTGCGAGAGTCAGTTACAACTACGTTGAAGAAAGGGCGGTGTTTTGAGCCGCCGCGAGCCAAACGGATAACTACCATTTTGAGTCCTTTTGAAAAATGCGGATATATAGAAACCGCTAATTTTAGGATATTTCACACGGGTTATGCAAGTTTTTATTTGTTTTTGTTGCTGTTTTGCCATTTGTTCAAATCGAGGCTTGCTTGATACAGACCGCGGTCGGTTTCCGATGGGGTGACGGTAAATCCTGATTTTTCAGCGAGTTTGAGCATCGGTGTGTTTTCTTTGAGGATTTCCGCATTCATAGTTTGGTAACCTTGCTGTGTGGCAGTTTGGATGATGAGGCTCATCATTTTGCCTGCCAAGCCGGTTTTGCGTGCTTCAGGCGCTAAAGTAATGCCGAACTCGCACTCATTGCGATTGATGCGGCTGTAGCGGCTGACTGCAACAATATGGCCGTCTGAAGCGAAGGCTGCCCACGTGCATTCGGTATGGAAATCGGGACGGGTCAGCCGTGCGAGTGTGGGCAGCGGCAACTCGTTGGTATGGGTCATGAAGCGCGTATAGCGGTCGGCCGCGGGTAATTGGCGGACAAATTTTTGTTTGGCTTCGGCATCTTCAGGTTCTAGTGCGCGGATGTGCAGTGTGTTGCCGTCGGGTAGGGTAAATGTATCGGTTTGGCTCGGATAGGGTGCGAGTACGTTTTGTATCTCGGGCGTTTCGGTTTTAGGGTGCAGCAGCTCGGACGCGGCTTCGCCGGTGTTGCGTAGGAATTCGGCTGCGGCCGGATTTTTTTGTTGGAGGTAGGCGGCGGCACTTTGCATTTTAGCGGCGGCCTGTTCTAAGGTTTGGACGGCTTTTTTTGGGATTTTGGTTGTTGGTGCAACAGGTTTTTCCACGATTTCGGGAATGATGGTGCTGCTGTATTGGCTGCCGTTGTAGTTGAGGATGATGTCGCCGATATGCTGGTTGTTGTGGATAAGCGTGTTTAGGGAATGCAGGAATTGATTGAGAACGGAAGTGTTGTAGAGTTCTGCAAATTGGCTTAAACGTTGGATATCGAGTGTGGTAAATGGAGGTAATGCGGCTTCGGTTTTGCCGTTGTAATGGGCGGAAAGGATATTGCCGTAAATGGCATGGCGGCTGAACCGGAACTGGACGGTATTGTGTTTTTGGGTTTGGCACGGAGGCAGGTATAGGGCTTCCGCCATCAGTTCGGTTTGGCCGGATGCAATGGCTTTATCGATACTTTTGCTTTTAGGTGTTTTCAGACGGCCTGTTTTGGCTGGCGCAGGGGTATTTTGCACCTGTTGCAAATAGGCTGTTTGATTGCGGAAATAAAGTGTCAGCAAGGCTTCTTCCGGTGTGTTAAACCGAGTCAGGCCGTCTGAAAAACGATAGCTGACGAGAATGGGCTTACTGGTTTTTTGTGCCAAATTATCTAGAGTTTGATGAATGCTGTACGCATCCGGCGTATCTGGCGAAATAATGCCGAGCAGGGCTTGAGTATGCGGATTTTGTAATTGTTCGATCGCCAGACGGTGGATGCGTGCAGGCGTGGGGTTGCTGCCGATGCAGCCTTGTCGGATGGATGGTGCATCGGTTGGAAGGTTGAGGGTCAATTCGCAGGCGTTGGCGGTAGTGCGCAGCCATTCTATCGGCGTGTCGGACAGAATGGTGGGGTTGGTAATGACGGGAATGCCGGAAAGGTGGGCTTTTAGGGCTGCTTCCAGTTCGGCGTTATTGAATACCGGTTGGAAATTGCAATGGCGGCTGAGGCTGTGCAGGATGGCTTTGTTTGTGTCGTCGGTGTAGTGTGTGGACAACAGGATAAGCGGAGTGTGGCGTGTGAAGTGGCGGATGGCACTGAACAGCTCGCGTTGGTTTTCGGCCGGATTGTAGTGGATAACGGCAACTTTGGTATGGCGGTTGTGGCCGAAGCGGTTGAGCCAGTCGGCGGATGTAGTGGGGCTTAGGTCATAGTTGAGGCTGATGTGGCGTGATGCGCCTTGGTGCAGCGTGTTCAGCAGGTGGTTGATGTTGCGGCTGACGGTGCTGTGGCCGGTCAGTAATGCGATATGACCGGCGGGATAGTCGGTTTGGGTGCCGATGTTGAGGTTGAGCGAGGGAAGTTGGATGCCTGCGCTGTTGCATACGGTGATGTTCAATTCGTCGCCGTGATATTTTTGAATAATGGAACGGGTGTTTTTGCAGGATTCGGGTGGCAGGTTTTCCCAATCTTGAATCAGGATAATGTGGCGCAGGTTTTTTTTACGGCAGGCCTTGAACAGCGAGTCGTAATGATCGGGCGGGATAACGGCAACAACCAAATCGGCTTGGCCCGGAATTTTGCTGAGGCTGGAGTAGGAGGGAATGCCTGCGACACTGCTGTGTCGAAGATTGACGGGAGTGATTTTGCCTTGATATGAGGAACCGAGCAGGTGGCTGAAAATGCGTTCGCCAAGGCTGTGCGGACGTTCGCTGGCGCCGACGAGGATGATGTGTTCAGGCATGAAGAAGTAGCCGGTTTGGGCTGTTGCGCTCATGATGGTTCCTTATTTGTGTTTTTGGCCGTCTGAAAAGTTTCAGACGGCCTTATTTTTAGACTTCTTTTTTGTCTCCGGCTTTCTTTTTGGGAAGGATAAAACGCATCCTCAGGCCGTTGGGTTTGACATTTTCAGCAATGATTTTACCGCAGTGCTGTTCCATAATGTGCTGCGTCAAGGCAAGCCCTAAACCTGTACCGGGCTTGTGCGCGCTGGAGTCGGCGCGATAAAAGGCAGTGAAAATATGCGGAAGCTGCATTTCGTCCACGCCAGGCCCGTTGTCGGTAACATCGATAATCCAGTTTTTTCCGTCTTGTCCGATATGGGTTTGAATGGTGCTGCCTTCTGGACTGTAATTGATGGCATTGCGGATAACGTTGTCAAAGGCGCGGTATAGATAGCCTTCGTTGGCGCTGACTATGGCATTTTCAGGGATTTTTGGGTCAATGCTCAGGGTAACGCTTTGGTTGTTTTGGTGGGCAATGCTTTGGTTGTCCTCAATCAAATTAGTTAGGAAAGGAACGAGTTTGAGGTTTTCTTTTTCCAAAGGAATAT
This sequence comes from Neisseria perflava, assembly GCF_019334725.1. Lineage (NCBI taxonomy): Bacteria > Pseudomonadati > Pseudomonadota > Betaproteobacteria > Neisseriales > Neisseriaceae > Neisseria > Neisseria perflava. The sequence continues at coordinate 2,045,017 of NZ_CP079818.1, read as the reverse complement.
TGGAAGTTTCCAAGCGGGAGAGGGTCAACAATTCACCGACCAGAGTATCCATGCGCACCAGTTCGCCTTCAAGTCGCTTGAGGTATTGCTCTTGTTTTTGCGGCTGAGATTGAATCAGGCCGACAATTGCCTGCATGCGCGCCAGCGGCGAGCGCATTTCATGAGAAACGTGGTGAAGCAGGTGGCGCTCTTTGGCAACAAGTTTTTCAAGCTTTTCGGCCATTTTGTCGAACTGCACGGCAAGATGGGACAATTCGTCGTCACGGTCGTCAACTTGTTGGGAAATGCGGGTTTCGAGTTCGCCGTTGGCTACTCTGTCCATGCCGCCGCCAAGAATTTTAATAGGCTTGGTAATATTGTTGGCAAGGATGTATGCCATCAGCAGGCCGACGATGATGATGAAAGACAGAATAATAAATTCGTGCCAAATAGGCGAAAGCGGCAGGCCGGGAATGAAGAGCGGGCTAGGGAGGCGTTGGGCCTGATGGTTGTCCCAGCCTTTAATGAAGAAGAGGTATTCTTCGCCGAAACGGTCGTATTCGATGTGTGCCAAATCAGATTCAGGATTATTGATGGCAAAAATACGGGCGCGTTCGATGGATAGGCTGTCGATATTGCGGCCTAAAATATCTTTTTTATCGTCGCCGGTAATCACATAAACGGCATTGGAAACCGGATTGTTTTTCCATTCAGAAAGAATTTCGCGCGCACCGCTGTCTCCGCGTGAGTTGAATGCGGAAACGATGCTGTTCATCAGTGTGGTTTCGATGGTGCGGCGTTGGTTGAATTGGTTTTCGGCGAGGGTGTTTTGTACCAGCCAAAATGAAAAACTCGCCACAAAGATTGCGCAGACGATAACTGCGCAAAATGTGGCGAAGATGCGTTGAAACAGTTTCATTGATCTGTTTAATCTTTAGTTTTTAACAAACAGGTAGCCTAAGCCGCGTACGGTTTGAATCAGGGAAGCATCGCCCAATTTGTGGCGGATGCTGGAGATGTGTACGTCGATGCTGCGGTCAAATTTAGCCAGTTTGCGGTCGAGTGCCTCGATAGACAGGGTCTCTTTGCTGACGACTTGTCCGGCGTGGCGCATCAAAACTTCGAGCAGGTTGAATTCGGTGCTGGTCAACTCGAGCGGAGTGTCTTTGATGCTGGCTTGGCGTTTGGCCGGGTACAAAACGACGTCGCTGACAGAAATGCTGTTAGGCGCGTTGTTTTGTTCGTTGCTGTGTTGCGCACGGCGTAGGATGGCGTTGATGCGGGCTAAGAGTTCGCGCGGTGTACATGGTTTCGGAACATAATCGTCCGCACCCATTTCCAAACCAATAATGCGGTCGATGTCGTCACCTTTTGCAGTCAGCATGATGATGGGTACAGTGCTTTGGGTACGTACGTTTTTCAATACGTCCAAACCGTTCATTTTAGGCATCATGGAGTCTAATACGACGACATCGTATTGTCCGGTCAGAATTTCTTGAACGCCGGCTTCGCCGTCAGGAACGCTGTGAACGTTGAGGCCTTCGGCAGTCAGGTATTCGGTCAGCAATTCGGTCAAGAGGGCATCGTCATCTACGAGTAATACGCGACTCATGGAATTTCCTTTTCGTGATTGTATGCGCCGTAGCACTAAATAGGCGGTGCGGCGATTAAAATAGAGTTGTATTCAATCTTAACATGCAATCTGCTTTTGTTGATAGCGTAATTTTCTGTGCTTTTGCGCTTTTTTGCATAGAAACTTGTCGCTCTTTACATTTTCAGACGGCCTGTAAGGACAAACTGACAATTGAGTGTGTTTTGTTTAGGGTTTATCACAAGATTTGGCAGTTTGGTGTTTCGGTGCATTGATGAAATCTTTGCAATCAGACAAAAGTTTGGGCAGTAGTGGGGCGAATGCCGGATGGCTGCGTATTTTGTCGGCGTAGAAATACATCATATAGGGGTAATAATATTGCACTGCCTGCATCCATTGCGCACCTTCTTCTTTTTTACCTTGTCGATAGAGGTAAAGGCCGACTTGGTAGGCGCTGGAGTAGGGGCGGTAGGTCAGGGCTTTGAGTGCGGCTTCTTCCGCCCATGGGCGGATGTAGGCATCGGTCGGGTCGGCACGTCTGCTCAAACTTAAATCGGCGTAATAGGCAAGCATGGGGCTTTCTTTGGAGAGCTGCTGCAAGCCGTCAATTTTGTTTTGAACTGTTTGCGGATCGTCGGTTTTCCCTACACGGCTATATTGGGTCAGATTTTGATATTCCCAGCTGAGGTTTGCCATGCCGATTAAAATCGATAAAGCAGCTATACCGCCTGTCCATTGTCTGATTCGGGTAGATAAAGGGCCGTCTGAAACATCTTTCGGATAAGAAGGTGTCAGCGACAGAATCAGGCTGAATACGGTAAGGAAGTAGATATACCAAAGCGGATATTCGAGCATGCTGTGGCAGAGGCTGACGGCGGCGGCAGTCAGCAAAAATAGGGAAGCCGGTGTTTGGTTGCGGCCTGATAGTCGCCATACGGCTGCAAGCAGGGTTAAGGTTGCCAGCAAGGTGCCGGCAATGCCCATTTCGGACAGCAACTGCATGACGATATTGTGCGAATGGGTAAACAGTACGCCGAGGATATTGTTGGGGAAATATTGTTGCTGGGCATTGATCAGAAAGGTTTGCTGGGCAAAGCTGTTCCAGCCGTGACCGAACCAAGGTGCGGATTGAAAGGCAATCCATGCCTTGCTCCATTCGATTTGGCGCATGGAGCCTTCAAAACCGCTGGTGCCTGCGCGTTCGACGGCGGTTTCGTATTTGATGTTGCCAAACAAATCCAACAGGCTGCCCATGCCGAATTGGAAAGCGGCGGCCAGGATGGCGGTCAGAAGGAAAATGCACAGTGCGCGTTTGTGTTGGAAACGGGTACGCCAAAACCATAACGGCGTAATCAGGAATAGGGCGGCAATGTAGCCTAAGATGGTGCGCGAGTTGACAAGGCCGAGGGTCGCAGTCAATGCCAATACAAACAGAAAACCTGCTGTATTGGACATTTTGCGCGCCGTCCATAAATAGGATGCCGCCAAAATGCCCCACATTAAATAATGTCCCAAATGATTGCGCTGGCCGAGTTGGCCGTTTACGGTACCGCTGCTTCGGGCAATGATGCCGTTCAACCACTCTACGTTAGACCAGCCTTTAAATTGCAGCCAGACGATGACGGCCTGTATGGTTGCACCTATCAATAAAGACCAAGCAAAGATGCTGACGACGCGTTCCTGTCCGTAAGCTGCTACCCAGCCCCGCACCGACCATGCGCCCAGTGCCAAAATAACAAAGGTCCAGGCGGTAATATCGCTCATGCCGGGGTAGGTGGAATACATGAGGCGCGCTTGGAGCGACCAAAATGCGGCCATGGCAAACAAGCCGATACTGAGTGCAGGAAGGCGGATATTCAGCAGACTTTTGTGTGCGCTAATCAAAGTCAGTACCAATGAGCCGCTCAGAGAGATGGCTTCCAAATAAAAGCTGGGCAGTGGACCGACTCGGTAGAGCGAGAGAAAAGGGACGGCGCAAATCCAAAGAAAACTGAGCCATAAAGGCCAAAAGGTTTTTACTGAAGATTCAGTCAGGCCGTCTGAAAGAGTGTGGTAGGTCATTTTGATGTGTGTTTTTGTTGTTTGATAAATGCAAGGCAGCCGAGGAAAAAGGCAATGCACAATAATACAGAAACGGCGGCGCAAATCCGGCTGGCGACGGCTGTGTCAGCCAGGCGCATACAGGCTTCGGCAAAGTAAATCAGAATCAGCATGGAGCTGTATTGATAAGTGTAGATGCGTTTTTTCAAAATGCCGGTCAACGGCAGGCACAGCGGCAGGGCTTTCAGTGCCAGCCATGAGCCGCCTTCGCGCAATGGCGCGATCCACAATTCCCATGACAAGGAAAGCAGAATCAGCAGGATAAGGCTTATGGAAGTTGCAAGATAAGGTAATGGGGAGCGTGTATTGTTCACAATATTGAGGGCGTAAAGCCGTACTGGAAAACTTAAAATTATACCGCTAAAAAGGCGGGGTAAGCCAAGAATATTGCTTAAAGATGCTGAAGAAAGGATTTATTGTTTTTTCTTCAAACGAATGAAACTTTATCTTGTTTTATAGTCTTATTAATATATATATTTAATAAAGATTGTGCTATTATTCTAAATACTTTATCTCAGGAGGATAGAAAACCATGAATCGCGTTGCTGATGTTATCCGTGATGATATTAAAGTAATGACAGCCTATCAGGTTGCTGATTTGCCGGAAGGTTTTATTAAGTTGGACGCCATGGAGTGTCCGCATCATCCTTTCGCCGGGTATGAATCTTTATTATCGGAATGGGCGGACTTGGCAAAGCAGGCGCCGATTCATTTGTATCCCCATGCTGCCAAGAGCGGTATTTATGAAGAATTGAGGGAGGTTTTCGGTATTCCCGATAAAGCGGAAATCGCATTGGGTAACGGCTCCGATGAGCTTATCCAATTTTTGACTATGCTGGTTGCCAAACCAAATGCGCGTGTATTGGGTATTGAGCCAAGTTTCGTTATGTATCGTCATAATGCCGCGCTTTATGGCATGGAATATGTCGGCGTTCCCTTAAATCCAGATTTTTCTTTAAATCTCCCTGCCGTTTTGACCGCTATCGAGCAACATCAGCCGTCATTAATTTTTATTGCCTATCCCAATAATCCTACCGGCGTGTGCTTTAAGCGAGAAGAAGTAGAGGCGGTCATTCGTGCGGATACCGGCATTGTGGTTGTCGATGAGGCATATGGTGCGTTTCATCATGACAGTTTCCTTCCGTGGGCGGGCGAAGTCGAAAACCTGGTCGTAATGCGCACCATCAGTAAAATCGGCTTTGCCGGCTTACGGATGGGGTATGCGGCGGCAAGCCCAAGCATTATGGGTGAACTGGCCAAAATCCTTCCGCCTTACAATATGAATCAATTAAGCTTGGCGGCGGCGAAATTCTCATTGAAGCATCATCCAATCATTCAGCAAAACATTGATACATTAAAAAACGAGCGTTCGCGCGTGATGAATGAATTGTTGAAATTAAACCGTTTGGAAGTTTTTCCGAGCGAAGCCAACTTTATTACCGTTCGCGTACCTGATGCGAACGAGCTGTTTGAAACATTGAAGCAAAACCGCATACTGATTAAAAAACTGCATGGCAGCCATCCGCTTTTGGATCAGTGTGTCCGCATAACCATAGGCTCGGCAGCGCAAAATGATGCCGTCTTGGCCGTTATTAGAAACCTTTACCCCAATCTTTGATTTCAAGGAAACTACCATTATGAACAAAGCTCAACTGCATTTGACCAATTTTCTGTTACTGGTTGAAGAAGCCGGCTCATTGACCAAACTCGCACGCGCATGCGGTTATGAAAACTCCGCCTCTTTGTCTCAGCTCAAACGCCGTTTGGAACAACAAGCAGGCGATGAGTCTGCACGCGGCATTCGTCCGAGCCTGGCTGCGAAGTTGGAATCCGGTATGCACAAACGCAAAGGCTGGCTGAACCGTGATCACAGCAAAGACCAAGAAAAAGCAGCAGTTGAAGCGGCGCGTTTGGAAAAACAAACTGTCGAAACAGCCGAAGCTGGTGTTTCAACTGAAGGCCGTTTTGTTACTGTTACCCGCAATACCTGCGAAACCCAAATTACCGTTAGCCTCAACCTTGACGGTACCGGCAAATACCGCTTGGATACCGGCGTTCCTTTCCTTGAACACATGCTTGCTCAAGTGGCGCGTCATGGTTTGATTGACTTGGATATTACCTGCAAAGGCGATTTGCACATTGACGACCATCACACGGTTGAAGACATCGGTATCGTATTGGGTCAGGCCTTGAAACAAGCACTTGGCAATAAAGCCGGCATTACCCGTTATGGTCATGCCTATGTTCCGTTGGATGAAGCGTTGAGCCGTGTAGTCATCGACCTTTCCGGCCGCCCTGGCTTGGTGTACAACATCGACTTTACCCGCGCCCTGATCGGCTGTTTTGATGTTGATTTGTTTGAAGAATTTTTCCACGGCCTTGTGAATCACAGCATGATGACCTTGCACATCGATAATTTTAGAGGTCGTAATGCACATCATCAAGCCGAGACTGTTTTCAAAGCCTTCGGCCGCGCATTGCGCATGGCGGTTGAATACGATCCGCGCATGATGGGTCAAACGCCTTCTACCAAAGGTACGCTGAGCGAAGAGTCTGTTCAGGAAGAAGCAGAAGCCGCATCTGAAGAATAAGGCATCGTGTGAATGAATAAAGGCCGTCTGAAACCGATCGGGATTTCAGACGGCCTTTATTATTTGTCTTGTATATCGACAATATTTTGTTTTAAACCATCTTTTGCTACAATCATTCTTATTATTATATTAATCATTAAATGTTTTCAGACGGCCTGAGGAGAAGCAATGAAAGTAGCGATTGTTGATTATGGAATGGGAAACCTGCACTCAGTATTGAAATCTGTTCAGGCGGCGCAGGTTTTGTCTAATCAAAATGCCGAGGTTTATCTGACTTCGCGGCCTGAAGAGGTGATGGCGGCGGATAAGGTTATCTTTCCAGGGCAGGGTGCCATGCCGGATTGCATGTCGGCGCTGGAGGCAAGCGGTTTGGGTGAGGCGGTTTCAGACGGCCTGAAAAACAAGCCGTTTTTTGGAATTTGCGTAGGTGCGCAATTATTGTTTGAACACAGTGAAGAAGGCGATACAGATGGTTTGGGTTGGTTTGAAGGTCAAGTAAAACGGTTTTTGCCCAATCAAACCGATGAGCAAGGAGGCCGTCTGAAAGTGCCGCATATGGGTTGGAATACAGTGCGCCAAACCCGTCCGCATCCTTTATTTCAAGACATTGGGCAAAACGAGTATTTCTATTTTGTTCACAGCTATTATTTTGCACCGAAAAATGAAGAGATTGTTTTAGGCGTTAGCGAATATCCGAATGAATTTGCCTGCATTGTCGGTAAGGACAATGTGTTTGCCACACAGTTCCACACGGAGAAAAGCCATCAGGCAGGATTGCTGCTGCTGCGTAATTTTTTAAATTGGCAGATTTGAGGCTTTTAACATAAATCTGCTAAAAATCGCTAATTTGTGTAAAATATACTGAAATTGAATAGAGGAGAAGAAAATGCTGTTGATACCTGCCATTGATTTGAAAGAAGGACGCTGTGTTCGCTTAAAACAAGGCTTGATGGAGCAGGCGACGGTGTTTTCCGATTCACCGGCAGAGATGGCTTTGCATTGGCGCAATCAAGGCGCACGCCGTTTGCATTTGGTTGATTTGAACGGCGCATTCGCAGGCGTTCCTCAAAATTTTCCGGCGATTAAAGAAATTTTGGCCGCCGTAGCCAAAGATATTCCGGTACAGCTTGGCGGCGGTATCCGTGATTTGGGCACCATCGAAAAGTATTTGGATTTGGGTCTGACCGATGTGATTATCGGTACGGCCGCGGTAAAAAATCCTGAATTTGTGCGCGAAGCATGTAAGGCCTTTCCGGGTCAGATTATCGTCGGCTTGGATGCCAAAGACGGTATGGTGGCGATAGACGGTTGGGCAACGGTAACGGAGCATCATGTCGTCGATTTGGCCAAGCGTTTTGAAGACGATGGCGTCAACAGCATTATTTATACCGATATCGGCCGCGACGGCATGATGAGCGGCGTGAATATCGAAGCTACCGTCAAATTGGCCCAATCCGTGAATATTCCGATTATCGCTTCCGGCGGTTTGACGAATTTGGATGATATCCGTGCATTGTGTGCCGTTGAAAACGAAGGCGTGAGCGGTGCAATTACCGGCCGTGCAATTTATGAGGGAAGCATTGATTTTGCACAGGCGCAAAAACTGGCCGATTCTTTGGCTTAAGTGTGTCAGATTATGCGGATAAGACCTTGCAGGCCATTAAAACGCAGCGGCTGACGCAGCACACAAAAATGCACTCAAAGGGATTGCCTGTATAGGTCATGGGTTTATATCTGTTTGAAATAATTATAAAAACAACCCAATCGATATTTTATTAAGGGATTAGTATGCTTGAAGCGTTTGTTTTGGGTTTTTGGATTATCTGGTCATCCGACCGCGAAGTGTATCCACTAAGTGAAAGTTTGTGGTTTACACTGATTGCAGTGATATTGCGGCAGCTGACGGCGTTTGATTTGCCGATTATCGATACCTATTGGATGATTTTCAACGGGATAATATGGGCATTTGCCGGTTTGATTTTTTCCATCGTCGGTCGCATCGACAGCAATTTCATTATTTCCTGCGTTTTGGCGATGATGGCGGGGATTGGTTATTTTCAGCTGTTGCAACATTTGCCGGATTGGTTGAGCAAATTTTTGGCCTGACGGTTTCAGACGGCCTGAGAACGGATAAGAGGTATTGAGTATGACATTGGCAAAACGAATTATTCCTTGTCTGGATGTAAAAGACGGTCGCGTGGTAAAAGGTGTCAACTTTTTGGGTTTACGCGATGCAGGCAATCCGGTTGACGTTGCCAAACGCTACAACGATGAAGGCGCGGATGAATTGACCTTTTTGGACATTACTGCCTCCAGCGACAATCGCGATACTATTTTGCACGTTATTGAGGCAGTCGCATCACAAGTTTTTATTCCATTGACGGTCGGCGGCGGTGTGCGTACGGTTGCCGATATCCGTCGCCTGCTTAATGCCGGTGCCGATAAGGCCAGCATCAATACGGCCGCTGTAACCAATCCTGATTTGGTAAATGAAGCGGCCGGTTTTTTTGGTTCACAAGCGATTGTCGTTGCCGTGGATGCCAAAGCGGTCAACCCTGAAAATACCCGTTGGGAAATCTTTACCCACGGCGGACGTAATCCGACCGGTTTGGATGCGGTGGAATGGGCTGTCGAAATGCAGCGGCGCGGTGCGGGCGAGATTTTGCTGACCAGTATGGATCGGGACGGCACCAAGCAAGGTTTTAACCTGCCTTTGACACGCGCGGTCAGTGAAGCGGTCGATATTCCGGTCATTGCTTCCGGTGGCGTCGGTTCGGTACAACACTTGGTGGACGGCATTAAAGACGGAAAGGCAGATGCGGTATTGGCCGCCAGTATTTTCCACTTTGGCGAAGCGAGTATCCGCGAAGCGAAACTGGCCATGCGTGAAGCAGGAATTGAAGTGCGTTTGTGATTGCTACCCAAAGGCCGTCTGAAAAATATGGGAGAAAAACGCGAATGTCGAATATAAACGAAACGCTGCTGAATGCCGTAAAATTTGATGAAAAAGGTTTGGTTTGCGCCATTGCCCAAGATTGGCAGACACACCGTGTGCTGATGGTCGCCTGGATGAACGCAGAAGCCCTGCAAAAAACCGTAGAAACCGGTTTTGCCCACTATTACAGCCGTTCCCGCCAAAAACAATGGATGAAGGGCGAAGAGTCGGGGCATACGCAAAAAGTACACGAATTGCGCCTGGATTGCGATGGCGACGCTGTGGTTATGTTGATTGAACAAAACGGCGGCATTGCCTGTCATACCGGGCGTGAAAGCTGCTTTTACAAAGTTTGGCAAGAGGGTGCATGGCAGACAGTGGATGCCGTGTTGAAAGACGAAGAAGCAATTTACGGATATAAACATCCTTAAGGCCGTCTGAAAGAAATAAGAGAAACCGACCATGACCGATACCATCCTTACCCAAATCCAAAACGTCATCGATTCGCGCAAAGGCGGCGATCCCGATGCTTCTTACGTTGCCCAACTGTTGCACAAAGGCGAAGACAAGATTCTGAAAAAAGTCATCGAGGAAGCGGGCGAAACCTTGATGGCTTCTAAAGATGGCGGCGGCGAACATTTGGTTTACGAAGTGGCGGATTTGTGGTTTCACACCATGGTTTTATTGGCGCATCACGGATTGCGCGCCGAAAATGTGGTCAACGAGCTTGCGCGCCGTCAAGGTTTGTCGGGATTGGTGGAAAAAGCTTCTCGCAAAGAATCTTGAATTTATATTACAATCCCGTATTTGACCTGTTTCAGAATCCGTCTCTTGGGGCAAAAACGATTTCACTTTGTTTGGCGAAACCCGTTGCACCCGTTTTCAGACGGCCATTGGAGCCATTATGGATAATTGTATTTTCTGCAAAATCGCCGCCAAAGATATTCCGGCACAAACCGTTTACGAAGACGATGAGATGCTTTGTTTCAAAGACATCCGTCCTGCCGCGCCGGTACATCTGCTGCTGATTCCGAAAGTACACTTCGATTCACTGGCACACGCCACTGCCGAACATCAAACCCTGTTGGGTAAAATGATGTTGAAAGTCCCTCAAATCGCCCAAGAGGCAGGTTTGACCGACGGTTTCAAAACCCTGATCAACACAGGCAAAGGCGGCGGACAAGAAGTCTTCCACCTGCATATCCATATCATGGGTACGCCCGCATAATTATTATCTCTTTTTAAATTAAACAAATTCAAGGACTTATCATGGGTAGCTTCTCTCTTTGGCACTGGATTATCGTACTGATTATCGTCGTTTTGGTATTCGGTACCAAAAAATTGCGCAACGTCGGCAAAGATCTCGGCGGCGCAGTGCATGACTTCAAACAAGGCCTGAACGAAGGTACAGACGGCAAAGATGCCAAAAAAGACGAAGTCATCGAACACAAAAAAGACGAAGACAAAGCATAATCCATGTTTGATTTCGGTTTGGGCGAATTGCTGCTGGTCGGCGTTGTTGCCCTGATAGTGCTTGGCCCCGAACGTCTGCCGCAAGCCGCGCGTACGGCTGGGCGTTTGGTCGGTAAATTGCAAGGATTCGTCAATAACGTCAAGCAGGAACTCAACACTCAGGCTGAGTTGGACGAATTGCGCAAGGTGAAGCAGGAATTTGAAACCGCCGCATCCGAGTTTCGCGACGGTATCAAAGACTTGGGCAACGATGCACAAAAAAATCTGAGCGATATTTCAGACGGCCTCAAGCCGTGGGAACGCCTGCCCGAACAGAAAACGCCTGCCGATTTTGGCGTGGACGAGTTCGGTAATCCTCTGCCTGATTTGGCTTCAAGCAGCACTGAAAATGAAAGTGCGGCCCAAGTTCCTGAAGAGGGTGGAGCAGCGCAAACTCAAGAGCCTGTCGGGGCTGAAAATGCCGAGTCCGAGCAAGACCGCGCTTGGCGTGAGTATTTGACCGCATCGGTTTCACCCACTCCGGCGGTCGAAGTCAGCTATGTCGAAGCCCCTGTCGCCGATGTTCCTTCGCTGCATACGACTTCTTTGCGTAAGCAGGCGATGAGCCGCAAACGCGATATGCGTCCGAAATTCCACGCCAAACCCAAACTGCGCGTCCGTAAGTAAAAAGTGAGTCAACCGGTGTCCGAACCTCAACACGAACAACCCGTCCAACCGCTTATCGAGCATCTTCTCGAGCTGCGCCGCCGCATGATGTGGATCGTCATCGGTATCGTCGTCTGCTTTTTGGGTATGATGCCGTTTGCCCAGCAGCTCTATACCTTTGTTGCCGAACCATTGATGGCCAATCTGCCTAAAGATACCAGCATGATTGCAACCGATGTGATCGCGCCGTTTTTTGTGCCGGTCAAGGTTACTCTGATGGCGGCATTTCTGCTGTCGTTGCCGCACACGCTGTATCAAGTTTGGGCGTTTGTCGCTCCTGCCTTATACCAAAACGAAAAACGCTTGATTACGCCGCTGGTGTTGTCCAGCGTGACGCTTTTCTTTGTCGGTATGGCGTTTGCCTATTTTTTGGTATTTCCCGTTATTTTCAAATTCTTGGCCGGGGTAACCCCTGTCGGCGTCAATATGGCGACCGATATCGACAAATACCTGTCCTTTATTTTGGGCATGTTTGTTGCATTCGGTACGACGTTTGAAGTTCCCGTCGTTGTGGTGTTACTTGCAAAAATGGGCATTGTTTCGACTGAACAGCTTAAGAATGCGCGTCCGTATGTGATTGTCGGTGCGTTTGTCGTGGCTGCAATCATCACGCCGCCTGACGTAATTTCTCAAACCCTGCTTGCTGTTCCGCTGATTCTGCTCTACGAAGCAGGCATTTGGTTCAGCCGCTTTATCAAAGCGAAAACGCAGCAGGAAGATGAAGATACACCGCAACCACCGGCAGAAGTTTAAGAATCAAGGCCGTCTGAAGAATTTTTCAGACGGCCTTTGTATCATCGCACTTCAGTTTTTAAGAAAAAGTATGATGGATGTTTGGGGAGTCGTAAAACATTACTGCCCAGATTCTTTTGATTCGGCTAAAATTTTTGACCGAGGATTTTGCCGAAATCGAAGCAGTAATGTGTAACAGTCCCTCATGCCTCAATGGGCTGGATTTTAATACCAAACTGCCGGAATTACGTTTGGGAAATGGGGTGATTTTTACCAAGGCATAAGCCGAAAATACTTGATTTTAGGTAATTGAAAAAATATTCGTTTCTATTTTATCGAGAAGAATGATGTCAGGCCGTCTGAAAATTAACTACGTTTCAGACGGCCTTTTTATTGCCTTTGTTTTTTCTTTGCTATTCTTAGTTATCAAGCATCTTGCAAAAAGGGTTTTGAAAAAGAGAAATTTATATTTTGACTAAATCCATCCATATGAACCCATAGTGAAATGTGTTATCTTATCTAAGTGTGTTAAGAAACATTAATAAGTTTGTATTTTTCTTACAGAGAAAGGCTTCAAAATGGATGGATGGACTCAAACGCTGAGTGCCGGTACCTTGCTCGGTATCGCCGCGGCAGCGATTTTGCTAATCTTGATTTTGATTGTAAAACTGCGCGTTCATGCCTTGCTGACGTTGGTATTGGTCAGCCTGCTGACTGCCATCGTAACAGGTCTGCCTATGGGCAGCATTGTTAATGATGTATTGGTCAAAAACTTCGGCGGTACGCTCGGCAGCGTGGCGTTGCTGGTCGGTTTGGGCGCAATGCTCGGCCGTTTGGTGGAAACTTCCGGTGGCGCTCAGTCTTTGGCAGATGCGCTGATTCAGATTTTTGGTGAGAATCGTGCACCATTTGCTTTAGGCGTGGCTTCTTTGATTTTTGGTTTCCCGATTTTCTTTGATGCCGGCTTGGTGGTGATGTTGCCGATTGTGTTTGCAACGGCACGCCGTATGAAGCAGACCGTTCTGCCATACGCGATGGCGTCTATTGGCGCATTTTCGGTCATGCACGTCTTCCTGCCGCCTCATCCTGGCCCGATTGCTGCTTCTGAGTTCTATGGCGCAAATATTGGTCAACTGCTGATTTTGGGTTTGCCTGTTGCCTTGATTACTTGGTATTTCAGCGGCTATTTATTGGGTAAAGTTTTGGGTCGCAGCATTCATGTACCTGTTCCTGATCTGATCAGTGGTGGTACGCAAGATAATGACCAACCGAAAGCGCCTGCAAAAGCATCTACCGTTGTTGGTATTATGCTGATTCCTATGCTGTTGATTTTCTTAAATACCGGTTTGTCCACTTTAATCAGTGAGAAAGTTGTCAGTGCAGATGAAGGCTGGGTGCAATTTGGTCGCATGATCGGTTCGACACCGATTGCTTTGCTGATTTCTGTTTTGGTAGCCCTGTATGTATTGGGTGGCAAACGTGGCGAAAAAGCCAGCGCTTTGGAGAAAACCATTGATGGCGCATTGGGTCCGGTTTGCTCGGTCATTTTGATTACCGGTGCGGGCGGTATGTTCGGCGGAGTGTTGCGTGCTTCCGGTATCGGTAAGGCTTTGGCCGACAGTATGGCGGACTTGGGTATCCCTGTTTTGCTGGGTTGTTTCTTGGTGGCTTTGGCTTTGCGTATTGCGCAAGGTTCTGCGACCGTTGCATTGACTACCGCTGCCGCGTTGATGGCACCGGCCGTTGCGGCGGCAGGTTTCAGCGATTGGCAGATTACTTGCGTGGTATTGGCTACGGCGGCAGGTTCCGTTGGTTGCAGCCACTTTAACGACTCCGGTTTCTGGCTTGTCGGCCGTCTGTTGAATATGGATGTGCCGACGACCTTGAAGACATGGACGGTCAACCAAACACTTATCGCACTCATCGGTTTTGCTTTATCGTCAGTGTTGTTTGTTTTGGTTTAATCGGAAGAACGGGCGGATAGTGTTTTTGAGATAACACAATCCGCCCGTTTTTAAATACCGTTAAAATCTAGATAAACAAGGAGTAGAAAAATGACGACACATTTTGTCATGATGGGCGTGTGCGGTTGCGGTAAAACCACTGCCGCGCTGTCTTTGCAAAAACATCTCAACCAATGTCCGTATGCTGAAGGCGACGATTTTCATACCCAAGCCAACCGCGATAAAATGGGTGCAGGTATTCCGTTAACGGATGAAGACCGCTACCCATGGCTCGGCAATTTGCGTGACTGGATGACGGAGCAGGCAAAAAATGGGGAAACATATTCCATCGTTACTTGTTCCGCACTCAAACGCCAATACCGCGATATTCTGCGTGGTGCAGAAGGGAAGGTGGCTTTTATCCATTTGACTCCGCCTCAAGCAATCAATCTTGAGCGTATGCTGTCGCGTCAGGGGCATTATATGAAAGCCGGAATGCTGGATTCTCAGCTGGAGATTTTGGAAGAGCTGGGTGCTGATGAGTACGGTGTCAAAATTGACAATCCGGGTTCGCCTGAAGCCGTTGAGGCAGATATTGTGAACTGGGTGAAAGCGCAAGGCTTGATTTAGTAATGATCAGAAATGGAAAGGCCGTCTGAAATATTTCAGACGGCCTTTTCCTATGGGATTTAGAATGTTTTTTGCGAATCAAGCAATAAGGTAACCGGCCCGTCATTGCAAAGGGAGACCTGCATATGGGTTTGGAATCTGCCGGTTTCGACAGTCAATCCATGTTCGCGCAAAAGTTGCGCGGTGTATTGATAAAGCTTGTCTGCTTGTTCGGCAGGGGCAGCATTGGAGAAGGACGGACGGCGGCCGCTGCGCGCATCGGCGTAAAGGGTAAACTGAGAAACCAGTAATATCGAGCCACCGACATCTTTGAGCGATAAATTTAATTTGCCGTTTTCGTCTTCAAAGATACGTAGGTTGGCGGTTTTATCCGCAATGTATTTGGCGTCCGCTTCTGTATCGGTGTGGGTAACGCCGATCAATATCATAAATCCGTTGTTGATTTCGCCACAGGTTTCGCAGGAGTTTTCGGACAAAACGTCAACTTTAGCTTGGGTAACTTTTTGGATAACAGCGCGCATGATGTTTTTGAATAAAAGAAGTTTGTAAAAAAGGGCGTAAGATACGCCCTTGGGGTTTAAATATAGTTTCAGACGGCCTGAAACCATTGAATTAATTTACGGATTAATGTCGTTTTCTTTTAAGATACGTTCGATCTGATTCTCGACTTTTTGTCGTTTAACGGCTTGGGCAATCTGATTGCGTACCAGTTCGAAAGGTTCGGCATTGGGATCGCGTTCTACTGCACTGAGTTTAAACAGATAAAAACGGCTTTCCATCTGAATCGGCTCATGCGTTACATCGCCTCGGTTCATGTCAGCAAAAGCGGTAGCCAGTTGAGGAGAGAGCTGCTGCGGAGAGATGAAGCCGTCGAACTCTTGTTCGGGGTTGGGATAGCGTTTCATCAGCTCTTCAAATGACAAGCCTTTGAGCAGCAGTTCTTGCGCGGCGCGTACTTCGTCGGCTGAAGCAAAGCTGACTTGTTGCAGCTTGATAATGCGTGTTTGCTGGTCGTAGAAACGGCGCAACTCAGCATCGTCAACCGCGGTTTGGCGTTCTAGATAGGCAGCGTATTGGTTGGCATAAAACTCAGCTTCAACGTTTTTAAGCTGATTCTGCACTTCCGCATCTTTGTCCAAACCAGCCTTGATGGCTTCATTTTTCAAAATTTCCAAAGTCTGCAAACGTGTAACCACATCTTTGCGGATTGCCTGGCCATCGGGTTTGGCAGTCTGGTTGGGATGTTGATCGGCCTGTCTCAATACTTCGGCGACCATGCTGTCGATACGGGCGGGATCGATTTCAGGCGCTTTGGCGGTTGCTAAGCTCACGGTTGACAAGGCGAGGATAGCCAAAACGGCAGTTTTGGGCTTGATGTTCATGTGAGTTCCTTATTGCCCGCCGCTATCACGGCGGGCACCTTATATTATTTGTTGACTTTGATGCTGGCTTTTTTCAGTAATGATTGAATGGCCGCATCAACACGGGCTGCCTGTAAGTCGTTGCCAATCTCGTTTTTAGCGGCTTCGTAAGAAGGTACAGTAACGTTACGACGGTCATTGACATAGAAAACGGCGTACAAATTACCGTTTTGCAGTGGAGTTTTAGTGTGTGCACCTTTTTTCAGGTCTTTGACAGCAGCGTAAAGCGGAGGCGCTGATTCTTGCAAATCTTTAAGCGGAACATAAGCTTTAGGGATGCCGCCGGCTTTTTTGGCCGCTTCGTCAATTGAGTATTGGTTCAATATCGAAACAAAGCTTTTTTTCGCATCCAAATCGGCAATGGCTTTTTGGGCATTGCTGCTGCTGTCGGTCACGATTTCGCCCAGTTGGACTTCCTGAGTACCTTTATAGAAGTTGCTGAAGTCGTTGTAAGCGGCTTTGACATCTTTTTCTTGGACAGGATATTGACGGACGATATGCGCCGCGAAAGCTTGGCCTAACAAATCATTTTCGAAAACTGCCCATTCGGTTTTGAATGTGGCTTTTTTATCTGCACCTTGTTTGGCGGCATCGGCACGCGCTTGCTCCAATGCAGTTTTGAATTCAGCGCTTTGATCCAGTTTTAATTTTTTAGCTTCTTGGGTAACAACAGTGCTGATAACTTGGCGTTCAGTCAGCATTTGACGCAATTCAGGAGTGTCTTGAACGTTCGGGTTGCTGGCGCGTACGGAAGCGATTTGGTCATCGATAACGCTGCTGTCGATGGCTTGGCCGTTGACGGTCACCAAAGTTTGGGCAAACAGGGTGCCGGAAGTCAGAGCAAGCATCAAGGCTGAAGCAAAGTAGGTTTTTTTCATCGTATTTCTCTTTTAAATTAATGATTGGAAATCAAAGTTTGGGCAGTAATCTTAATGGAAGTATTCGTCCGGCGTGGCTGCTTTGATACTGAGTGCATGAATCAGGCCGTCTGAAAACAAGTCCTGTAAAAGCTGCTTAATCATACGTTGCCGCTGGAGGCGGCCAATGTTTTCAAATGCGTTGCTGACCACCACTATGGCGTAATGCCCGCCGCCTTTATTACCGGCATGGCCGGCGTGCAGGTGGCTTTCATCTTCAAAATCGAAGAACTCAGGCTCAAGCGCCTGCAGGCGTTCCTCGATAATTTGACGCATATTGCTCATTTGAATACGGCTTTAAAGGGTTTAATCAATACTTCTGCGTATACGCCGGCATCGACGTAAGGGTCTTGTTCAGCCCATTCTTGTGCAGCGTCCAAAGATTCGAATTGAGCCACAATCAGGCTGCCGGAAACGCGTTCTGGATTATCTGGTAAAGGATTGGGGCCTGCAGTCAGCAGACGGCCTTGCGCTTTCAATTCTTCTAAGCGTGCTAAATGAGCAGGGCGTACTGCCATGCGTGCTTCGTGGACATCTTCGGCATCAGTTGCCAAAAGCATGAAATATTCCATTATTGATCCTCCTTAGGCTGGAAACGCATCAGATACATACCCTGTGCGATGGAAAAAATGATTGTAAAACCCAATGTGCCAAACAGTTTGTAATTGACCCATTGGTCTGGAAAATACGTAAAGACAAAGAGGTTGGCCGCACCCATAAAAATCAGGAAGCCAATCCATGCATAAGTCAGGCGCGTCCATACAAAATCAGGGAGCTGCATTTCTTTGCCCATGACGGCTTTAAGCCCGTTTTTACCGGCAAGGTGGCTGAACAGCATGACGATGGCGCCGATCCAAAACAGAACGGTCGGTTTCCACATGATAAAGCGGTTGTCTTTCAGCAGAATCGTTGCGCCGCCAAAAAAGACAATCAAAATCAGGCTGACCCATTGCATGGTATCCAGTTTACGGTGTTTCCAAAAGGTCAGCGCAGCTTGGGCAATGCCGACTATAACCGCAACAGCCGTTGCGGCAATCATGTCTTTGGTGATGATATATGTGATGAAAAATAAGAATACGGCGAATAAGTCGCTCAAAATCTTCATATATTAATGATGAAACTAATTGAGTAAATGCTAATCATACAGGGAGATGTGTTTTTTTGCACCTTTCCCCATGACTTTAATACCACATATATTTATATAAAATATTTGTTTTGGGTTAGCGAAATTTGTAAAAAAGAAACACAAGCATGCAAAAGTAATAGATTTGCTAAGGAGTTTTAGGCTGAATAGCCTCTATTGCTTGGCAGGAATAGGTTAAAAATATATCATGACGTAATATCTAGTAAATATATGGTTGAATGCGCGCACATTGGTTAGTACCATAATTTTCGAACAGGGGATCCGTTTTGAAAAAACATCACAATATTAAATTAATTACAGCTTCTATCGCTTTAATGACATCGCTCAGTGCCTCTGCGGGTTTGGGGGGCTTGAATGTTCAATCTCATTTGGGTGAGCCTTTTACAGGCAGTATCACTGTGACTGGTGAGGAAGCTCAGGCTCTGCTCAATGGCGGTAAGGCCACTATTTCAAATGGCAATTTGCGCGCGGCGGTACGCAAATCAGGCGATAAGGCAGTCGTTACTATCCGCTCTTCTCAAGCCATCAAAGATCCTGTTTTGGTTTTCCAAGTAGGTATCGGCGCGCAATCGCGTGAATACACCGCCATTATCGATCCGGCCGGATATGATTCTAAAGATGCTGCATCTGTTCGTACCCGTCCGGCCACTGAATCTCAATCCTCCGAGCCGACACGTAATGTCCAACAGCCTGCAACGAAAAATAATAAAGCAGCAGGTAATCAGGCCACTCAGGTGCGTAAGGATGTGCAGCGTAAGGCTGAGAAAAAACAAGTTCAGACGGCCTCTGCTAAAAACGACACTGCCTCACGTTTAGGCAGACAGCATTTGGTGCGTACGGGTGAAACCCTGATGGCCATTGCGTCGAGCATCCGTCCGCAAGGTATGACCTTGGATCAAACCATCCAGGCTTTGGTAAATGCCAACCCGGATGTGTTTATTGATAATAATGCCAACCGTATGTTGGCAGGTAAAGTACTGAATATTCCAAACCGTAGCGAATTGCAACGCTTGGCTGCTTCTGCTCCTGCTAAAACTAATACGGCAACAGAAAAAGCTAATGAAACCGCTAATACAACAGAGGCTAAAACAGAAAAACCTGTTGTTCAGCCTGATGCTCAAACTGAAGCTCAGGTTAAAGATGCTGGCGTAAATACACAGCAACAGGAAGAAGTAAAACAAGCTTCAGCTGAACAAACAGAACAAGCAGCATCTGCAGCGGTTAATGAAAAAGCCGCATCGACTGTTCCTGCGTCCGATATTCAAGAAGCTATGGCTTCCGATGCTCAAGAGAATATAGTGGCTTCTGAGCCTGTTGCAACCACTGATTCTGTCGCGGAGCAAACAGAAAGCGAATCAGATGGTAATTTATGGAAATGGTTATTGGCAGGCGGTGCAGCCCTTATTGCTGCTTGGTTGTTGTTGAAAGCTGCCGGTAAACGTAAAGATGAGCCGGAAGCAGCGCCTGTAAGCCGTAAGGATGAAGAAAAGGCTGTACAGAAAAATGTTGCTGCTTCAGCTGCTGCGGTTGCTACAACTAAAGTAACGCCGTCTGAAAAAATTCAAGACGGTCTGTTTATCGAAGACGATTTCGAAGATGATGTGGTCATCAATGAAGTAGAAGAATCTTCCACTATTAATGATGTTAAACTTGATTTGGGTAAGATTGACAATAGTCAGACAGGTATTCTTTCAGGTGCAGTAACGCATGATGCAGAGACAGAGCAACGTCGCTATGCTGATTGGGATAGTATCGAATCAACAGAAAGCGTGTACGAGCCTGAACCGGAAAATCCATATCAGCCGGTATCCGTTGTTATGCCTGAACGTAAAGAAGAGCAGGTAAATACATTTGATGAGTTTGATTTTGCGACAGAAACAAAAGTCTTCGAGTCAAGAAATGAAGAGCCACTCGAGTTTACGGTAGATACCCCTGAAGATTCAGACGGCCATGTGTTGCCATTCGATATCAAGCAAGATCAAGACTTGCAAATTCAAGAAACCAAAGAAGAAGTAGAGAAAGAAGAAGCTGCTTCTGAGTTTGTGATTGAAGAAGGTGCATTGGAATGGGGAGCTGAAGATGTTTCAGTGGCTGCCGATAAAAGCAATAGTGAAAGAGGCTTTGTTTCAGAATCAGTCGGTATGACTGCACCGCTTGAAGCCAAATATGATTTGGCTAAGATGTATATCGAAATCGGTGATCCTGAAGCGGCTCGAGAAACATTGCAAGCGCTGATTGAAGAGGCTGAAGGAGATATTCTGTATAAAGCCCAAAAACTGATGAAAGAGCTTGGCGTATAAGTACCAGTAAAATGAAGATGCCGTTTCAGACGGCATCTTTTTTATGGTAAATTAAAAAGCAAGATTTTGGCTGAGTCTATTATCAGTTGGGTAAGATTTCAGCTTTATGTGATGGTTGAAGATGAAGGCCGTCTGAAATACATAATGGAGGCGTGTGTTGATCACGCCTTTTTAATATTTGTTGCTTAAGCGTAGGCAACAATATCAATTTACAAGAAGTATAAGAAATGACTGAACAAGCAAATACAACAGGGCATCTGATGCAGCGTTGGGCTTTGACCCTCTCTTATGATGGAAGCCGTTTTTATGGTTGGCAAAAACAGGCCGGAGATTTGCCGACTGTTCAGACGGCCTTAGAGCAGGCGTTGTCTTCAATAGCAAGGGAGCAAATTAATACTATTGTTGCGGGAAGGACGGATACGGGTGTGCATGCAACTGCTCAAGTGGTGCATTTTGATACGTCAGTAAGTCGTCCGGAGCAAGCATGGGTGCGTGGTGTCAATGCACATTTGCCTGATGGTGTTGCTGTGTTGGTTGCGCAAAAAGTTGTACCTCATTTCCATGCCCGATTTGATGCTTATGGCCGCCATTATCGCTATTTATTGGAATCTTCACCGGTTCGTTCTCCATTATTAGTTGGCAGAGTAGGGTGGACGCATTTGAAATTAGATTTAAATCTGATGAGGCA
Source organism: Neisseria perflava (assembly GCF_019334725.1). Taxonomy (NCBI): domain Bacteria; kingdom Pseudomonadati; phylum Pseudomonadota; class Betaproteobacteria; order Neisseriales; family Neisseriaceae; genus Neisseria; species Neisseria perflava. The sequence goes on along the minus strand of NZ_CP079818.1, from coordinate 2,023,868 downwards.
GGCTGCTGCCTTGTTGGAGGGGGAACATGACTTTTCCAGCTTTCGAGCGGCCGAATGTCAGGCGAAGTCCCCTATAAAGACACTATATAGTACAAAGATTAGTGGAACTTCTCGCTATCTGTGCCTTGATTTGCATGGAAATGCATTCTTGCATCATATGGTACGCAATATTATGGGGGCATTGGTGTACGTAGGTAGTGGCAGAATCAGTGTAGATGAGTTTGAGTCGGTCTTTCATGCAAAAAGCAGATTGAAGGCTCCGCCAACTTTTATGTCTGATGGTCTATATTTAACAGGTGTTGACTATCCTGATGAGTTTGGGGTGACACAACTATCTTTGCCCGAGTGGATGAGCGTTCTAGGTAATGATTTTCAGACGGCCTGACTGCGGATTGTTGGTATAAAAGCAACAAAATAGCGTGATTGATGTGTAAACTGATAAAGTGTTGTAAAAATGCAAATTTGGGTTTTGAAGAAATTTATCATTGATTTTAAATAATAAATTTCCATTATTTGGGTTGTCTCTACCTTTATTTGGTTTCTACGGTAGTGGGGGGGAATTGAATAAAGTTTGTTTTTTTAGAAAGGAACAATTATAGTGACAGTCATGGAATCGCTGATTCCAGCGATAAAGTAAGCCTAAGCGGATTGTCCGGTCTGCTTAAGTTATTTCTTCACAATAGAAAAGGAATACAGCAATGAAAAAATCCCTGATTGCCCTGACTCTGGCTGCCCTGCCTGTTGCAGCTATGGCTGACGTAACTCTGTACGGTCAAATTAAAGCTGGCGTAGAAATTTCTAAAGTAAAAGAGGGTAAGACTTCTTCTAAAACTGCTACTGAGATTGCTGACTTCGGCTCTCGCATCGGTTTCAAAGGCCACGAACACTTGGGTAGCAACCTGAATGCTATCTGGCAAGTTGAACAAAAAACTTCTATCGCCGGTGGTGACTCTGGTTTCGCTAACCGTGAATCTTTCTTGGGCTTGGAAGGCGGTTTCGGTAAAGTTCGTGCCGGTAACTTGAATACTGCTCTGAACGACAGCAGCGATAGCTTCGACCCTTGGGAATCTAGTGATGCTAACGCAGACGCTCTGCAATTGGGTAAAATCAAACGTGTAGATTCTCGTAAAGTATCTGTACGTTACGATACTCCTGTATTGGGTGGTTTCAGCGCAAGCGTACAATACCAACCTCGTGACAATGCTAACCCTGGCGACAAATACACTCACACTGTGAAAAGCCGTGAGTCTTACGACTTGGGTCTGAACTACGAAAACTCTGGCTTCTTCGGTCGCTACGCTGGTTCTTATGCTAAACGTGCTGACTTGACTTCTGGTTACCTGGATGCGTTCAACAGCAACACTACTTTGACTGCTGGTACTTATAAAGATCACCAAGCTCACCGTCTGACTGCTGGTTACGATGCTAACAACCTGATGGTTGCTGTTGTAGGTCAATACGAAGGCTTCAAAGCTGACGTAGCTGGTGCTAAGAAAAACGAACGTACTGAAGTTGGTGCAACTGCTGCTTACCGCTTCGGTAATGTAACTCCTCGTGTTTCTTACGCTCACGGCTTTAAAGCTAAAGAAGAAGGCGTGAAACAAGAGAACAGCGCTTACAACCAAGTTATCGTTGGTGCTGACTACGACTTCTCTAAACGCACTTCTGCTCTGGTTTCTGCCGGCTGGTTGAAAGAAGGCAAAGGCGACAACAAATACGAGAAAACTGCTGGTACTGTTGGCCTGCGTCACAAATTCTAATCTGACTTAAGATTAGCCTGAAAAAGAGCCTGTTTTATACAGGCTCTTTTTGTTTTTGCAGGGACTGTATTTTATTATTGCAAGGGTAGGTTAAAGTATTTTCGATATTTTCAGACGGCTTATGAAAATCTAAGTCAGATTATATTCTATTAAATATATGCTAAATAAAATATTAGAAATTGTTTTGAGTATTATTATAAATAAGTTAACAATATAAAGATGGTCATTGATTAAGTTGATTTTCCTATATTTCATGTCTACTAATAAAAGATTTATTTTTATAGTTCTAAAGTATTATTAGCATGTGGAATTTGATTTTAAGATTTGTAAATTTGATTTTAATCAAATTATTGCCGATAGATGATTCATATAATATAAGTGTTTAGAGTATCGATATATCGGGAATAGCCATGTCCTGTCTTGAAATGAAGTGCTTAAGTGGCATTTGGAAACGAATCCTTGTGCTGTTTGCTGTATTTTCTATGATGATAGTAAGCCTACCTGCTTACGCAGAGCGCTTGCCTGATTTCTTGGCAAAAATTCAGCCTTCTGAAATTTTTCCTGGTGCTGATCGCTACGGCAAACCTGAAGGTAAGCCTTTGGTTGCTCGTGTATATAAAGGCGAAGAGCAACTTGGCTTGGTTTATATCACGACTGATGTGGTTAATACGCGCGGTTATTCGAGTAAGCCGATTGATACGATGGTTGCATTGGCCAATGATGGCACTATTGCCGGAGCAAAATTGGTTGAACATCATGAACCAATTATGCTGATTGGTATTCCGCAATCCCGTGTTGATAAATTCATTGATAAATATATTGGCTTAAATTTTATTAAAAATCCTCCGCAGCCTGGCGTGGCTCCTGGTGATATCATCAGTGGTGCGACTGTAACGTTAATGGTGATTAACGACAGTATTCAGCGTTCTGTCAAATCGGTTATTCATCAATATCATTTGGGTACGGATAAAGCGACTCAAGCCGGTGCTGCTGCCGCTTCTGGTGAACAAGCTGCAAATGAGCCTGCGGTTCAAACCCGTCCCCGTCGTGCTGTGAATTCTGATAAACAAGATATTCAGTCTTGGAATGCACTGTTAGAACAAAAAGCTGTTGGTCATCTGCATATTTCTGTTGACGATATCAACAAATTGTTTGAAAAAGGTGGTAAAGCAGGTGTTGCTGAGCATGCAGAGCAGGGTGATGGTAACGATACATTCGTTGATTTATATGTTGCTTTGGTCAGCCAACCTTCTATCGGTAAAAGCCTTTTAGGTGAGGCCGGTTGGAATAATCTGCAAAAACGTTTGCAACCAGGTCAACAGGCGATTATGGTTGCCGGTGAAGGCCGATACTCTTGGAAGGGCTCAGGCTATGTGCGTGGCGGTATATTCGACCGTATCGAAATGATTCAGGGCGATACCAGCTTCCGTTTTACTGATGCACAACATGAGCGTGTAGTTGCTTTGGCAGCGGAAGGTGCACCTGCATTTAAAGAGGTCTCTTGGTTTACCATCCCGGAAGGTGTGGAATTTGATGCTGCCGAGCCATGGCGTTTACAACTGATGATTCAACGTGTGTTGAGCGTTAACGATAAAGCTTTTGTGAATGCAGATTTGGATTACGAATTGCCAAAAGGCTACTATGTCGATGATCCAAAAGCACCACCTGTTGAAATCAGCGCGCCGGTTGAGCAAGTTGCGGCTGTAGCTTCAGCTCCTGAAAGTACGGGTATTGCCGAAGATGCGACTGCCGGTGATGATGGTGTTTCCAACCAACTTTGGAAACAGGTTTGGAAAGCCAAACAAGGTCAAATTATTGTTGTCGGTATTGCTTTGACAATTCTCCTGTTGGTATTCCTGTTCCAAGACTGGATTGTACGTTACGAAAAATGGTATGACCGTTTCCGCCTCTGCTTCCTGACATTTACCCTGGTTTATATTGGTTGGTATGCGCAAGCGCAATTGTCGGTCGTCAATACATTGACCTTGTTCTCCGCAATTTTGACTGAATTCCACTGGGAATTCTTCCTGATGGATCCGCTGGTGTTCATTCTGTGGCTCTTTACAGCGGCGACCATGCTGTTGTGGAACAGGGGTACGTTCTGCGGCTGGCTGTGTCCTTTCGGTTCGTTGCAAGAATTGACCAATCGCATTGCTAAAAAACTGGGCGTAAAACAAATTACTGTGCCACATCTGTTGCATACGCGCCTGACAGCCATTAAATACGTCATCTTCTTCGGTTTGCTGGCTATTTCCCTGTATGATTTGGGTACTGCTGAAAAATTTGCAGAAGTTGAACCTTTCAAAACCGCAATTATTCTGAAGTTTATGCGCGAATGGTGGTTTGTATTGTTTGCTGCAGCTTTGCTGATTGCCGGATTGTTTATCGAACGTTTCTTCTGTCGTTATCTGTGTCCTTTGGGTGCGGGTATCGCATTGCCGGGTCGATTCCGTGTGTTTGACTGGCTGCGCCGCTATAAAATGTGTGGCAATCCTTGTCAGATTTGTACGCATGAATGTCCGGTACAGGCCATTGCACCAGAAGGCGATATCCATCCGAACGAATGTATCCAATGCCTGCATTGCCAGGTAATGTATCACCACGATACGCGTTGTCCTCAAGTAGTGGCAACGAATAAGAAAAAACAAAAACAAGCGGCAGCAAAATCTGAGCAGCACGATGCGGCAGCAACGAAAAATGCTCAAGAACAAGTTGTTCAGTTTGTTAAAAAAGAATCGGCAATTAGTGTTGATAAGTAGTTATTTATAAAAAAGAGGGCTGTATCGGCAGCCCAACTTAGAAATTTTTTCATCGGTAGGCCGTCTGAAAAAAATCGGCCGCCGGATTTTATCCAAGGAGTGTCGTATGTCAGACGAAAAATTAGAACAAAACGGCTTAAGCCGTCGTTCATTCTTAGGTACTGCCGCTGCTTCCGGCGCAGGTATTGCCGGTGCCGGTTTGTTGGGCTTGGCCGGTTGCTCTAACGGTGAGGGTGACAAAGCTGCTGTTTCTGGCGCAGCTCCTGCCGAAAAAGCCGCTGCTCATTCTGCCGAACCGGGCAAACAAACTTCCGAAGTCGGTCCAGGCGAACTTGACCAATACTACGGTTTCCTGTCAGGCGGTCAATCAGGCGAAATGCGCTTGATCGGTTTGCCATCTATGCGCGAACTGATGCGTATCCCAGTATTCAATATGGACAGCGCTACTGGTTGGGGTCGTACCAACGAGAGTCTGAGCGTTTTAAACGGAAACATTACGCCGGAAACCCGTAAATTCCTGCAAGACAGCGGTCTGCGTTGCTACCCTAACGGCGACTTGCACCACCCGCACTTGTCTTTCACCGACCAAACTTACGATGGCCGTTATGCTTACGCCAACGATAAAGCAAACACCCGTGTTTGCCGCGTCCGCTTGGATGTAATGAAAACCGATAAAATCATCGATATTCCTAATGCTTCAGGTATCCACGGTCTGCGTCCGCAACGTTATCCGAAAACCGGTTACGTTTTTGCCAACGGCGAACACATTGTTCCAGTTGACGGCGTAGGTAAATGGGATGATGCGAAAACTTGGAATGCCGTTTATACCGCAATTGACGGCGAAACCATGGAAATCGCATGGCAAGTTTTGGTAGACGGTAACTTGGACAACGGCGATGCCGACTACCAAGGTAAATACTCTTTCTCTACCTGCTATAACTCTGAACGCGCTCTGACTGTACAAGGTGCTTCTTCTAACGAGCAAGACTGGTGTGTAGTATTTAACCTGGCCGCTATCGAAGAAGGCATCAAAAAAGGCGACTTCAAAGAAGTTAACGGCGTGAAAATGTTGGACGGCCGTGCAGAAGCCAACTCTCCATACACCCGCTACATCCCTGTACCTAACTCTCCTCACGGCTGTAACGCAAGCCCTGACGGCAAATACATCATGCTCAACGGTAAACTGTCTCCAACCGTTACCGTATTGGATGTCAGCAAACTGGACGATTTGTTTGCAGGCAAAATTAAAGAGCGCGATGTTGTCGTAGCTGAACCTCAACTGGGTCTTGGCCCATTACACACTGCATTTGACGGTCGCGGCAATGCCTATACTACATTGTTTATCGACAGCCAAATGGTGAAATGGAACATCGACGATGCGATTAAAGCCTACAAAGGCGAGAAAATCGATCCGATTAAACAAAAATTGGACGTTCACTATCAACCTGGTCACAACCACACTACCATGGGTGAAACTAAAGAAGCCGACGGTAAATGGTTGGTGTCTTTGAACAAATTCTCCAAAGACCGCTTCCTGAACGCAGGCCCTCTGAAACCTGAGTGTGACCAATTAATCGACATCTCCGGCGACGAAATGCGTCTGGTTCACGACAACCCGACTTTTGCAGAACCACATGACTTCTGTCTGGTTTCCGCTTCCAAAGTGAACCCAAGCAAAACTTGGGACCGCAAAGACCCATGGTTCTGGAAAGATGCTTTGGAACAAGCGCAAAAAGACGGTGTTGAGCTGGAAAAAGCCGCTAAAGTCGTACGTGAAGGCAACAAAGTACGCGTGTACATGACTGCCGTTGCGCCTGCATTCAGTATCCCTCAATTTGAAGTGAACCAAGGCGACGAAGTGACCGTATACGTAACCAACGTTGAGACCATTGAGGACTTGACTCACGGTTTCACTTTGGAAGGCTACGGTATCGCTATGGAGATCGGCCCGCAAGCGACATCTTCTGTAACCTTCAAAGCAGTCCGTCCAGGCGTACACTGGTATTACTGCCAATGGTTCTGCCACGCATTGCACATGGAAATGTCAGGTCAAATGATTGTTAAACCAAAATAATTTTGGTTTGATGATTTAATCCTTCAGGCCGTCTGAAAAGACATTCTTTCAGACGGCCTTTATAGCAAAGCTGTTTGTCTGCAGATATTGCAATGAGATATAAGCCATCATCAGACAGCTTTGCTATAACATCAAAATACCTGTTTCTGCATATGTTTACCATGTAGAAAACAGGCCGTCTGAAATTGAGATATAATTATGACGCATACACCATCCCATCGTTCCAAATGGCAACGTGCCGCATTCGTATTGCTATTGGGCAGTATGGTTCAGACGGCCTTTGCCTCAGTCATCAACGTATCCGCACAAGACAATCTCAATGATGCTTTAGCGCGCGCCCAAGCCGGCGATACGCTCAAGCTTGCCTCCGGTACATACAAGACCAAACTCTATATCGACAAACCGATTACCATTGAAGGTCCGGCCGATCGCTCCGCCAAGATTGTCGGCGACAGGAGCGGGCGTACCATTGCCGTTCATGCGCCTGACGTAACTCTGCGCAATCTGACCGTTTCCAATTCAGGCTTGAGCCTGCCGGCCATGGATGCAGGGATTTATCTTGAGGAAACGGCTCCGCGAGCATTGGTTGAACACAATAATGTCTTGGACAACTCAGTCGGCGTATACATCCATGGCGCGGCAGAATCGATGGTGCGCGAAAATAAGATTGTCGGGGAAGCCACATTGCGTGTGAATGAGCGCGGTAATGGCGTAACGGTTTGGAATGCGCCGGGCGCGCAAGTAGTCGACAACGATATTTCCAAAGGCCGTGACGGTATTTTTTCTAATACCAGTACAAACAATACCTATAAAGGCAATCGTTTCAGCGATTTGCGTTTTGCAGTGCATTATATGTACACCAACGACAGCGAGGTCAGCAACAACATCTCTGTCGGCAACAATATGGGCTATGTGTTGATGTTCTCAGAGCGTCTCAAAGTGTATGGCAATATCGCCGTAGGCAGCCGTGACCAAGGCATTATGCTCAATTACGTCAACCATTCCGATATTAACGATAACATTATCAACAAAGCCGGTAAATGCGTATTCGCCTATAACGCCAACTTCAATAAAATTTTTGACAACCATTTTGAAAACTGTCAAATCGGCATTCACTTTACCGCGGCTATTGAAGGCACAAGTCTGTCCAATAATTCGTTTATCAACAACGAAAGCCAAGTTAAATACGTCAGCACCCGTTTCCTTGATTGGGGAGAGGGCGGCCGAGGCAATTATTGGAGCGACAACAGTACATTCGATCTTGATGGCGATGGTTTTGGCGACAACGCCTATCGACCGAACGGCATTATCGACCAAATCATTTGGCGCGCCCCCGTGTCCCGTCTGCTGATGAACAGTCCTGCCGTCAGCATTGTCAAATGGGCGCAATCTCAGTTCCCCGCTATTTTGCCGGGCGGCGTCATCGACAGTAAGCCATTGATGAAACCGATCAGCAACAAAACAAGCACCAAATACGAAGCCATGAAGGATGAGCTGTTGCACGAAGCCAGTACGCGCCAATCCGATTGGAGCGATGCCGAAAACGGATCTTTGAATTAAACATGTTTTCAGACGGCCTTTTTCATGAGGCCGTCTGAAACGGCACAAAGGAATTATTCATGACCAACCACGTCGAATTAAGAAACGTGACCAAACAATTCGGTAGTCAAAAAGCCGTCAACCAAGTCGATTTAGTCCTCAAAGCAGGCGAAAGCGTCGGCATGGCAGGGCATAACGGTGCAGGCAAATCCACCATCATGAAGCTGATACTCGGCCTGATTACGCCGACCGAAGGCGAAGTCATGTTGCTGGGCGAGCGTACCGGCAGTAAGGCAGGCGCACTGCTTCGCAGCCAAATCGGCTACCTGCCTGAAACCGTCGCGCTTCATCCTTCATTGACCGGCATTGAAACCATGGATTTCTATGCCAAACTTAAAAAACAGCCCTTGAGGAAAAACCGTGAGTTGTTGGAACGCGTCGGCATTTCTCAAGCGGCACGCCGCCGTGTCGGCACTTACTCCAAAGGTATGCGCCAACGTCTCGCTTTGGCACAAGCCTTGTTGGGCGAGCCTAAAGTCTTATTGTTTGACGAACCGACCACAGGCCTTGACCCGGCTTCACGCCAAATGTTTTACGAAGTCGTGCGCGAACTGAATGGACGCGGTGCAACCGTATTGCTCAGCACGCACGCGCTTGCCGAACTCGATGGCCACGCCGACCGCATTATCGTCATGAAAAACGGTGTGAAAGTTGCCGATGGCAGCATGGATGAGTTGCATGTTCAAAGTGGTTTGCCGTTGACCGTCAATGTTCGTTTGAAAGAAGCGCGTCCGTTGAGCGAGCGTTGGCAGCCGCTTTCAGACGGGCTGTCGTATAAAGCGCAATGTAAAGCCGAAGAGCGTATGGGGCTTTTGAGTGAATTGGGTGATTTGGGCAACCTTGCCTATATCGATATCCATACCCCGACACTTGACGATATGTACGCACAATTCTTAAAAAGGGAAGACGTATGAACCCCGTTTGGATTATTACCGGCAAAGAAGTCCGCGACAGCCTGCGCAACCGTTGGGTCCTCGCCGCCGCACTCCTGCTTGCCGCGCTTGCCCTGTCATTGGGTTTCCTGGGCAGCTCGCCTACCGGTACAGTCAAAGTCGATCCGTTGACCGTTACCGTTGTCAGCCTCTCCAGCCTGTCGATTTTCCTGATTCCGCTGATTGCGATGTTGCTCTCTTATGATGCGCTGATTGGCGAAATCGAACGCGGCACGATGGCGCTGTTGTTGAGCTATCCGATTTCGCGCAACCAAATCCTTGCCGGCAAATTTATCGGCCATCTCATCATCCTTGCCCTTGCCACCACGGCAGGCTACGGATTGGCGGGCATTACCCTCCAGCTTGCCAACGGCGGCTTTGACCTTGCCGCATGGAAACCTTTTGCCCTCCTGATTGTTGCCAGTGTGATTCTTGGTGCAGCCTTTTTGTCTATGGGTTATTTGATTAGCGCAAAAGTCAAAGAACGCGGTACTGCCGCCGGTATCGCCATCGGCGTATGGCTGTTTTTTGTGGTGATTTTCGATATGGCGCTTTTGGGTGTTTTGGTTGCCGATACTGAACAAGTTATTACCGCGCCTGTTGTAGAAACCATTCTCTTGTTCAATCCTTCCGACATTTACCGTCTGCTCAACCTGACCGGTTATGAAAACACCGCGATGTACGCAGGGATGGCCGGTTTGAGCGATCAAATCAGCCTGACTATGCCGGTTTTGCTGACGGCGCAGGTATTATGGGTTATCATTCCCTTGGTCTTGGCCGCCTGGATTTTCGGAAAGAGACAAATATGAGAAAAATATTATTTACAGCATTCACCATCCTTGCTTTATCTGCTTGTAGCAAAGAGGAAAATACTCCTCCGCCTACGCCCCAACGAATCAGCGACAGTGCAGTCGGTCATTACTGCAGCATGAACTTGACCGAACACAACGGCCCTAAAGCGCAAATCTTCTTGAACGGCAAACCTGACAAACCGGTTTGGTTTTCCACCATCAAGCAGATGTTCGGCTACACTAAACTGCCTGAAGAGCCCAAAGGCATTCATGCTATCTATGTTACCGATATGGGCAAAGTCAAAGATTGGGAAAAACCCAATGCCGACGCCGAATGGATAGATGCGAAAAAAGCCTATTACGTCATCGAAAGCAGCTTTATCGGCGGCATGGGTGCGGAAGACGCGCTTCCGTTTGCCGACAAGGCTCAGGCTGAAAAATTCGCCAAAGAGAAAGGCGGCAGAGTAGTCGGTTTTGCAGAGATGCCCGACGAATACATTTTCAAATAAAACAACCAATAAAGGCCGTCTGAAACTGTTTCAGACGGCCTTTATGTTGGAAGCTGTCGATTGATGATTTAATGAATGCGGCTTTCAATGTAAAGATAAAAATCCAAGGAATACTTTATGTCCACCCCCTTAACGCGCCGCCGTTTCCTTGCCATCGCCGCCACACTTGCCGCTGGTGTCGGCATTCCCTTTGCCATTAGCCGCAGAACCAATCAGCCGACTCATCCGGCCAGCCTGAATCAAGAAGAGCAGCCAGTTATTTGGAGAGGTATTGCGTTGGGTTCGGGTGCGGAGTTGCGTTTGTTCGGCGTTGAGCGCAAGCAGGCGGAAATACTGGTCAACAAAGTATTGGCGGAAGTTTCACGATTGGAAAAAATCTTCAGCCTGTATCGGGATGACAGCATGATTAGCCGCTTAAACCGAGAAGGCCGTCTGAAAAATCCGCCATCCGATTTTTTGCAGCTGCTCAGTATCAGCCGAGATATCCATCAGCTGACGCAGGGTGCATTTGATCCCAGCATTCAGCCTTTGTGGAATCTGTATGCCGACCACTTCAGACGAAACCCCAAAACTGAAACGCCGCCATCCGAACGCAGTATTAAAGAAACGCTCGAATTAGTGGATTTTAACAAAGTCGATTTTGATACCAAAGAAATCCGTTTTGCCCAAAAAGGCATGGGCTTGTCGCTCAACGGCATTGCGCAGGGCTATATCACCGACAAAGTAGCCGAATTGTTGAAGCAGCAAGGCGTTACCCAGGCATTGATTGATATGGGGGAAATTTACGGCTTTGATAATGCCAACCAGCGCGAGTGGAATGTCAGTATTCGCAATCCCGACCAAGAAGACCAAATCCTGACCACCATTGCCATGAAAAACCAAGCCTTTGCTACATCTGGCGGCTATGGCACGGTAATGGACGAAGCTGGCAAATTTACCCATCTTTTTGATCCGCGTACAGGCGGAAGCCAGCCGCGCTATAAAAGCATGAGCGTTATGGTGGAAAGTGCGGCGGTTGCCGATGCTTTTTCTACTGCATTTTCTATTATGGATGAAGCGGCCATCCGTACTGCGGCTCAAGTTAAAAATGCACAGGTTTGGCTGGTGATGACGAATAATGAATTGAAGAAGATTGGAGGCTGAGGGGAAGGCCAGCCTTGCCTGCGATTTTGACTATGTGCATAGGACAGGGAAGGCTCGATTACTGAAATAATGGAGGATAAAAAAAGAAGGGCTGCCCAAGGGGGCAACCCTGAAACTCTTGCAGCTGGGAGTAATTAGCAAGAGATTACGACACTTAAAACAAAAATTCACTCATTTCAAAGCATGAAGCTTTAATATCTAAGCAATACGGTTTCAACCGCTCAAACCCCTTCGATACGGAGAAACACAACATATATGGGAAAATCCGACAAAGTGGTTTGAAGCAATTCAGATGAACGGTCTGTAATGCAGATAACCGGATGTCTTTAGATGAACGGTATAATATCAGGATAAACGGAACATTACTAGTGAATATTATAAAAAATTAGAATAATTCATTTAGTAATTGATTTTATTGAATAAAAATATGACTTTTTATTGAACTTTTTTACAACATATTGATTTGGTTTTAAAAAGGGAATTATGTAAGTGTTTGGCGTTAATCAAAAAACTTGTTTTGAGCTTTGAGAAGAGATAAGCAATAGAAAAAGGCCGCCTGAATGTTCAGACGGCCTTTTTTCAAAAAGTTACTTATTTGGTTGCAGAAGCAGTAGAAGCAGCTTCGGCTTGAGCACCTGCAGCTGCGTTTTCACCCCATGCAGCAGGATATTTGTAACCGGCAAAGCGTTTTTGTGAGTAAGCTTTGAACTCGTCAGAGTTGTAGGCTTCGGTTACATCTTTCAGCCATTGGCTGTCTTTGTCGGCAGTGCGGACGGCAGACCAGTTAACGTAGGCAAAGCTTGGCTCTTGGAACAGGGCTTCAGTCAGTTTCATGCCGCTGCTCATGGCGTAGTTGCCGTTAACGACGGCAAAGTCAACGTCGGCACGGCTGCGTGGCAGTTGGGCGGCTTCAAGCTCTACGATTTGGATGTTTTTTGGATTTTCGGCAATATCGTTTTTAGAAGCAGTCAGCGGATCAACGTCGGCTTTCAGTTTAATCCAGCCCAATTCGTTCAACATAACCAATGCACGGGCAAAGTTAGATGGGTCGTTAGGTGCAGAAACGCTGACGCCGTCTTTCACTTCGTCCAAAGATTTCAGTTTGCCAGGGTACAGGCCCAAAGGTGCAGTCGGTACTTGGAAGGCTTCAACGATGTCCAACTTGTGTTCTTTTTTGAAGTCGTCCAGATAAGGTTTGTGTTGGAAGATGTTAATGTCCAATTCGCCTTCAGCCAAAGCAAGGTTGGGGCGAACATAGTCGGTGAACTCGATCAGTTTGACTTTATAGCCTTTTTTCTCCAAAGCCGGTTGGATTTGGTCTTTTACCATATCGCCAAAGTCGCCGACGGTTGTACCGAAGACGATTTCTTTTTTCTCTGCGCCGTTGTCAGCAGAAGAAGCGGCAGAAGCAGCAGGCGCGCTGTCTTTTTGACCGCCGCAGGCAGCCAGTACGATGGCCAGCGCAGCGGCTGAAAGGGTTTTGAAGAATGTGTTGATTTGCATATTTTGCTCCTAATGGATGATAAAACGGTTTCAGACGGCCTCAAGCCGCCGCCGTCAAAAAAGAGGGATTGTAAATCTATTTTGGAAATATGAGGATGTTTTTTGTAAATTTATTTGGAATATATATCCTAATATGTTCTAAATAGATAACAGGCCGTCTGAAAAATAGTAATCTATTTCAGACGGCCTGGTTTGTTTAACGTTTATCCAGTTTGCGTGCCAATCTGTTGCCGATACCTTGAATCAGGATAACGAGTAAAACCAGGATGGCGACGATGAAGATGATGACTTCCATTTGATAGCGGTAGTAGCCGTAACGGATGGCAAGGTCGCCCAAGCCGCCGCCGCCAATCATACCTGCCGCCGCGCTGTACGACAGAAGGCCGATAGCCAGTACGGTAATGCTGGAAACCATACCTGCGCGTGCTTCATTCAAAAGCACTTTGCAGATGATGCTCATGGGGGAAGCGCCCATTGCGGAGGCCGCTTCAATCACGCCTCTGGGTACTTCGCGCAGGTTTTGCTCGACCAAACGAGCGAAGTAGAACAAGCCGGATACGCTCAATACCAATGAAGCGGCAACCGGGCCGATGGTCGTGCCGATGATGGCGCGTGTAACAGGAATCATGGCAATCATCAGGATGACGAAAGGAAACGCGCGCATCAGGTTGACCAGGTTGTCCAAAAATAAATTCAGCTGTTTGTTGTAGTGCAACTGATGGCTTGACGTCACAAACAGCAATACGCCCAAAATCGTACCGAAGATAACGGCGAAAGTAGTCGATAGGCCGACCATAATAAAGGTTTCGCCCAAGGCTTGGATAATTTCGCCCTTCATGCTGACGATGGTCTCAACAGCACTTTCAAATGTTAAATCTGCCATATTAGTCCTCTCGAATCAGCTCTTGCCCGATTTCGGATTGGGCATGGATTTGGTTGCCGTGTACTTCAATGATTTCCAGCAGACGGCCTTTGTCCAAGAGGGCGGCACGGTCGCACAGGCGGCGGATAACGCTCATTTCGTGGGTAACGATGACGATGGTTACGTTGAAACGTCGGTTGATGTCTTCCAAACACTTCAAAACGCTGCGCGTAGTGGCGGGGTCGAGGGCGGAAGTGGGTTCGTCGGCGAGGATGACTTGAGGTTGCGGCGCCAGCGCACGGGCAATGCCTACACGTTGTTTTTGACCGCCAGAAAGTTGGGACGGGTAATGATTGGCACGGTCTTGTAAATCAACGATTTCCAAACATTCTTCAACACGCGCTTGGATTTTTTTAGACGGCCATTTGGCAATTTCTAAAGGAAAGGCGACGTTTTCGGCAACGGTACGGTTGCTCAATAGGTTGAACTGTTGGAACACCATGCCGATGTTTTGTCGGGCGTGGCGCAGTTGCGTGGCGTTGAGCGCAGTCAGCTCTTGGCCGCATACGCTGACGGTGCCTGTGTCGGGACGTTCTAATAAATTAATCAGGCGCAGCAGGGTGGATTTGCCTGCGCCGGAATAGCCCATCAGGCCAAAGATTTCCCCCTGTTTGATTTCGAGGCTGGTCGGCTCGACGGCGACAAAGTCTTTGTTGTCGCGTGTTTGATAGTGTTTGGAGACGTGATCCAGAATAATCATGGTTTATCCGTGTTTTCTTTAATTCGTGTGGCCATCAGGGTGTGCAGACGGCGGTTGTCGGCGCGCGCAACAGTAAATTGCAGGTTGCCGATGATAACTTTTTCGCCGCGTACGGGCAGGTGCCCCAATTCTTGAATGACCAGGCCGCCGATGGTGTCGGCTTCTTCGCTGCTGTATTCCGTGCCGAAAAAGGCGTTGATGTCTTCGATCTCGGTTGCGGCGTGGATGCGCCAGCGTTCGGAAGAAACGGCGTGGATATTGTCGGCGCTGTCGTCTTCGTCAAACTCGTCTTCGATGTCGCCGACGATTTGCTCGATGATGTCTTCAAAGGTTACCAGACCGGATGTGCCGCCGTATTCGTCAATGACAATCGCCATGTGGTTGCGTTGTTCGCGGAACTCTTTTAAAAGGGAGGCTAGTGATTTGCCTTCGGGAACGAAAACGGCAGGGCGCAAGACGGATTTCAGGTGGAACTGCTCGGGATTAAACATATATTTGAGCAGATCTTTGGCATGCAAAATGCCCAAAACTTCGTCTTTGTCTTCGCCGATGACGGGGAAACGCGAATGGGCGGTTTCGATGATGTAGGCCGTGATGCGCTCGATGCTGTCGTTTTCTTTCAATACGTTCATGCGGCTGCGCGTAATCATGGCATCGCGCACTTCCAGCTCGGCAAAGTCCAATACTTTTTCCAGCCGGGTCAGTGTGTCGGCATCAAAAACTTCCTGTTCGTGCGCTTGGCGCAACAGGGTCAATACGTCTTCGGCGGAGTCGGGCTCGCCGGCAAGTCGGGAGATTAGGCGTTCGAAAAACTTGGGTTTCGACTGCGTACCGTCCATTTTAATATTCGTCCTCTTGGTAGGGGTTGGGAAAGCCTGCCGCCAGCATCAGGCGGATTTCTTCGGCTTCCATGATTTCGGCTTCATCGTCTTCGATGTGGTCGTAGCCCATCAAGTGTAAAGTGCCGTGTATGGTCAAGTGGGCAAAATGCTGCTCGGGTGTTTTGCCTTGTTCGGCGGCTTCTTTCAAAACCACTTGCGGACAAATCACCAAATCGCCATACAGGCCGTCTGAAAACTGGTCGGGCAGGATTTCGCCTTCGTTGAGCGCAAAACTCAATACATTGGTGGCGTAATCTTTGCCGCGGTAGTCGCGGTTGTAAGCGCGGGCTTCTTCTTCGTCTAGAAGAATCAGGCTGATGTCTGCACGGCGGTATTCGTTTTTCAAGGCAGACCACGCCCAGCGGTAAAAATCGTGTTCGCTCGGAAGGTCGGCGGCGGAAGAAGCGTTTTCAAAGTTCAGATGAAAACGTTGCCGCTGTAAGGATAAAAAAGGATATTGTTTGGCGCGTTTCATGTTGTCCGGAAAATTTGGTTTTTAGGCGTAAATATAACATATTCACCCTCATGCCGTCTGAAAAACCGCCCAAAATATGATAGACTTCATGCCGTTTTCCATCTTTCAGGCAACCATTATGAACCCGAAAAAACTCGTTATCGCCAGTCGCGAAAGCCTGCTTGCCATGTGGCAGGCAAAACATATCCAAGGCCGTCTGAAAGCCCTGTATCCCGATTGCGAAGTCGAGATTTTGGGCATGACCACGCGCGGCGACCAGATTTTGGACAGAACTTTGTCAAAAGTCGGCGGTAAAGGCTTGTTTGTCAAAGAATTGGAACAGGCTTTGTATGACGGTCGGGCTGATTTGGCCGTGCATTCGATTAAAGATGTACCGATGGATTTGCCTGAAGGTTTCGCACTTGCAGCCATCGGCGAACGCGCCAATCCGTTTGACGCGTTTGTGTCCAACCAATACGCGCGTTTGGAAGAAATGCCCAAAGGCGCCGTCGTCGGCACATCCAGCCTGCGCCGCGAAGCCCAGTTGCGCGCGCGCTATCCGCATTTGGTTATCAAACCTTTGCGCGGCAATGTGCAAACCCGGTTGTCCAAACTCGATAACGGCGAATACGACGCGATTATCTTGGCTGCCGCCGGTTTGCAGCGTCTGGAATTAGACGAACGCATCCGCATGATTTTGTCGGAATCCGACAGTCTGCCTGCAGCCGGACAAGGTGCATTGGGTATTGAAATTGCAGCGCATCGCGAAGATTTGTACGAAGTCTTGAAGCCTTTGAACCACGATACCACACACGCCTGCGTGACGGCCGAACGCGCGTTGGCGCGTGCTTTGGGCGGAAGCTGCCAAGTGCCGCTGGCCGCATATTGCACTGAAGAAAACGGCTTACTGACTTTGCGCGGCTTGGTCGGCCATCCTGACGGTTCAGTTATTTTGCAGGCGGACGCGCAAGCACCTGCCGAATACGCCGATGCTTTGGGTCGCGCTGTCGCCAAAAAACTGGCAGATGACGGTGCGGAAGAATTGATTGCCACTGTATTGCAAGAACAGGCTTAAAACAGCATAGATCATTTAAAAGGCCGTCTGAAACTTTCAGACGGCCTTTGTTTGGTTGATGCTTAAGGATTCATAATCCGCGCAACCAAAGCTTTTTCTTTGCCCTGCATATTGGGGATTTTGACCTGAATACCGTTGCCGGGTGCTACATCGACAGGCTGGCCTTTGCGGGTCATTTGTTCCAATTTGATGGTTTGGTTGCCGCTTGGGTGGATGATTTCGAGTGAATCGCCGATGGCAAAGCGGTTTTTGACTTCGATGGTTGCCCAGCCGTTTTCGTCGATTTCGGTAACGTGGCCGACATATTGGCTTTGTTTGGCGATGGAGTGGCCGGTCAGGTAGTTTTGGTAATCCTGAGTTTGGTGGCGCTCGAGGAAGCCGCTGGTGTAGCCGCGGTTGGCAAGGCCTTCGAGTTCGCTCAACAGGCTGTAATCAAACGGACGGCCTGCAACGGCATCGTCAATCGCTTTGCGGTAGGACTGGGCCACGCGGGCGACGTAGTAGAGCGACTTGGTGCGGCCTTCGACTTTTAGGCTGTCCACGCCGATTTTGGCCAGTTTTTCAACCACTTCAATGCCGCGCAGGTCTTTGGAATTCATGATGTAGGTGCCGTGTTCGTCTTCCATAATCGGCATCATTTCGCCCGGGCGGTTGGACTCTTCAATCAGGAAAACTTTGTCGGCGTAGGGATGGCGTTTTTGACCGTTGATGCCTTCGAAGTTTTGGTTGGCTTCTTCTTGGGCTTTTTCAAAGTTGAAACCTTGCAGCAGTTGGGCATCGCCCGCATCGCTTTCAGTGGCGTTGTGGACTTTGTAGTCCCAACGGCAGGAGTTGGTGCAAGTACCTTGGTTAGGGTCGCGGTGGTTAAAATAGCCGGAGAGTAGGCAACGGCCGGAGTAGGCGATACACAATGCGCCGTGAATGAAGACTTCGAGTTCGATGTCGGGACATTCTTGGCGGATTTCGGCGATTTCTTCCATGCTCAATTCGCGCGACAGAATAATGCGCTCGACGCCGATGTTCTGCCAGAATTTCACGCCCCAGTAGTTGGTGGTGTTTGCCTGAACGGACAGGTGGATCGGCATTTCCGGCCATTTTTCGCGCACGGTCATGATCAAACCTGGATCCGCCATAATCAGCGCGTCGGGTTTCATGGCAATCAAGGGTTCCATATCGGAAACGAAGGTTTTGAGTTTGGAGTTGTGCGGCAGCGTGTTGACGGTCAGGAAGAATTTTTTGTTGCGCTCGTGCGCTTCTTTAATACCTTGCTCGAGGACGTCGAGTTTGGCAAATTCGTTGTTGCGGGCGCGCAGGGAGTAACGCGGGCTGCCGGCGTAAACGGCGTCTGCGCCGTAATCGTAGGCGGCGCGCATGCGTTCGAGGCCGCCTGCAGGCAATAAGAGTTCGGGTACTTTCATGTTTTATGCTTTTTAAAATGTTTTCAGACGGCCCTTAAGGAAAGAGGGAAGGCCGTCTGAAAGATGTTTGAAGAATGGGCGGATTATCCGCTGTTTTTGTGTTTCGGTCAATTTTGTGTCGGGTTTGCGCTTTGTTTTTTATACGGAAAATGTCTTATATGATGAAAGGTGAAAAGGGGCTGCAATACGTTGGAAATGTAAAAAAGCAGGGTTGGGTGGATTAATTTAACAAAAAACCGTTCAAGCAATGTATTTTCTTGTAAAATATCAAGCTTCATTTTTAAAAAATATTCGGATTAGTTACCGATTTTGACCGACGGAAGGGTTATGGATTTTCGTTTTGACATTATTTATGAATACCGCTGGATGTTTTTTTACGGCGTATTAGCGACGCTGGGAATTACAGTGGTTGCAACGATTGGCGGTTCGATTTTAGGTTTGCTGTTGGCATTGGCTCGTTTGGTTAATCCGGAAAAAGCCGGTGCGCCGATACGTGCATTGGCTTGGGTTTTGCGTAAGATTTCTTTTGTGTATGTTGCATTGTTCCGCGGTACGCCATTGCTTGCTCAAGTTATTATTTGGGCTTTTGTTATTTTCCCATTTTTTGTACATCCTACCGATGGTGCATTAATCAGCGGAGAATCTGCAATTAATTTTCGTCGCTCTTATGGCCCATTGATCGCAGGTGTAATGGCTTTGATTGCCAACTCAGGTGCATATGTTTGTGAGATTTTCCGTGCCGGTATCCAGTCGATTGATAAAGGCCAAATGGAAGCCGCACGTTCTTTGGGTCTGACCTATACCCAGGCGATGCGTTATGTGATTTTACCTCAGGCTCTTCGCCGTATGTTGCCGCCACTTGCAGGTGAATTTATCACACTTTTGAAAGATAGTTCTTTGCTGTCTGTTATTGCAGTTCCTGAACTTATGTCTGTTCAAAAAGCAATCACAGGTCAGTATTCGATATTCCAAGAGCCACTTTATACGGTTGCATTGATTTATCTTGTATTGACGAGTGTATTAGGATGGGTATTCTTACGTTTGGAACGTCGCTATAACGTAAAACTTCATTAATTAGGAAGACAAAAAAGGAAGACTTTTTCAAGTCTTCCTTTTTTTATTTGCCGTCAATGTTTCAGACGGCCTTGAATCAGAATGCTTCGCCGACTTTGACACCGCCTGCGATGTCTTTTGGAGTTGCCAGTTTGGCAGTTGCTTGTTGGGCGGCTTGGAATGCTTCGGTTGCCATGATGTCGGCTGCTTCCTGGATGGTCAATGTGTTGGCCATGTATTGCCAACGTGCGGCCAAATCGGCGTTTGCCGGCGCGTGAAAACCGTCTCGCAATTCATCGACCAAGTCAGGGCGGTTGCACACCAGTACAATATCGCAGCCTGCTTCAAAAGAAAGGCGGGCGCGTTCTTTAATGCCGCCGACGCCGCATGCGCCTTCCATGGTCAGGTCGTCTGAAAAGATAACGCCGTTAAATCCGATTTCTTGGCGCAGGATTTGTTTCAGCCATTTTTCGGAGAAGCCGGCAGGTTGGCTGTCGATTTGCGGGTACACGACGTGGGCAGGCATAACTGCGGCCATGCCTGCCTGGCTCAGTGCGCGGAAGGGGATAAGGTCTGCGGCTTCGAGCGCTTCGCGGCTGCGTTCGTCGCAAGGCAGGACATGATGGCTGTCGCCTTCGACAAAGCCGTGGCCGGGGAAGTGTTTACCGCAAGATTTCATGCCGCCTTTGTTCAGGCCTTTTTGTAAGGCAAGGGCAAGCTGGGTTACGATGTTAGCGTCGCGGTGGAAACTGCGGTTGCCGATGACGGCGCATTGACCCCAGTCCAAATCCAAAACAGGCGTGAAGGATAGGTCGATACCGCAGGCGGAGAGTTCAGTCGCCAAAACCCAGCCGACTTGTTCTGCTTGGGCGCAGGCGGCTTCTTGGCCTTCGTTGTCCCAAATTTCGCCCAATACGTTCATGGCCGGCAGGCGGGTGAAACCGTCAATAAAACGTTGAACCCGTCCGCCTTCGTGGTCGACGGCGATGATGAGTTCAGGCGTGCGGACGGCTTTGATTTCTTGAACCAAAGCTTTGAGCTGGGAAACGTTTTCAAAGTTGCGGCGGAACAAAATAACGCCACCGACGGCAGGGTCGAGCAGGCGTTGTTTTTCTTCTTCGGTCAGATGATAGGCAGCGACGTCGGCCATGACTGGGCCGCGTGGAAGATGAGGCGTATTCATTGTTTTGTCCTGAATAATGTATATATTGGATAATCGTTATGTTCAGACGGCCTGAGAGTGTATGAATATCTCAGGCCGTCTGAATATTGGTTTTGAATTAGGCAGTTGCTTTTTTCTTGTCTTTTAAGATGAAAATCAACACAACCATCACGATGCCGGTTACCACAAAACCTAAAGGTGCAGAGCCGGTCATGCCTAAAATCAGGTAGCCGATAGCGGCAGAGGCGGCAACGGTTAGTGCGTAAGGGAATTGCGAGGTAACGTGGTCGATGTGGTTACAGTGTGCGCCGGTAGAAGAGAGGATGGTAGTGTCGGAAATCGGCGAGCAGTGGTCGCCAAATACGGCACCGGCCATGACGGCGGACATGCAAGGGATAATCAGCGAAGGTTCGACTTTGACGGCCATGGCGGCGGCAATCGGCAACATGATGCCGAATGTGCCCCAACTTGTGCCGGTAGCGAAGGCCATCACGCCTGCGAGCAGAAACAAAATCACGGGTAGGAAGCCTGCATGGATATTGCCTGCTACCAAGGTGGAGAGGTATTCGCCGGTGTGCATTTCGCTGACAACGGTGCTGATGATCCATGCCAAAATCAAGATGATAATGGCGCCGCGCATAGAGATGATGCCCTGCCAAACGGCTTTGGGATAATCGCTGGTTTTGATGGTGCCGATGGTGCAGAGGATGACGGCCAATACGCCGCAAGTACCGCCGAACACGAGGGAAGTGTTCACGTCTGTATTTTCAAACGCGCTGAGCAAAGAGAAGGTTTCAGAAGCTTGTGCGCCAGTGTAAATCATGGCGGAAACAGTGGTGACGATCAGCACCAAAACCGGAACAATCAGTGCGAATACACGGCCGTTGGGATGGCCTGTTTCAACGGTTTCATCATGAATTTCGTTCAAAGCGGCACGTTCCAAATGGGCCATGGAGCCGATGTCGAAGGAGAACCAAGCCACGACAAACACCATAATCAACGCGAAGACGGCGTAGTAATTCATCAGGCTCATGGCCACGAATGCGCCCATCGGTGTGTAGTCTGTGATGTTGTAAGTCACCAAAAGGCCTGCCAAAGTAGCGATAATTGATGCGCCCCAGCTGGATACCGGCATCAAAACGCACATCGGCGCGGCAGTGGAGTCAAGGATATAAGCCAGTTTGGCGCGGGAAACTTTGAATTTGTCGGTTACAGGGCGGGCAATCGCACCGACGGCAAGACTGTGGAAATAGTCGTCAATAAAGGTAACGAATACCAAACAGGCGGTCAGCAATTTCGCACCGCGACGGCCTTTGATGTGCTGTTTTGCCCAATCGGCAAATGCTTGGTTGCTGCCGGAATGCGTCAGCAGGGAAGTGAAAATCCCCAAAAGCACCAAAAAGAGCAGGATTTTGGGCTTGCCCAAAGACCAATCGCCGTCCGCCCAAGTCAGGCTGACTGCCATGTCTTTCAAGTGAACCAAAGCATCGAGTGGATTACCGCCTACCAGCAGGAATGAGCCGACGATAATGCCGACACCGAGGGACAGCAATACACGGCGCGTGGCAATGGCCAAGGCGAGCGCAATGGCTGCCGGGACGATAGATAAAATAGAATTCGAATAATTAATAAGTTGCATAATTATATTGTATATAAGCGGTGAAATATTTTCAGACGGCCTAAGTTGGAAGACGGATAACAAAATACCCACCGCCTCTGACAGATGGGTATTTTATCATCTAACACATCATCATGCCGTCTGAAAAATCGGACTACTGCAGATTTAACGCGAGGAACAAAGTATTGCCTTCGCGTTGTACCAAAAGCGGTACGTTTTTGCCTGAGCTTTCCAATGCGCTACGGAAAGTGGATTCGTCATTGACGCTGATTTGGCTGACGGCAATGATTTCGTCGCCGCGTTTGAGGCCGGCACGTTCGGCCGCACCGCTAACGCGCAGAACGATTAAGCGTTGTTTACCGTCTGCGTTTTCAACCTGCAGGGTAACGCCTGTATTTTCAACGGTGAATCCGTCATGGCCGCTTTCGTGTTGCGGGTGTTCGGCTTCTTTTGCAGAAGTTTCCGTTTGTTCGGCTGCGCTGCCAAGTTTGACTTTGACATCGGTTTGTTTGCCGCTGCGCCAAATGCTCAAAGTTACTTCTTTGCCCGGCATCATCGAGCCGACCATGACCGGCAAATCGCTCGAAGCGCGGACTTCTTCTCCGTTTACGCTGCGGACAATATCACCGACTTGCAAACCGGCTTGTTGCGCTGCGCTGTTCGGCATGATTTTGGCAATCAACGCGCCGCTTGCTTTGTCCAAACCGAAAGATTTGGCCAAATCGTAAGAAACTTCTTGGATAACCACGCCCAATTGACCGCGTTGGACTTTGCCGTTGGCTTTCAATTGATCGGCCACATTCATGGCAACATCAATCGGAATAGCAAACGAAATGCCCATGAAACCGCCGCTGCGACTGTAAATTTGCGAGTTGATGCCGACTACTTGGCCGCGGAGGTTGAATAGCGGGCCGCCTGAGTTGCCGGGGTTGATGGCAACGTCGGTTTGGATGAACGGCGTGTAGTTTTCATTCGGCAGGCTGCGGCCTTTGGCGGAGACGATGCCGGAGGTTACACTGTTGTCAAAGCCGAAAGGCGCGCCGATGGCAGCTACCCATTCGCCCGGTTTCAAATCTTTCGGATTGCCGATTTTGACAACCGGCAAGTCTTCTTGCGGCTCAATTTTTAAGAGGGCAACGTCGGATTGAGCGTCTGAGCCGACCAGTTTGGCCGTGTATTCGCGTTTGTCGTTGAGCAGGACTTTGATATTGCCCATGCCGGCAACCACGTGGGTATTGGTCAGGATATATCCGTCTTTGCTGATGATGAAGCCGGAACCGAAATTCAAATCGTCGCTTTCGGTATCTTCTTGCGGCATGTCGGGCATATTGGGAACAAGGCGTTTGAAGAACTCGTAAAACGGATCGTTGTCGGGAAATTGGCTCAGGTCCATGCTGTGGTCGTCATCCGGTGTCGCAGTGCGTTTTGCCGGTGTCGCTTGAATATTGACGACTGCTTGTCCTTCGTTTTGGACCAGTTGGGCGAAGTCGGGCAGCAACATACCGACTTTTCCGTCATCGGTATTGGTTTCTATGCGTTGGACGAGTTCTTTGTTTTCGTCTTTACCAAAAAAGGTGCTGACTTTGTCGCAACCTGAAAGAAGGGAAGCTGAGAGGACAGCGAGGACCAGATATGTGTTTGTTTTAATATGCACGAAAGTTCCTTTTGCCGGTGCCTATCGTATTGTCGGCATGCGTTTGAATCGGCAGGCAGTTTTATTGTTTGAATGCTGTTTAAATGTATAAAGTAGGATTTTTACACTTTAACGGTTTTTTTTCAAGCATTTCATTTTAAATGAAAAAATGATAATTGGGATTTTATTGTTTTAAGGCCGTCTGAAAGCTTTGGAATATGACCTGTCGGTCGGTTCGCTTTTTTCAGACGGCCTTTAAATTGTGGTCAGTCGTGTTGGTCCAAATGGTAGATCTGCGCCACGGCATCGATTAATTCGCTGTTGTCCGAGCCTGCTTTATTGAGCGTGCGTGTTGGAGAGTGGAGCAGTTTGTTGGTCAACTGAATGGAGAGGCGTTCGAGGACATCCTCGGCGGATACGCCTTTTGCCAGTTGCTTCATGGCATTTTCCAATACTTGACGGCGTGCGCGTTCGCCTTCGTCGCGTAAGGCGCGGATAAGCGGAACGCTTTGACGGTTTTTCTGCAGGCGGATAAATTCGCTGACTTTTTCTTCCACCATGCTTTCAGCCGCCGCCGCTGCTTTTTTGCGCGCATCTTTACCGCTTTGGACGATGTCCATCATGTCGTCTACGGTATAGAGATATGCATCTTCCAATTCGCCGACTTCGGCTTCGATATCGCGCGGAACGGCCAAATCCAGCAGGAAAACAGGCATGTTGTGGCGTTTTTTCAATGCGCGCTCGACCATGCCTTTGCCGACAAGGGGCAGTTGACTGGCGGTGGAAGAAACAACCACGTCGTAATCGTGAAGAATATCGGGCAATTCATTCAGCAGGCAGGCTTCGGCGTTGACACCGAGTTTGTCGCACAATTCCTGCGCGCGCTGGTGTGTACGGTTGGCAACGGTAATGAGCTTGGGATTTTTGGCGGCAAAATAAGTGGCCACCAGTTCAATCATTTCGCCTGCGCCGATAAAGAGGACGTTCAGATCGGAAATGGAAGGGAAGATTTGCTCTGCCATTTTGACCGATGCAGAAGCCATGGAGACGGAGTTTTCACCGACAGCAGTGTCGGTACGCACTTCTTTGGCAACGGCAAAGGTTTTTTGAAACAGGGCGTTTAAGTGGGTATTGATGCTTTCTTGTTCTTGCGCAACGCGGACGGCATCTTTGATTTGACCGAGAATTTGCGGTTCGCCCAGGACCATGGAATCCAAGCCGCAGGCGACGCGGAAGGCGTGGCGGACGGTTTCATTATTATCTAAGGTATAGAGGTAGGGGCGGATTTCTTCGACAGGCAGATTGTGATATTTTGCCAACCAGTTGATGATTTTTTCGGATTCGCCGACGCAGTAAAGCTCGGTGCGGTTGCAGGTAGAAAGAATGACTGCTTCTTCCGCCGCCTCGCTGCGCGCGAGGTTGGACACGGCATCCGGCAAATTTGCAGCAGCAAATGCCAGTTTTTCGCGTATGCTCAAGGGCGCGGTTTGGTGGTTGAGTCCGACGACGGTAAGTTGCATGGTTATGGTATGACCGGGTAGTGTGTGTGGTGGCTATTATAGCTTAAGTGGGCTTTAAAATGAATGTGTTGGGGGATAAGATACGATGAGGTTTGCCATCGAAAAGGCCGTCTGAAAAGATTCAGACGGCCTTTTTATCAAGAAAGGCTTAAACGGCTTCTGCTTCTTCTGCCAAGAAACCGCGCAGTTTTTGCATGGCTTTGGCTTCGATTTGGCGGATGCGTTCGGCAGATACGCCGTATTCGGCAGCCAATTCGTGCAGGGTCAAACCGCCGTCGTCTTGTAACCAGCGGCTTTCAACGATACGGCGGCTGCGGTCGTCCAGTTGCGCCAAGGCGTTTTGCAGACCTTCGGTTTGTAGGGCGTAGTGGGCTTGTTTGGACAACTGACGGCTAGGCTCTGCATCGTGGTCGGCCAACCAGTCGATAGGGGCAAAGTTGTCCTCGTCATCGTTGTTTTCTGCCATGATGCCGATGTCGTGGCCGGTCATGCGTTGTTCCATTTCCAAGACTTCGGACAATTTGACGCCCAAATCGTCGGCGATTTCTTGCGCTTCTTTTGGAGACAAGGCATTCAGGTTTTTACGCATGCTGCGCAGATTGAAGAACAGTTTGCGCTGCGGTTTGGTTGTGGCAACGCGGACCAAACGCCAGTTGCGCAAAATGAATTCGTGGATTTCGGCTTTAATCCAATGCACGGCAAACGAAAACAGGCGCGCGCCGCGACTTGGTTCGTAGCGTTTGACGGCTTTCATCAGGCCGATATTGCCTTCTTGAATCAGGTCGGCTTGGTTGAGGCCGTAGCCGTCGTAACCGCGTGCAATGGATACGACGACGCGAAGATGGGACAGAATAAGCTGTTTGGCGGCATTGAGATCGCCTTTTTGTTGACGTTCCGCTAGTTGTGTTTCTTCTTCGGCGGTCAGCATTGGAATGCTGTTGACAGTATGAATGTATTGCTCGAGGCTACCGTTGCCGCTGTGGATAACGGGTAATGCAAAAGCTTTATTCATAAAAGGATGCTCTCCTTGATTAGGCCGTCTGAAAACGGCTTTTTGTTTATTGTGTGACAAGCAGTATAACACTGCCTGTGGTTTGTTTTGTTATGGGTTGGATTTTTTCTGTAAATTAACGATAGATTCAATAGTTTTTACTGCTTGAATCTCAAGGGTTGATTGTCTTAGAAAATTTGAGTGATTTGCTAGGTTTTGGCTAAGTATATTACAAACATTTCTGTATGTAAATAGTTTTAGTAATAAAAAAGACCTTGTATAACAAGGTCTTAAATTTTTTATTCTGGTTTCTTCCGGCCAATCAGGATAAGGAATACGCCGATAACGGCCAAAATGCTGATAAGCCATGTTGAGCCGCCTGCTTTCATATAAGGCGTTTCGCCGATATAGCCTTTGACGTGGCCTTCGAGGACGGTTTCTGTATCCGGTTGGGCTTCGGCAACAATCGTGCCTTTAGGGGAAATAATGGCGGTCGCACCGGTATTGGTGGCGCGAACCATGTAGCGGCCCAGTTCCATTGCTCGCGCTTGGGACTGTTGAAGCTGCTGATACATGGCATTGGATTTGCCGTACCACGCCATATTGCTGATGTTGGCGAGTAGGGTAGAGCGTTTCGCCGTTGCGATGAGTTCGTCGCCGAAACCGTCTTCATAGCAGATATTGAAGGCGACTTTTTGATCTTTCATCACCAAAGGCGCTTGGTTGTCACCGCCTTTTTGAAAGTCGGCCAAAGGCATATCCATCATTTTATAGAGACGCTCAGTAATGGCGGGTAAGGGTTTGTATTCGCCAAATGGAACGAGGTGGTTCTTGGCGTAGTAGGGGATAACATCGGAAGTGCTGTTGTGATATTCGCTCAAATTGATGACTGCATTTTCGTAGCCGTTGCCGTCGGGCGTATATTGGCTTATACCGATGGCCAACGCGCTGCCGTTGCTTTGCGCTTGCTCGGCGAATTGTTCCAAGATGCCTTCGGGCAGGTCTTGGCGCATCAGCGGCAGGGCGGTCTCGGGCAGGATGACGATGTTGGCACTGGTTTTGCTGATTTGTTCGTAGTATTTCTGAATGGTTGGGATGATTTGCTCTTCCTTCCATTTCAGATTTTGCTCGATATTGCCTTGAATCAGGGCGACGGTGCTGGTGCTGCCGTCAGGGCGGGTGTATTCGGTTTGTTGGGAAATGTAGCCGACGGAGCAGAGTGCAACGATAAGGAATAAGGGCAGCAGGCGGTGTTTCAGACGGCCATGATTGTCAATCAGCAACACCAGCCATGCGCTGAGGAAAGCGGTTGCCAGCGTAACCATGTGAATGCCGCCCAAAGGTGCGAAACCTGCCAACGGGCTGTCTTTGATGATTTGGGAGTAGCCGATTGCGCCCCAGCCGAATCCGGTCAGGAAACGTTCGCGGGCAAATTCTGCCAGCGTCCACAAAATTGGCAGCAGGAGGCCGGTTTTGGCCCAGCGCGACAGGTTGCATTTTCTCCACACCCAAAAACAGATGGCCGGATAAAGCGCAAGAAACGCCGGCAGCAGGAAGGTGAGGGGGATGGCGTATGAATCCGGCAAACCCGAAACATCATGCAAGGCAGTGTGTATCCAATAAAATTGCGCCGTATAACCGATTAATCCGAACAGATAGGCAGTCATGGCGGCAAAGCGCGGACGCAATTCAATCAGGCGTATCAGCGCGCCAAACAACAGCGGCATCAGCCAGAAATGATAATACGGGGCGAAAGTGAACGGTGTCGCGGCGGCAATCAAGATGACCAGCGGCCAGTAAAGCAGCGGATGTTGCCAATATTGTTCGAGTTTACGGAAAATATTCATGCTTTAAATGGTATTGAGGCCGTCTGAAAAGTTTTCAGACGGCAGGGAAACAAAATCAGTCTTTTTGAAATAATTTCATTGCAGGCAGGACGATTGCGCAAGCCAATGCACCGGCGGCTACTCCGACCACCAAGTTGACGATATGTTCCATCATGCCACTGTCCCAATGCTGCGCGTGGAGGAAATCGTGCAAAAAGCCAAGGTTGTGGGCGATCAGTCCGCCGCCGACCAAGAACATCGCCAGCGTGCCGACAATACTCAAACCGCGCATAAACCAAGGCATAAATGAAATCAAACCGCGTCCGATACCTTGCACGGCGGCGCTTTTTTGGCGCATTAACATCATACCGAGGTCGTCAAGTTTGACGATAATGCCGACCAAACCATAGACCAATACTGTCATGCCGACACCGATGGCGGCCATCACCAAAGAACGCGTCATCAGGTCATATTTTTCAACAACGCCCAGCGCGATAATGATGATTTCGGCGGAGAGGATGAAATCCGTGCGGACCGCACCTTTAACTTTTGTTTTTTCATCTGTGACTTCAGGCTCGGCATCATGTCCGTCTTCGTGTTCATTGCGGTGCAGGAATTTGTGCAACAGTTTTTCCACGCCTTCAAAACACAAATACGCACCGCCGATCATCAGCAAGGGCGTAATCAGCGCAGGGAGGAAAGCGGAAAGCAACAGTGCAAGCGGCACCAGAATCAGCTTGTTGACCAGAGAGCCTTTTGCCACTGCCCAAATAATCGGCAATTCGCGCTCGGCAGATACGCCGGTTACCTGATTGGCGTTGAGCGCCAAATCGTCACCGACCACGCCGGCAGTTTTTTTGGCGGCGACTTTGGTCATCATCGCTACGTCGTCCAAAACGGCGGTAATGTCGTCCAAAAGCGTAAAGAGAGAGGCGAAGGCCATAATGTTGTCCGGATAAAATCAAATAAACGCGCGATTATATATGAAAATTCAGTTGCTTGAATGGTTTCAGACGGCCTTTGACGGAAATTAACCAAAGGCCGTCTGAAAATGCTATTTCGGCGTATAACGTCCTGCCATGGCTTTGTACACCATATTTTCGTATTTTAAAGCCTCATAGCGTTGGTTTAGCAGGTTTTGCGCCGAGCTGTATTCCGTATTCAAAGCCTCCAGCCAGTCTTTCAGTTCGTTTTTACCGTGTTGGTAGCGTACTTGATAGTAATGGCTGTTTTTCTTGTCCAACTGATAACGCTGTTCCTGATTGGCAAGGCCGGCCTGCGCGTTTTTGTAGCCAAGGTAGTTGGTGTTGACCTCGTTGAGCGCGGTGGTCAGGGCTTTTTCAAAATTCAGCTTGGCACTGTCCATCTCCGCTTGTACGGTTTTGTCTTTCCATTTCATGGTCTGCCAATTAAGGAAAGGCAGATTGATGGTGGCCGAGCCGCCCAACATGGGGATATTGAACGTGCTTTTTGCTTTGTCGGAAGACGTACTCAAACTTGCGCCCAAAGTAATCGACGGATACCAACTGCGTTTTTGCGCGTTGACCGATTGTTGCGACGCTTGCAGGCGGTATTCGGCGGCGCGCAGGTCGGGGCGGTTGGCCAAAACGGTAATCGGCACGTCCAAGTTCACGCCTTTGACCGGCAACAGGCGGAACTGTGCCGGATCGGCGGCCATGTTTTCAGACGGCCTTAAATTCAACAAATTACGCAAAACCTGTTTTTGCGTATCCAAATTGTTTTGCAAAGACAACAGGCTGTTTTCCGCACTCAGCAATGACTGTTTGGCTTGGGTCGGCTGGCTGGAGTCGGCCCGGCCGTAGCGGAACTTGGCATTCGCAATGCGGTTGATTTCCTGATATTGCTTCAGCGATTTTTTTGCCAACTCGATGGCTTCGTTCAGATAGGCGATATTGAAATACGCATCGGCGACATTATTAATCAAAGTCAGGCGTGTGTTGGCCATGTCTTCATGCGTGGCTTGGTATTCCCATACCTGCGCATCGGCAGTGGCACTGAGTTTGCGCCACAAATCCAATTCGTAGCTCAAACCAAGCTGGCTGCTGAAGGTATTGCCGTGGCTGCCGGTTTTCAGGTTTTTAGAAGCGTTCGCGCCCAACGAGCCGCTGAACGAAGGCACCAAATCCGCACCCAAAATATTGGCTTGATACAAAGCTTTGTTGACGCTGATGGCGGCCTGTTTCAAATCGACATTGTTGGCCAGCGCCTGCTCCATCAGCGCATTAAGCTGCGGGCTTTGGTAGATTTCCCACCAGTTGCCGTTTACATCGTAGCGTTCGGCAGTTTCGGTCGCGCTCATGACTTGGCCGGTTGCTTCCAGTGTCAGGTTCGGGTTGGCTTTGGGTGCGGCGCACGCACTTAGGGCAAGAGCAACAGCCAATGATAAGGCTGCTTGGGAAAAAGGTTTCGTCTTCATAAAAAATCTTTCGGGTAACAGCATTTCAGACGGCCCCAAGATAATAGGCCGTCTGAAACATAATCAATCCTGAGCCAGCGCATCAATCGGGTTGAGCTTGGAAGCTTTGTTGGCGGGCATAAAGCCGAACGCGACGCCGATGGCGGTGGAGCAGACAACTGCGCCGATGACGGAAGTCATGGAAATGCTCATCGGGAAGTCGGTAACAAAGTAGTTGAACACCAGGCTGATGCAGGCAGACAACAATATGCCGGACAAGCCGCCGATGATACAAATTAAGACGGCCTCAATCAGAAACTGTTGCAAAATATTGTTGCGGCGTGCGCCGATTGCCATGCGGACGCCGATTTCTTTGGTGCGCTCGGTAACGGAGACCAGCATGATGTTCATCACGCCGATACCGCCGACCACCAAAGAGATGACCGCGATGGAAGAAATCAGCAGCGTCATGGTGCCGGTTGTGCTTTCCACCATTTCTTTGATGCTGTCGCTGTTGTTCATAAAGAAATCTTCTGTACCGTGGCGTGCTTTCAGCAGCTCGGTCAGGCTTTTTTCGGCAACTTGCGTGTTGGCATCGTCTTTGATTTTGACAACGATGGAGTTGGTATAGCTCTCGCCGGTAATTTGGTGCATGACCGTTGTATACGGCGACCAAAGCATCAGCGAGTCGGAATTGCCGAATGAGTTGTCATCCTTTTTCATAATGCCGATGACGGTTAGCGGGCGTTTTTTGAAGAGGATGGTTTTGCCTAAAGGATTGACGCCTTCGCCGAAGAGTTTGGTTTTGGTGTTTTGGTCGATGACGACGACTTGGGCATCGTTTTTTACATCGTCATCATCAAACAGACGGCCTTCTTCCAATTTCAAACCGCGCACGTCGAAATATTGTTCGCCTACGCCGTAAAGTGAGGCGGTCAGGTCGGTGTTGCGGTAGGTTAAGGTGCCGCTGGAGTTGGTTTGAGGAGTGGCAGAGGCGACGTAGCTTTGTTGGCTGATGGCTTTTGCGTCATTAATCGTCAGTGTCTTGATTCGTCCGCTGCGGCGGTCACCAAAACCACGACCGGGGAAGATGCTGATGGTGTTTGTGCCCATCGAGTTGATGTCTTCCAAGATTTTTTGTTGCGAGCCATTACCTAAGGCCACTACCGATACCACCGAAGCGATACCGATGATAATCCCTAGCATGGTCAGCAGCGAACGCATTTTGTGCGCCATAATCGCCTGTACCGACATTTTGAATGCTTCCATAAATTGATCGTAATAAAACGACCAGGAAGCTTTTTCTTTAATCCTCTCCACTTTGCTTGGCGGAATATCGGGATTTTTAGACGTATCCGAAATAATCTGACCGTCGCGAATTTCGATGACGCGGTTTGCATTTGCCGCAATGCCCGGATCGTGGGTAACCATAATCACGGTATGCCCGTCTTCGTGCAGTTTGTGGATGATTTCCATCACGTTTTTACCGCTGGCGGTATCCAATGCGCCGGTTGGTTCATCGGCAAAGATAATTTCGCCGCCGTTCATCAACGCGCGGGCAATCGAAACGCGTTGTTGCTGACCGCCGGAAAGCTCGCTGGGTTTATTGCCTTCTTTATTTTGCAAGCCCAAATCGTCCAACAGTTTTTCCGCACGTTCCGCGCGCTCTTTGCTGTCCATGCCCATATACACGGCAGGTAGGGCGACGTTGTCTCGGGCGGTCAACGAGCTTAACAGGTTGTAACGCTGGAAAATAAAGCCGAAACGCTCACGGCGCAAAGCTGCCAGCTCATCCGGCTGCATTTGCGATGTTTCGATGCCGTCGATTTGATAAGAGCCGGAAGTGGCGGTATCCAGACAGCCCAAGATATTCATCAGCGTCGATTTGCCTGAACCGGACTGGCCGATAATCGCCACAAAGTCGCCTTTCTCAATAGAAAGGCTGACATCTTTCAATACGTGCACACGGTTTTCACCGCTACCGAAAAAACGGTTGATATTCTTACATTCGATTAAACTCATAATCTTTCCGGGCAAAAAATAGAAATACAGGAACTAAGGCCGTCTGAAACACAGCCAAATCTTTCAGACGGCCTTAATCAATCAGCGAGGAGGGCCACCACCCATCATCGCGCGTTCACTGCTCTTATTCTTTTCATCTGCGCTCATTTCAGAAACGATCACTTTTTCGCCTTCTTTCAAGCCGCTTTTGATTTCGGTATTCATGCTGTCTTTCAAGCCGACGGTCACTTCGCGTTCTACCGCTTTATTGTCTGCGCCCAAAATGCTGACATAGGATTTGCCGTTATGTTTTTTCACGGTCAGCGTCGGTACCAGTAAAACATTCTTCACGCCGTTGATTTCAATCGTGTTTTGAGTGGTCATGCCGATGGAAAGTTTGCCGTCGGAATTTGGCACCAAGGCGCGGGCATAGTAGTAAATCGCATTGGAAGTCGTGTCCGTGCTGCTGGTGTAGCTGCCCAAAGACATGGTGGTCAGGCCGGGGTCGACGCTGTCCAATTTCGCTTTAATCGGGGTGTCCGGTTCGGACAAAATGGTGAACGAAATATCCTGACCGGCTTTGACTTTCGTGATGTCGCCCTCGGCAATCTGCATTTTGTTTAACATGGTTTCCAGATTGGCCAGCTGGATAATGGTCGGCGTAGATTGTGCCGCATTGACGGATTGGCCTTCTTCAACAGGAATGGCAACCACAGTGCCGTCCATGGTGGCAGTGATCCGCGTGTGGCCCAGTTCGGATTCGGCTGTGTTGATGGAGATTTTGGATTGTTTGATGGCGGCCTTCAGCTCGGCAACATTGGCTTTGGCTGCGGCTAAAGAGTCTTGTGCAGATTCCAAGTCTTCCTTGGAAGTTGCCTGTTCTTTCCATAAGGCAAGTTCGCGTTTATATTTTTTCTCTGCACTGGAAAGCGCGATTTCGGCAGAAACCAATTTTGCCTGATAGGTTTCCAGTTTGGATTTTTCGGTATTTAAGGTATTGATCTGATTGGTTGAGTTGATTTCCGCAATCAGCTCACCTTTTTTCACTTGCTGGCCCAGTTTCACATACAGTTTTTTAATCTGACCTGAAGCTTCCGCACCTACGGATACCAAATTGGAAGGCGAGATTTCGCCGGTTGCCGACACGGTTTGACGAATATCGCCGCGTTTGACCACTTCTGTAATAAAAGAAGACTGAGGCTCAGGCTTCATCAAAGACCAGCCGCCGAAAGCTGCAGCCACGATAACAGCCGTACCGGCCGCCCACTTGAAAACTTTAGACATATAAAAGAAACCAATTCAATTAAATAACGTCGCAGACAAGCAACAAATGTATTGATAGAAACAAAAAAACAACTGGATTTTACTGTAAAGACCCAGGCTGACCAAGAGACAGCCGGCTTAAATTGAAGTTTAACTTATTGAAATAAAAAATAAAGGTCAGTAAACATTTTTCAGAACTTGCACCTCATTTACATAAATTCCCAAACTCCCTCCGAATCTGAACATTTAAGCCGCAAGAAAACTACTATAATATCCACGTCTTATTCTAATTATTCACGACATAAATACAATGAAACACCAACAAGGCTTCACGCTTATCGAGCTGCTGATAGTCGTTGTGATTGCAGCCATTCTTGCTATCATCGCATATCCGTCTTATCAAAACTATATCCGCCAAACGCGCCTTGCCGCCGTCCGCACGCAGATGCTTCATAACGCCCAACAGCTCGAACGCTACTACACTCAAAAAAGGACATTTAAGGATTTTCCTGGTAATAAGGATTTTCCTGCTAAAAATTTACAGCAGAATCAATATTTCAATATTAGTTTTTCCGAAGGTACAGCTTCTATGCCTAATCCTTCCGATTCAGGTTATATTTTGAAGGCAGAACCTAACAAAGAAACCAACGCTAATGAAACCTGTACCGTTTATTACAACGACAGCGGTATCATCTGGGCAAACAGCGATAAACAAAACTGCCCCGGTTATGAAATACCAAAATCGGAATAAATCGAAATATAAAAGGCCGTCTGAATTTCAGACGGCCTTTTGGATGGTTTGGCTGTATAAGCAGATGAGCCTCAATAGGGCAAAGATCAGTAATCTTGTTCCGATGTGAAGTCAATCTTAGCCTTTGCGGCGCGGTTCATCAGGGCGGATGCGGGAAGCCAGCTGGTCGAGGATGCCGTTGACGAATTTATGGCCGTCGGTGCCGCCGAAAGTTTTGGTAACTTCGATGGCTTCGTTGATGATGACAGGATAGGGGGTTTCAGGCATGGTGCTCAGCTCATGGCAGGCAACCAGCAAAACGGCGCGTTCGATAGGACTGAGGTCTTTTTCGTCGCGGTCAAGCAGGGGGCTGATTTTTTCCATGTATTCTTCGGCATGGGTTTGTGCGCCGAAAAACAGTTTGTTGAACAGCTCTTCATCCATATTGGGCGCTTGGGACAGTTCGCGGATGTTTTTGGCGATTTCGGGAGCGGCGGTTTTGTTGATGCCTGCTTGATAAATGGCTTGTACGGCAAGCTCGCGTGCGCGGCGGCGTGGGCTTTTCATGGGTATTCCTTGTGAAGAGGGCCGATGGTTGTCGGCTAAATATTGAATGATTCAGACGGCCTCAATGTCATGATTGGGAGGCCGTCTGAAAATATGCGGTATTCAATACGGGGAGAAGTTTATTCTTCGTCGTCTTCGTATTGTTCTGACAAAAGATGGTTGACCAAGTTGGCACATTCTACGGCAACTTTGGCGGCATCGGAGGCTTTTTCTTCGATGCGTGCAACGGCCTGTTCGTCGTTTTCGGTCGTCAGGATGGCGTTGGCAATCGGGATGTTGTAGTCAAGGGCAACGCGGCTGACGCCTGCGCCGGATTCATTGGATACCAATTCAAAGTGGTAAGTTTCGCCGCGAATGACAACGCCGATGGCAATCAGGGCATCGAATTGTTCGGATGAAGCGAGGTTCATCAGCGCGATAGGCACTTCAAGCGCGCCGGGAACGGTGGCAAGCGTGATGTTGTCTTCGGCTACGCCCAATTCTTTTAAGGTGCGGCAGCAAACTTTGACCATTTCGCTGCCGATTTCGTTGGTGAAGCGGGCTTGAACAATGCCGATGCGCAGGTTGGTGCCATCGAGGCGTGGTTCGATAATGTTCATGATGATTCCTTCAATATTTGTGAAATAGGGATTCTGCTCGGTTTCAGACGGCCTTGTTATAAAGGAGGCCGTCTGAAACGAAATGGGGATGGGTTATTCTTGCGGCTGCCAATCGGCAACGGCTTGGAACTCGCCGTCTTCGTTTAATTCCCACGCGCTGCCTTCTGCCTGAGTCAGCAGGGGCGCGATGTCGGGATTGTCTGCGGTAATGGCGGAGAGGCTGACAATGCTGAAGTTGTCGGGATTGTCGGTGTATTCGTCGGTTTCGTCGCCGCTGAAAATACGCCAGCCGCTGTCGTTTTCAAATACGGGGGCTTCGCGGTAGAGGAAGCCGACGGGTTCGCCTTGTTCGGCGACGGTGTTGGTGACGATGCAGCGGTCGAGCGCTGCGGCCAATGCTTGGGCAAATTTGTTCATGGAGTTGGCAAAGAGATGATTTGGCATGATTTTACACGATTCGCCGCTTTTCCGCACGGATGTGTGCCGGGGCGGTTTGATGGTACAATGTCGGTCGAGCGCCGTCAGGTTTGAACATGACGGCTTTTGATTGTTTATCGGCTTGAGGGACGCAAGAAACAATGAGCCAAAATAAAAAAGTTGCCGGTGTAGCCTTTTTATTTTGTTTCACTGCGGATGAGGCGTATTTTCGGGCTGTTTTTTGAAAGTATGGAATGAAACCTGATTTGCTCAAACAGCAGGCGCATCGAGCGATTCAAAAGCGTCTGGGCTATGAGTTCCGCAATATGGAGCTGCTTCAGCAGGCTTTGACCCACCGCAGCTACAATGCCAAACACAATGAGCGTTTTGAATTTGTCGGCGATTCGATTTTGAACTATTCCGTGGCGCGGATGTTGTTTGACGCGTTTCCGAAATTGTCGGAAGGCGAGTTGTCGCGGATGCGTGCGGCTTTGGTGAATGAAGGCGTGTTGGCTGAAATTGCGTTGGAAATGAATGTCGGCGACGGTTTGTATTTGGGTGCCGGCGAGTTGAAGAGCGGCGGTTTCAGACGGCCTTCGATTTTGGCCGACGCGATGGAGGCGATGTTTGCGGCGGTCAGCTTTGACGCGGATTTTTCTGCGGCGGAAAAAGTGGTTCGCCATTTATTTGCGGAACGCGTAAAACGCGCGGATTTGAACATCGGCAAAAAAGACAGTAAAACCGCTTTGCAGGAAGCCTTGCAGGCACGCCGCTTTGCCCTGCCGAAATATCGAATCGAAGAGCAGGCGGAGCAGACGGCTGATGCGATGTTTGTGATTTCCTGTGATTTGGGCGAACTTGGCTTTATCTGCAATGCGCGCGGCAGCAGTCGGAAAGTGGCCGAGCAAAAAGCGGCATGTGAAGCCTTGGAATGGTTGGAACAGAAGTTCCCTTTAAAAAAATCTAAAAAATAATATTTCAGACGGCCTTTGAGAAAATGCAAAGGCCGTCTGAAACAATCAAGAAAGTCATATATAAATGGATATCGAAACCTTTTTGCAAAACGAGTCACAACACCCGACGGATTATCGTTGCGGCTTTGTGGCCATCGTGGGTCGCCCGAATGTCGGCAAGTCCACGCTGATGAACCATTTAATCGGTCAGAAAATCAGTATTACCAGTAAAAAAGCACAAACCACGCGCAACCGTGTAACAGGTATTTACACCGACGACACGGCGCAATTTGTGTTTGTCGATACGCCGGGTTTTCAAACCAATCACCGCAATGCTTTGAACGACCGTCTTAATCAAAACGTAACCGAAGCGTTGAGCGGCGTGGATGTGGTGGTTTTTGTGGTGGAAGCCATGCGCTTTACCGATGCCGACCGCGTGGTGTTGAAGCAGTTGCCTAAGCATACGCCTGTGGTATTGGTGGTCAATAAAATCGATAAAGACAAAGCCAAAGACAAATTTGCGCTTGAGGCGTTTATCAATGAAGTGCGCCAAGAGTTTGAATTTGCCGCCAGCGAGGCAGTCAGCGCGAAACATGGTCTGCGTATTGCCAATCTGCTGGAATTGCTCAAGCCGTATCTGCCGGAAAGTATCCCGATGTATCCGGAAGATATGGTGACGGACAAATCCAGCCGATTCCTGGCGATGGAGATTGTGCGCGAAAAATTGTTCCGCTATTTGGGCGAAGAGTTGCCATATGCGATGAATGTTGAAGTGGAGCAGTTTGAGGAAGAGGAAAGCGGACTGTTCCGCATTTATATCGCGGTGTTGGTCGATAAAGACAGCCAAAAGGCGATTTTGATTGGCAAGGGTGGGGAGAAATTGAAGAAAATTTCTACTGAAGCCCGCCTTGATATGGAAAAATTGTTTGATACCAAAGTCTTCTTGAAGATTTGGGTGAAAGTGAAATCCGGTTGGGCAGACGATATTCGTTTTCTGCGCGAATTGGGTTTGTAATGTAATGTGTTTGAACAAAGGCCGTCTGAAAAATTTTCAGACGGCCTTTTGTTTGATTAAGCCAATAATTCAGCCAGGCGTTTGACGATTTCATCTGCCGCTTGGCGTTTCGATGTTTCCGGAAATGAGGTTTCAGCAAGGTCATCAATAATGGTGATTTGATTGGTTGGCTTACCCATGGAAACGGAAACTTGGTTGGCTACCAGCATAGGTACGTTTTTGCGCAAACGTTTTGCCCGTGCAAATTCCAAAACCTGATGGCTTTCTGCAGCAAAGCCGACGCAGAATGGTGGAGAAGGCAAGGCGGCAACGGATGCGAGAATATCCGGATTTTCCGTCAGTTCGATAACCGGGGGCTGATTGCCGTTTTTCTTCAGTTTCTCGTTGCTGCTGTTTTTGACTTTATAGTCTGCAACAGCTGCAACGGAAATAAAGACATCTTGTTTCGGAATATGGCGATGAACCGCCTGATACATGGCTTCTGCGTTGACAGCCTGTTCAGAATGAGTTAAGCCTGCGGGCAAGGCCGTCTGAATTTGACCGTAAATCAGCGTGACCTCCGCTCCGGCAGCACGGCAGGCACGCGCTAAAGCTATGCCCATTTGTCCGCTGGAAATATTGGTAATGCCGCGAACAGGATCGATGGCTTCAAACGTTGCGCCGGCTGTAATCAGAACTTTTTTACCGCTCAGTAGCTTGGGTGTCCATAAATCCTCTAGCAAATCAGCCAGATCGACCGCTTCGACCATCCTGCCAGTGCCTGTTTCGCCGCAAGCCTGTTCGCCGCTGTTTGGGTAAAACACGGTAATGCCGTCTGAAACCAGCTGCTCAATATTGCGCAGATTGGCAGG
This sequence comes from Neisseria perflava, assembly GCF_019334725.1. Taxonomy (NCBI): domain Bacteria; kingdom Pseudomonadati; phylum Pseudomonadota; class Betaproteobacteria; order Neisseriales; family Neisseriaceae; genus Neisseria; species Neisseria perflava. The sequence continues at coordinate 1,984,733 of NZ_CP079818.1, read as the reverse complement.
GTTGTTCCACATTTCGACATTCATTGCAGGCGCAACAGCCAAAGGGCATTTCCTGGCTGCTACCAAGTTGGTCAGTAGATTATCAGCCAATCCGTTGGCAATTTTGGCAATCGTATTGGCAGTTGCAGGCGCAATAAGAAATGCGTCGGCTTCACGCGTCAGATTGATGTGCGCCATGCCATTATTGGAAGCACCTGAATAGGTATCCGATAAAACAGGATTGCCGGTTAAAGCTTGGAAAGTCAGCGGGGAGATAAATTCTGTCGCAGAATCCGTCATCACTACTGATACAGAATGTCCTTGCTTTTTCAGTAGTCTGACCAGTTCACAAGATTTATACGCCGCAATACCGCCAGTAATGCCGAGGAGAATGTGTTTGCTCATAAATAACGGGTTCATTAAATGAGATATATAGGAATCAAATCAAATTAGATTTGTTCGATGTTGATTCTGGCCAGTTTTGCTTTAATCGCATTACCATATCTCTTTGGTAAGAATGCTGAAACCGCTCCGTTTTTCACTTCAGTCACATAACTGCAGACTTTAAATTCAGGAACAACATTGAGCGAGTAGTCCGGATTGACCAAAGGCGAAGCACTGGAGTACAGCGTCCATCTTGCCAGACTGCCGTCTTCATAATTAGTCGTTGCGTTAAAGCTGGTGACCCCTTCGCTGAAAGCGATTTGATAATTAGAGTAGAACTCGCCGGGAATTTTGTGTGCATTACAGAAATCAAATAATCTGTCATGTGCAAACAGATTCTGACGGATATAGGCCCACAATTCTTTTTCTAGAAAATCTTGGTCTGCAAAATGTCTGGAAGGGTAGCCCTCGTCAACAAAGTTTTGAATTCTTTCCTGCATATCTGGGACTGCACCCGCTTTAGCCCCCCACATACCCGCAAGAATCAGGGCAGTATGCGAGCCTGAGTCGCGAATAGTGTGGAATAGGGTGCCACTTTTTATCCATTCGGATACGGCTGCAGCATCACGATAGCAAATAATAGAATCTGCATCACGGAAAATAACGTATTCAACCTCGGGATCATTGATGGCAAGAAAGCGCCACATTGTACCCGGCCAGTTATCCAACGGTGCGCCAACTTTAATCACTTCGGCACCGTTATTTCTAAATCGTTGAATAGCTTCAGCCGATACAGAATCGTCGACATAAAAACGACATGTCCAACCGGGGAAAAGCACAGGCGCAAGCTGGGTATTTAATACGGCAGGCTCAATATATTTGGAATTATTGCCAAATAAAGAAAAGGAGATAATCCGTTTGCCGTTTTTTGGAGCTGGTGTTGGAGTGATTTCATGTTCTAGGTCTGGGATGGCTTTATCTTTTAGAACCAAAGCCTGATGACCGTAAAACCCGGTTTTTTCCCAGTTATCTAGAGCGCCGTAAGCATGTGCAAGTAAATCCAAAGCAGGAATATAGGTGCTATCCAGCTCTAGCGTTTTCATTTCAGCCTCAATGGCTTTTTCCCATTTCAATTGCTTCAGATAGGCATAAGCAACTTTATGATGATATTCGACAGATTGGGGATTGAGAAGGCAAAGAATCTCGGCACGTTTTAGCGCTTCCTCGTAATTTTCCTCTTCAATAAAAGAGTGATATGCTTGTTCAAATTTTTGTTGAATCTTTTCGTTACTCATAATAGGGACTATTCTAAATTTATGATTGTTTTATTGGAGAAAGTAGAGATTGTAAGAGTAGATGGGACTAAAGCGCCAGTAATATAGAGATATAGAGTGTTTGAATGTGGCAATTAAGAGTAAAGCCGCAGGAGTATTTATCTTTGGGTATCTGTTTTATCTATCGAACGATAAAATCCAATAAATTTTAAATTATTTAAATACAGATAGTTGTGAAAATTTTTAATTTTTTTTGAAATTGGGTGTTGACTGGTTTTGTTTAGGGGCGTATAGTTCGGTTCTTCGCTGCTGACGCGGTGAAGAAAACGAAGCAGACAGTATAACACAGTTAGTTAGAATTTTCGATAATTTTAGTTGACATTTGCTAAATGTACTGTATAATTCGATTCGCTCTTTAAAAAACAGATTACCGATAAGTGTGAGTGCATTAGGCCTCACACTGTTTGAAAGACAGACAAGATGATGTTTTAGACATTGTCCTGTCGGTTTCTTTGAAGCAGACCAGAAGTTATAAGTTAGAGATTGAACATAAGAGTTTGATCCTGGCTCAGATTGAACGCTGGCGGCATGCTTTACACATGCAAGTCGGACGGCAGCACAGAGAAGCTTGCTTCTTGGGTGGCGAGTGGCGAACGGGTGAGTAATATATCGGAACGTACCGAGTAATGGGGGATAACTAATCGAAAGATTAGCTAATACCGCATATTCTCTGAGGAGGAAAGCAGGGGACCTTCGGGCCTTGCGTTATTCGAGCGGCCGATATCTGATTAGCTAGTTGGTGGGGTAAAGGCCTACCAAGGCGACGATCAGTAGCGGGTCTGAGAGGATGATCCGCCACACTGGGACTGAGACACGGCCCAGACTCCTACGGGAGGCAGCAGTGGGGAATTTTGGACAATGGGCGCAAGCCTGATCCAGCCATGCCGCGTGTCTGAAGAAGGCCTTCGGGTTGTAAAGGACTTTTGTCAGGGAAGAAAAGGCTGTTGCTAATATCGACAGCTGATGACGGTACCTGAAGAATAAGCACCGGCTAACTACGTGCCAGCAGCCGCGGTAATACGTAGGGTGCGAGCGTTAATCGGAATTACTGGGCGTAAAGCGAGCGCAGACGGTTACTTAAGCAGGATGTGAAATCCCCGGGCTCAACCTGGGAACTGCGTTCTGAACTGGGTGACTAGAGTGTGTCAGAGGGAGGTAGAATTCCACGTGTAGCAGTGAAATGCGTAGAGATGTGGAGGAATACCGATGGCGAAGGCAGCCTCCTGGGATAACACTGACGTTCATGCTCGAAAGCGTGGGTAGCAAACAGGATTAGATACCCTGGTAGTCCACGCCCTAAACGATGTCAATTAGCTGTTGGGCAACTTGATTGCTTAGTAGCGTAGCTAACGCGTGAAATTGACCGCCTGGGGAGTACGGTCGCAAGATTAAAACTCAAAGGAATTGACGGGGACCCGCACAAGCGGTGGATGATGTGGATTAATTCGATGCAACGCGAAGAACCTTACCTGGTCTTGACATGTACGGAATCCTCCAGAGACGGAGGAGTGCCTTCGGGAGCCGTAACACAGGTGCTGCATGGCTGTCGTCAGCTCGTGTCGTGAGATGTTGGGTTAAGTCCCGCAACGAGCGCAACCCTTGTCATTAGTTGCCATCATTTAGTTGGGCACTCTAATGAGACTGCCGGTGACAAGCCGGAGGAAGGTGGGGATGACGTCAAGTCCTCATGGCCCTTATGACCAGGGCTTCACACGTCATACAATGGTCGGTACAGAGGGTAGCCAAGCCGCGAGGTGGAGCCAATCTCACAAAACCGATCGTAGTCCGGATTGCACTCTGCAACTCGAGTGCATGAAGTCGGAATCGCTAGTAATCGCAGGTCAGCATACTGCGGTGAATACGTTCCCGGGTCTTGTACACACCGCCCGTCACACCATGGGAGTGGGGGATACCAGAAGTAGGTAGGGTAACCGCAAGGAGCCCGCTTACCACGGTATGCTTCATGACTGGGGTGAAGTCGTAACAAGGTAGCCGTAGGGGAACCTGCGGCTGGATCACCTCCTTTCTAGAGAAAGAAGAGGTCTGATGCATTCACACTTATCGGTAAACTGTAAAAGATGCGGAAGAGAAAAGCTTGAGTGAAGACAAGATTCGCTTAAGAAGAGAATCCGGGTTTGTAGCTCAGCTGGTTAGAGCACACGCTTGATAAGCGTGGGGTCGGAGGTTCAAGTCCTCCCAGACCCACCAAGAACGGGGGCATAGCTCAGTTGGTAGAGCACCTGCTTTGCAAGCAGGGGGTCATCGGTTCGATCCCGTTTGCCTCCACCAAGAACTTTACAAATCAAAGGAAGCCTGCTATACTTAGCAGCTTATTTTGATTTGCGAAGTGAAATATCGACGCATCGATCTTTAACAAATTGGAAAGCCGAAATCAACAAACAAAGACAATGAGTTTGTTTTGATTTTTTGTTCTTTGCAAAGGATGAAAAATCTCTCGCAAGAGAAAAGGAAACAAACACAGTATTTGGGTGATGATTGTATCGACTTAATCCTGAAACACAAAAGGCAGGATTAAGACACAACAAAGCAGAAAGCTTTATCAAAGTAGGAATTTCAAGTTTATTTCCCTAGTCAACGGGTAGGCAAACGAAGTCAAAGAGGTTCTTGAAATGATAGAGTCAAGTGAATAAGTGCATCAGGTGGATGCCTTGGCGATGATAGGCGACGAAGGACGTGTAAGCCTGCGAAAAGCGTGGGGGAGCTGGCAATAAAGCTATGATCCCGCGATGTCCGAATGGGGAAACCCACCTCTTAGGAGGTATCCTTATCTGAATACATAGGATAAGCGAAGCGAACCCGGAGAACTGAACCATCTAAGTACCCGGAGGAAAAGAAATCAACCGAGATTCCGCAAGTAGTGGCGAGCGAACGCGGAGGAGCCTGTACGTAATAACTGTCGAGATAGAAGAACAAGCTGGGAAGCTTGACCATAGTGGGTGATAGTCCCGTATTCGAAATCTCAATAGTGGTACTAAGCGTACGAAAAGTAGGGCGGGACACGTGAAATCCTGTCTGAATATGGGGGGACCATCCTCCAAGGCTAAATACTCATCATCGACCGATAGTGAACCAGTACCGTGAGGGAAAGGCGAAAAGAACCCCGGGAGGGGAGTGAAATAGAACCTGAAACCTGATGCATACAAACAGTGGGAGCACCCTTGTGGTGTGACTGCGTACCTTTTGTATAATGGGTCAACGACTTACATTCAGTAGCGAGCTTAACCGAATAGGGGAGGCGTAGGGAAACCGAGTCTTAATAGGGCGAACAGTTGCTGGGTGTAGACCCGAAACCGAGTGATCTATCCATGGCCAGGTTGAAGGTGCCGTAACAGGTACTGGAGGACCGAACCCACGCATGTTGCAAAATGCGGGGATGAGCTGTGGATAGGGGTGAAAGGCTAAACAAACTCGGAGATAGCTGGTTCTCCCCGAAAACTATTTAGGTAGTGCCTCGAGCAAGACACTGATGGGGGTAAAGCACTGTTATGGCTAGGGGGTTATTGCAACTTACCAACCCATGGCAAACTAAGAATACCATCAAGTGGTTCCTCGGGAGACAGACAGCGGGTGCTAACGTCCGTTGTCAAGAGGGAAACAACCCAGACCGCCAGCTAAGGTCCCAAATGATAGATTAAGTGGTAAACGAAGTGGGAAGGCCCAGACAGCCAGGATGTTGGCTTAGAAGCAGCCATCATTTAAAGAAAGCGTAATAGCTCACTGGTCGAGTCGTCCTGCGCGGAAGATGTAACGGGGCTCAAATCTATAACCGAAGCTGCGGATGCCAGTTTACTGGCATGGTAGGGGAGCGTTCTGTAGGCCGATGAAGGTGCATTGTAAAGTGTACTGGAGGTATCAGAAGTGCGAATGTTGACATGAGTAGCGATAAAGCGGGTGAAAAGCCCGCTCGCCGAAAGCCCAAGGTTTCCTACGCAACGTTCATCGGCGTAGGGTGAGTCGGCCCCTAAGGCGAGGCAGAAATGCGTAGTCGATGGGAAACAGGTTAATATTCCTGTACTTGATTCAAATGCGATGTGGGGACGGAGAAGGTTAGGTTAGCAAGCTGTTGGAATAGCTTGTTTAAGCCGGTAGGTGGAAGACTTAGGCAAATCCGGGTCTTCTTAACACCGAGAAGTGATGACGAGTGTCTACGGACATGAAGTAACCAATACCACGCTTCCAGGAAAAGCCACTAAGCTTCAGTTTGAATTGAACCGTACCGCAAACCGACACAGGTGGGCAGGATGAGAATTCTAAGGCGCTTGAGAGAACTCAGGAGAAGGAACTCGGCAAATTGATACCGTAACTTCGGGAGAAGGTATGCCCTCTAAGGTTAAGGACTTGCTCCGTAAGCCCTGGAGGGTCGCAGAGAATAGGTGGCTGCGACTGTTTATTAAAAACACAGCACTCTGCTAACACGAAAGTGGACGTATAGGGTGTGACGCCTGCCCGGTGCTGGAAGGTTAATTGAAGATGTGCAAGCATCGGATCGAAGCCCCAGTAAACGGCGGCCGTAACTATAACGGTCCTAAGGTAGCGAAATTCCTTGTCGGGTAAGTTCCGACCCGCACGAATGGCGTAACGATGGCCACACTGTCTCCTCCTGAGACTCAGCGAAGTTGAAGTGGTTGTGAAGATGCAATCTACCCGCTGCTAGACGGAAAGACCCCGTGAACCTTTACTGTAGCTTTGCATTGGACTTTGAAGTCACTTGTGTAGGATAGGTGGGAGGCTTTGAAGCAGAGACGCCAGTCTCTGTGGAGCCGTCCTTGAAATACCACCCTGGTGTCTTTGAGGTTCTAACCCAGACCCGTAATCCGGGTCGGGGACCGTGCATGGTAGGCAGTTTGACTGGGGCGGTCTCCTCCCAAAGAGTAACGGAGGAGTTCGAAGGTTACCTAGGTCCGGTCGGAAATCGGACTGATAGTGCAATGGCAAAAGGTAGCTTAACTGCGAGACCGACAAGTCGAGCAGGTGCGAAAGCAGGACATAGTGATCCGGTGGTTCTGTATGGAAGGGCCATCGCTCAACGGATAAAAGGTACTCCGGGGATAACAGGCTGATTCCGCCCAAGAGTTCATATCGACGGCGGAGTTTGGCACCTCGATGTCGGCTCATCACATCCTGGGGCTGTAGTCGGTCCCAAGGGTATGGCTGTTCGCCATTTAAAGTGGTACGTGAGCTGGGTTTAAAACGTCGTGAGACAGTTTGGTCCCTATCTGCAGTGGGCGTTGGAAGTTTGACGGGGGCTGCTCCTAGTACGAGAGGACCGGAGTGGACGAACCTCTGGTGTACCGGTTGTAACGCCAGTTGCATAGCCGGGTAGCTAAGTTCGGAAGAGATAAGCGCTGAAAGCATCTAAGCGCGAAACTCGCCTGAAGATGAGACTTCCCTTGTGGTTTAACCACACTAAAGAGTCGTTCGAGACCAGGACGTTGATAGGTGGGGTGTGGAAGCGCGGTAACGCGTGAAGCTAACCCATACTAATTGCTCGTGAGGCTTGACTCTATCATTTGAAGAACTTCAAAAGATAAAAGCTTACTGACTGATTCAGTCATCACCAAATAATTGATTAAGGCTTTACCGATTTGTAACAGTTTAAGTTTGGCGGCCATAGCGAGTTGGTCCCACGCCTTCCCATCCCGAACAGGACCGTGAAACGACTCAGCGCCGATGATAGTGTGGTTCTTCCATGTGAAAGTAGGTCACCGCCAAACACCCATTCCGAAGCCCTCGACTGATGTCGGGGGCTTTTTACATGCCTGTTGTTTCTGTTGGTTTAGCGGCAGAATTGGGATAACAGGTGTTGGGATCAAACATTGGGATAGTGATGTGCCGGTGTTTATGGAGTATTCGTGCATCTTGGTATTGGAATCGGAAATATTTACCCTGTTGTTATTCTTGTACAAAAGTACCGAAAGTTACGGTTAACTGTTTAGAATATTTGAAATCAAACGATATTTGCGTTAATATGGCGTAAGCATTTATGCGGGTATGGGCTGTTGCCCTATCTGCGTATGTGACAGTGTTTACAGAGTGGAATAAAACCATTCGGTAGACTTCCTGACTGATTCAATCAAATATGTTATGGGAAAAAATCTGATGAAGAAATTTTTATTTGGTGCATTTGCCGCCGTCTGTGCAGCATTCTCTTTGGCCGCCGTGAACATCAATACCGCATCTTCTGCCGAACTGGAGGCATTGCCGGGTATCGGTCCGGCTAAGGCGAAATCGATTGTGGAATACCGTCAGAAGAACGGTGCGTTCAAATCGGTGGAGGAGCTGAAAAACGTGAAGGGCATCGGTGATGCGGTGCTGAACAAGTTAAAGGCGGAGGCGACGGTTTCTTCTGCCGCGCCTAAGGCTGCACAGCCTGCCGTGAAAAAATAAGCCGGACTCTGCCTATATGCCGCCCTGCGGCCGAACCGTTTGTCGGTTGGGCCACAGGGCGGCTTTGTTTGGGGGTGGGAATAAAACTTGAACCAGTGGAGACTTTACATTGGGGGAAGGGATAAACGGATAGGGCGCCTCTTGTTGGATAGAGATATAAAAGATAAAGGGAAGAAAGATATGTACTTAAAAGCATTTGACGGAAAACGGAATGGGGCAACTGTGCAGAGGGGCTACTCATTGGTACAGCTGTTGGTGGTGCTGCTGTTGGTTTCGATATTGGCAATGGTGGATATTAGGCCGTCTGAAAGATACTTAAGAATAGCTTTCAGACGGCCTTGTTGTAAGATGAGTTTTTGATATTGGCGTACTTTTTTAAATACAGATAAAATCCCTACTAATTATTTATAACGATATTTTTAGGATACACAGTGCTTGCTTTGGATTATTGTCATCAAAAGGCTGCAGAAAGCCATTCCAGTTTTTTATCCGGCTTTCGTTTTTTATCAGTAGAAAAACGGAATGCAATTACTGTTTTATATGCTTTTTGTCGCGAACTAGATGATGTGGTTGATGGCTGTACCGATCCAAATGTAGCTCAGATAACTTTGAATTGGTGGCGCAGTGATTTGGAGAAAGTCTTTAATAATGAGATGCCTGAGCATCCCGTTCATCAAGCTTTAAAAGATATTCGGGCAAATTTTGATTTGCCGAAGAATGAATTTGAAGCTTTGATTGATGGCATGCAGATGGATTTGGAGCAGGCCCGTTATGGTAGTTTCGATGAATTAAAGCTATATTGCCACCGTGTTGCAGGGGTAGTAGGGCGTCTTATTGCGCGGATTTTAGGTTTTTCCAATCCGAAAACTTTAGAATATGCGGACAAAATGGGCTTGGCTTTGCAGTTGACGAACATTATTCGCGATGTGGGCGAAGATGCGCGACAGGGAAGAATTTATCTGCCGATAGAGGAAATGCAGAAGTTTGACGTGCCTGCCAACGTGATTATGCAGTGCAAACCGACAGACAATTTTGCAAAATTGATGCAATTTCAAGTGAATAGGGCGCGTGAAACTTATCGTGAAGCGAAGTTGCTTTTGCCGGCTGAGGATAAGAAATCGCAAAAAGTCGGCCTGATTATGGCGGCTATTTATTATGCGTTGTTGAATGAAATTGACCGTGATGGTGCGCAAAATGTTTTGACTTATAAAATTGCGATTCCTTCTCCCCGTAAAAAACGTATTGCTTTGAAAACTTGGCTGTTTGGATTTAAACCATGAATACTAAGCGTCCAAAAATTGCTGTGATTGGTGCCGGTTGGGCAGGTTTGTCTGCGGCGGTCTCTCTGATTCATCGAGCTGATATTTCTTTGTTTGAGGCCGGGAGACAGGCTGGCGGTAGGGCGCGTGCCTTGTCCGGGAAAGATGATGGATTCAGCTTTTTGGATAATGGGCAGCATATCTTATTGGGTGCGTATCATGGTGTTCAAACTTTGATGCAACATATTGGTGTTAAACCCGAGTCAGCCTTTTTACGCCAGCCTTTGCAATGGTACATCCATGAAGGATTACAGTTTCAGACGGCCTCTCTGCCTGCGCCTTGGCATTTGCTTGTCGGCATCCTACGTGCGAAAAATCTTTCTTTTTCATTGAAAATCAAATTGCTGTCGGATATGTCGGCATTGCAACGTTGGGCAACTCATCATAAAACCGATTTGACGGTTGCAAAGTGGTTGAGAACACGAAATGTTCCCCGCAGTCTGCTTGGCCAATTTTGGCAACCTTTGGTTTGGGGTGCTTTAAATACGCCGTTAGAACAGGCATCGTTACGCATTTTATGCAATGTATTGAATGATGGCGTGTGGTCTGAAAAGGCGAACAGCGATTATCTTTTGCCTAAGCAGGATTTAGGGCGGATCGTAGCCGAACCGGCTTTGGATTTTCTACACAAGCATGGTGCAAAGATACATCTTGAAACTCGTGTTTCCCATTTAAACCATCATATCGATGGCCGAATTGAAATCAATGGCGAAGTATTTGATGCGGTTGTTTTGGCTGTTGCGCCATATCATGTTGACGCGCTTTTGCCTGAAGATACGCCTGACTATATTCAGACGGCCTATCAATCGTTGCACTATCATGCGATTACCACGGTTTATTTGCGTTATGCCCAAGCAGTCAAACTGCCTGCACCTTTAACCGGATTTGCCGATGGTACAGCGCAATGGGTGTTACATCGGGGGGCGTTGGGTTTACCAGACAATGAAGTCGCAGTTGTCATCAGCGTTTCCGATTGCACCGAGGCTTGGAAGGATAAAGATTTGGCCGAGAAAATTCATGCGGATATTAAGCGGGTTTGTCCGGATTTGGGCAAGCCTGAAGCCGTACGCATTATTACGGAAAAACGCGCGACTACGGCGGCAACGGTTGATTTTGTACAACCAGATTTCTCATGGTTGCACCATCGCCGTATTTATCCGGCCGGCGACTATCTCCATCCGCGCTATCCGGCAACATTGGAGGCTGCGGTTCAGTCTGGCTTTGCAGCGGCTGAAAAGCTTATGCTGGATTTACAGGTTGAATAAACGGAGGCCGTCTGAATGTTCAGACGGCCTTTTTGACTTTACAAAACTTACCAAGCCGATACAATATCCGAAACCATAAAGTTCAAGGAAAAGTCATGACGACATTAGCGAACAAAACGATCTTGATTACCGGCGCATCCCAAGGCTTGGGTGAGCAGGTTGCCAAAGCTTATGCGACTGCGGGAGCGACTGTCATTTTGGTGGCGCGTCATCAAAAGCGTTTGGAAAAAGTATATGATGCCATTGTGGCTGCGGGCAGCCCTGAGCCGTTTGCCATCTGCTTTGATTTAATGAGCGCGGAGGAGAAAGAGTTTAAGCAATTCGCGGAAACTATTGATGAAGCAACCGGCGGAAAATTGGATGGCGTGGTGCATTGCGCCAGCTATTTCTATGCCTTGTCGCCATTGGACTTCCAAACCGTATCGGAATGGGTCAACCAATACCGCATCAATACCGTTGCGCCTATGGGCTTGACCCGTGCGCTGTTCCCATTGTTGAAGCAATCCGGAGACGCTTCTGTGATTTTTGTCGGCGAAAGCCACGGTGAGAAACCGCAGGCCTATTGGGGCGGTTTCGGTGCCTCCAAAGCCGCGCTCAATTATTTGTGTAAAGTGGCCGCGGATGAGTGGGAACGTTTTGACAACCTGCGTGCCAATGTTTTGGTGCCGGGCGCCATCAATTCGCCGCAACGTATCAAATCTCATCCGGGCGAATCGAAAAGCGAACGTAAAAACTACGAAGATGTCCTGCCGCAATTTATTTGGTGGGCAAGCCGAGAGAGCAGGGGGCGGACAGGCGAAATCGTCTATCTGTAAATATACCTGCTCAGAGTGGTTTGAAAACATGAGGCCGTCTGAAATCTGTATCTTCAGACGGCCTTTAACTTATTGAGTTTTATATCTAATAATATGAAAGTTTGATGTTTGACGTGTTAATAGGCACTCATCAGGCTGGCACAAAATTAGATATAGTAATCTAAGTTATAGTTGTATTGGATAAATATGACGGAATTTGACTTTATCAGACAATATTTGCAGCGACAAAAATCGGAAGGTCTGATTTTGGGCATAGGGGACGATGCCGCTATTATTCGCCCAAGTAACGGATTTGATTTATGTTTTAGCGCTGATATGTTGGTCAAAGGCAGACATTTTTTTGAAGATGTTTCGCCTGAAGATTTGGCATGGAAAATGCTTGCAGTAAATTTATCCGATATGGCCGCTATGGGTGCCAAGCCGCGTTGGGTGTTGCTCAGTGCTGCGCTACCTGAATTGAATCAAGACTGGCTCAAACGCTTTTGCGATAGCTTTTTTGCTTTGGCCACGCGTTTTGATACGGTGTTGATTGGTGGCGATACCACTAAAGGCGATTTGGTCTTTAATGTAACGATAGTAGGTGAAGTTCCGATAGGGCGTGCCCTGCGGCGTGATGCGGCCGAAGTCGGCGACGATATTTGGGTATCGGGTCGGTTGGGTTTGGCTGCCGCTGCTTTGAACAAACATCTGGGACATTATCAATTGCCGTCTGAAATCATGGCGGTTTGCGATGATAAATTACTCCGTCCAGAGCCGCGCGTTTCATTGGGTCAGGCATTGTTGCCGTTTGCCCATGCCGCGCAAGATATTTCAGACGGCCTGGCTCAAGATGTGGGGCATATTTTGAAAGCCTCTGCTGTCGGGGCGGAAATATTTGCCGATTGTGTGCCGTCGTTGCCTGAATTGAAAAATGTGTTGTCGCGCGAACAATGGTTGTCGGCAGTATTGGCCGGCGGCGATGATTACGAACTGATTTTTACTGCCGCTCCAGAAGATAGGGAACGCGTTTGTCAGGCAGCGGAACAAAGTGGCGTACCGGTCGCCCGAATTGGTAAAATTACTGACTCAGGCCGTCTGAATATTGTGGATGCCGAAGGCGGCGTATTGGAACTGACTTCTTTAGGATTTGATCATTTTGGCTGAACGTAAACCTACTTTTTCTTGGCTGTTGCACAAACCATTGTGTTTTTTGGGATTCGGTTTCGGCAGCGGCTTGTCGCCGATTGCGCCGGGTACGGCCGGAACGCTGGCAGCATTACCTCTGGCTTTTGTATTGTGCCTGTTGGGCATAGACGGCTGGATATTGCTTTTATTGTGTATCGCCTTGTTTTTCTGGGGTATCCGCATTTGCGGTTATACCGAGAGGGAACTGGGTATTCAGGATTACGGCGGTATCGTCTGGGATGAAATTGTCGCGATGCTGCTGGTGCTGTCGCTGATTCCGTTCAAATGGAGCTGGTGGCTGGCGGCTTTTGTTATTTTCCGCTTGTTTGATGCGTTGAAACCATGGCCGATCAAATGGTTTGATCGGCGGATTCATGGAGGTTTAGGCATTATGCTTGATGATTTGATTGCGGCTGCGATGACCTTGATGGTCTTGGGCCTGTTTTATTGGATCGCGTGATGCGTTTTAAGTGTTTCGACCCTTTGCAAAAATAGGGCGGATACGCCGGAATTATCCGGATTGAAATAAAATAAATACCATACGGGGTAAACAATTATGAATGAAATCGAGATTAACGTGGAGCCGCGTTATATGGCCGGTCAGAGTGACGTCTATCGCGACCGTTACGCCTTCAATTATCTGATCACCATCTGCAACCGCAGTGATGAAATCATTACTTTGCGTCAGCGTTTTTGGGAAATCACCGACGGACACGGTGAGACAGAGCAGGTTGGTCATGCCGGCTTGATTGAAGAGCAACCTGTTTTGTACCCGGGCGAAGCCTATGAGTACAACAGCGGTTCGCAAATCAGCACGCCTTGGGGCAGTATCGAAGGCGCGTATGAGTTTGAAGACAGCATCGGCAAACGTTTCGTTATCGGGGTGCCGAAGCTTGAATTCAAAGCAGGCTTTACTTTGCAATAGGTCGTCTGAAAAATGAAAAACCGGAACATGCGAAATGTTCCGGTTTTTCATTTTTCAGACGACCTTATCAGTCTTTGCAAGGCTGTACCAATACCCACGGCGCTACAACGACCGCCCACATTTCTTGCTTATCCGCTAAAAATGTGCGCGCCATATCATCGCTGACGGCACCGAATTTGCCTTGTTCCATCCATTGTTTCAATGGCGCGGCTTCATCTTCGGCAACATGACGGGCGACGGCAATCAAATCCAAATCGGGCGCAACATAGACGGCGGCACCGCGTGCGAAGTGGGGTTGCAGCTCTTCCCATGAAATGCGGGCAGTTTCGGTATTGAGTTTTTCGTTTAAGAGTGGAATAGACATAGGGCAATCATCAAATAAAAAATGGATTGTAACCGATATTCGGCCTTTTGCCCGATGCCGTCTGAAAACGAAAGAAATTTACAGGGTTAACGTTATACAGTATCATTTTAATGTTTTAATTTTCTTTCAGACGGCCTGTTGTCCGTATTCGGGCAAGGGCGGTTTTAGGCTTATGAATTCTGTATTGTTGACCGGATTGCTGCAAAGGCTGCTGATTGCGCTTGCCGCATTGGCGGCGTTGTGGGCTGTATATTTTTGGGCGGTGTCGCCATGAGTATCGTGGTGGAAAATCTGACGGTCAGCTATCAGCGCAGGCCGGTGGTGCACCATGTCGATATGGTGTTTGAAGATGGCAAAATGTGGACGATTTTCGGGCCGAACGGCGCGGGTAAATCGACTTTGCTCAAAGCCATTATGGGCTTGCAGAAGACGGACACGGGTAGCGTGCGCTATGAAAATATGGCGCGCAAGGACATTGCCTATCTGCCGCAGCAGTCGGATATTGATCGCAGCCAGCCGATGACAGTGTTTGAACTGGCGGCGATGGGGCTGTGGTATGAAATCGGCTTTTTCGGGCGTGTGAACGCGGCGCAGAAAAAGCGTGTGATGGCGGCTTTGGAACGCGTAGAAATGCAGGATTTTGCCACGCGCCAAATCGCGCACTTGTCCAATGGTCAGTTCCAACGCGTATTGTTTGCACGGATGCTGGTGCAGGATGCCAAATTTTTGTTGCTGGATGAGCCGTTTAATGCGGTGGACGCGCGGACGACTTATGCGCTGTTGGAAGTTTTGCGCCAGTGCCATCAGGACGGTCAGGCAGTGATTGCCGTGTTGCATGATTACGAGCAGGTGAGGGCATATTTTGCCAACACGCTGCTTTTGGCGCGTGAAAAAGTGACTGCCGGTGCGACGGAAAATGTGTTGACCGATGAATTTTTGGCGCAGGCCAATCGAATGATGCAGAAACAGGAAGCGGCCGATTGGTGCGCGGTTTAATGGACAAGGCCGTCTGAAAGTTAGTATTTTTCAGACGGACTAAGGCTTTCAGAGATTAATAAAAAAGCGATAAAACATGGATTTATATGATTTGGTCGTCGCGCCGTTCGCCGAATTTGACTTTATGCGCTATGCCCTAGCGTCGATTTTCTGCCTGGCATTGAGCGCGGCGCCTGTCGGTGTATTTTTGGTGATGCGCCGCATGAGTTTGGTGGGCGATGCCTTGAGCCATGCGGTTTTACCCGGTGCGGCCATTGGCTATATGTTTGCCGGTTTGAGTTTGCCTGCGATGAGCGTCGGCGGTTTTGCGGCCGGTTTGCTGATGGCTTTGCTGGCAGGTTTGGTCAGCCGGTTTACTTCATTGAAAGAAGACGCAAACTTTGCCGCATTTTATTTGAGCAGCCTCGCCATCGGTGTGGTTTTGGTCAGCAAAAACGGCAGCAGCGTGGATTTGCTGCATTTGTTGTTTGGCTCGGTATTGGCAGTGGATATTCCGGCTTTGCAGCTGATTGCCGTTTCTGCGAGCGTCACTATTTTGCTGATGGCGGTCATGTTCCGTCCGCTGGTGTTGGAAAGCATAGACCCTTTGTTCCTCAAGGCTGTCGGCGGCAAGGGCGGCTTTTGGCATGTGTTGTTTTTGGTGCTGGTCGTGATGAATCTGGTTGCCGGTTTTCAGGCATTGGGTACGCTGATGTCAGTCGGCTTGATGATGTTGCCGGCGATTACCGCCAGACTGTGGGCAAAAAGCATGGGTTGGCTGATGATTTTGTCTGTCGCATTGGCTTTGCTTTGCGGCTTGGCAGGGCTGTTGTTTTCCTACCATATCGAAATCCCGTCCGGCCCGGCGATTATTTTATGCTGCGGCACGCTTTATCTGATTTCCGTCGTGTTCGGTTGGGAAGGCGGCATTTTGGCAAAATGGCTGCGCCGCAAGAAACACCGCACGGCATGATTTTTCAGACGGCCGCTTGAATAATCAGGCGGTCTGTCTTATGATGATGTTAATGTTACGTTATATCACTGGAGAGAATATGAAACATTGGAAACTCGGCATCGTTGCCGCATTATTGACCGGTGCAGCTTATGCCGCTCCGCTGCCTGTTGTCACCAGCTTCAGCATTTTGGGCGACGTGGCCAAACAGATTGGCGGTGAACGTATTGTTGTTCAAAGCTTGGTGGGCGCAAACCAAGACAGCCATGCCTACCACATGACCAGTGGCGACATCAAAAAAATCCGCAGTGCCAAATTGGTATTGCTTAACGGTTTGGGCTTGGAAGCCGCCGATGTACAGCGTGCAGTCAAACAGAGTAAAGTTCCTTTCGCCGAAGCGACCAAAGGCATTCAGGCTTTGAAAGCAGAAGAGGGTGGCCATCATCATGACCACGATCATGAAGGCCATCATCACGATCACGGCGAGTTTGACCCACACGTTTGGACCGATCCCGTCCTAATGGGCACTTATGCTCAAAACGTTGCCAATGCGCTGATTCAAGCCGACCCTGAAGGCAAAACCTACTATCAGCAACGTTTGGGCAACTATCAAATGCAGCTGAAAAAACTGCACAGCGATGCGCAGGCTGCCTTTAATGCCGTACCTGCCGCCAAGCGTAAAGTTTTGACCGGACACGACGCGTTCTCTTACATGGGCAAACGCTACAATATTGAATTCATCGCCCCTCAAGGCGTGAGCAGCGAAGCCGAGCCATCTGCCAAACAAGTGGCTTCCATTATCCGCCAAATCAAACGCGAGGGCATTAAAGCCGTCTTTACTGAAAACATCAAAGACACGCGCATGATTGACCGTATTGCCAAAGAAACCGGTGTCAATGTCAGCGGACGTTTGTATTCTGATGCATTGGGTGGCGCACCGGCCAACAGCTACATCGGCATGTACCGCTACAATGTCAAAGTTTTGACTGATGCCATGAAAAAATAAAGCGGCTTAAGGATAAAGGCCGTCTGAAACTTGGAAAACAAGGTTTCAGACGGCCTTTTATATGCTTATTTTTAAAATAAACCGTCAAATTTAAAATATAAAAATAAAATTTATGCTATTAAAAGTTTAATTATAAAAAATTCATGCTAATTTGCCTGGTAAGTACGCACCATCCGTGCGAATTGCTTATCAGCAGTCTGGCAGCCACTCACGGCTTGACTTCACCCTGTTACAATTCGGCATCTTCACGTTTCTTAATATTACATCATGAGCAACCATTCATCTTGGTCATCCAAAATCGGCTTTGTGCTTGCTGCGGCAGGCTCGGCCATCGGTTTGGGTGCAATTTGGAAATTCCCTTATACGGCCGGTACCAACGGCGGCGCCGTATTTTTTCTTTTGTTTTTGATTTTCACCATTTTGGTGGCTTTACCGGTTCAACTGGCCGAGTTTTACATCGGCCGCACGGGCGGTAAAAACGCCATCGACTCCTTCAAAGTATTGCGCCCCGGTTCGCAGTGGCCGTGGGTTGGCCGCATGGGCGTGGCCGCTTGTTTTATCTTGCTGTCGTTTTACAGCGTGGTCGGCGGCTGGGTATTGAACTATGTGGTACACAGTTTTACCGGCGAAATTCACGTTGGCGCAGACTTTAAGGCCCTGTTTGAAAATACGATTTCTTCACCGTTTGGCTCGCTGTTTTACCAAGGTTTGTTCATGCTGATTACCATTTGGGTGGTCAAAGGCGGCGTTTCAGACGGCATTGAAAAGGCAAACCGCGTATTGATGCCGGGTTTGTTTATCCTCTTTATCGCGCTGGCTATCCGTTCGCTGACCTTGCCCGGCGCAATGGAGGGCGTGGCATTCTTGTTGAAACCAGATTGGTCGTATTTGAAACCGGGCACAATGCTGACTGCTTTGGGTCAGGCGTTTTTTGCGTTGAGTATCGGCGTGTCCGCGATGATTACCTATGCCTCGTATTTGGGTAAGGATCAGGATATGTTCCGCTCCGGCCATATGATTATGTGGATGAACCTATTTGTGTCGCTACTGGCCGGTTTGGTGATTTTCCCTGCGGTATTTGCCTTCGGTTTCGAGCCCGGCCAGGGCCCTGGTTTGATTTTTGTCGTATTGCCTGCGGTCTTCATGAAAATGCCGATGGGTACATATTTGTTTGCCGTATTTATGCTGTTGGTTGTCTTTGCGACGCTGACTTCCGCGTTTTCCATGCTGGAAACCGTTATCGCGGCAACCATCCGCCAAGACGAGAAAAAGCGCAGCAGTCACGCTTGGGTAACCGGTATTGCGATTTTCATAGTTGGTATTCCTTCGGCGCTGTCATTTGGCGTTTGGGGCGATTTTAAGATTTTCGGAAAAACTATTTTTGATTTGTGGGACTTCATTATTTCTGCCGTCATCATGCCGATTGGCGCATTGAGCGTTGCCGTGTTTACATCATGGGTTCAGGACAAACAGTCTGTCCTGCGTGATGCGGGCATGGGCAGCACCATTCCGAAACAGCTGCTTTACCTGTGGTTGGGTGCGCTTCGCTATCTTGCGCCGATTGCGATTATTGTGGTGTTCATCAACTCTTTGGGTTTGATTTAATCCGATAGAGAGCAAACAGTCCGGCGTTGCATTGTTTCGCCGGACTGTTTGTTTAAAAACATCATTAAAAATATTAAGGCCGTCTGAAAATTTTTCAGACGGCCTTTTTATATACGCATGAGGCTGATTAGAACTTCGCTTGCAGTCTCAGCCATGCAGTACGGCCGGGTTCGTTCACGCGCATGGTTTGTGTACCGGCAGACGGGTCGCCGCCGCGGCTGACGAATTCAGCATAGGTTTTGTTGAACACGTTGTCCACGCCACCTTGTAATGTGGCGTATTTGCTGAATTTCCAACCAGCGTTGAGCGAGAGTACGCCAAAGCCCGAAGAAGCGCCGATGTCTTGTCCGACGATATTACCTTGGCCTTTGCTGTAACGGTTTTGTTTGGCTACGACGCGCCATAATGCGCCCGCGCTGAATTTGCCGTTGTCAAAGGCGAGGGTGTTGTTCCACTCGAGCGGCGGCGTTTGTGCCAAAGGTTTGCCGTCGGTACGGTTTTTGCCGTGGGTGTAGGCGAGGCTGGTGCCGACTTCCCAGTTAGGCGCAAATGTCCATTTGACTTCGGCTTCGCCGCCAAAGCGTGAAGCGTTGATGTTGCGTACGTTGAAATCCATGCCTTGGCGCTCCATCATGATGAAGTCTTTGATGTTGCTGCCGAATACGGATACAGATGCGTGTAGGTTAGGACGTTTCCAGATTACACCAGCATCGATTTGGCGGTTTTGCTCTGCGCGGATGGCTTTGTTTTCGGAGCGCAGGCGTTCCCAGTAGTCAGGCGCACGTTCGGCAATACCGAAGCCGGCATAGTATTTCAGGCCGTTGTCCGTATTTCTTTCCCAACGCAGGAAGCCTGAGTTCAAATTGAATTTTTGATGTTTCAAAACGGGGTTGGTCACGCGCGCGGTATCGTAATGCGCTTTGACTTGGTCATGGCGCAAACCTGCTACCCAGCGTTGATTGTCGGTTTGCTGCCAAGAGGCTTCGGTGAAAATACCCCATTGTTTGAAACTTTGGTTGGGCATGTAAGGCTTGTGGCTGTAGCCGTCGCCACCACGCTCCATGCGTGCGACGTGGACGTCGTCCAGATAATCCAAACCGGTTTGCAGGTTGAGCTTGTCCCAGTCGAAAGTGGCTTTCAGACGGCCTGTATCGGTATTGCGTTTAGGGTTGTTGGCATTTTTAATCTGCATACCGGCAGGGGTGCGGATGGTACGCAGGCTGTATGTGTCCATCACGTGGTCGATTTCGCTTTTACCATAGCGCAGTTCCAACTCGCTGAACCATGGGGTAAGGTTGCGTTGGGTAAAGCGGATGTTCCATGCATCACGGTCGAATTTGCTGCCGTCCATCATGCGGTCGGCGTAGGCAACCTTGGCCCTGCTGCGCTCGTATGTGCCGGCAATGGTGGTGTTTTCGGTCGGGGTGATGCCCAGTTGCAGCATTTGGCTGTCACGTTTGAAGTTGGAGTGAATGCGGTTGCCGTCGCCGTCTTTGTAATCGTCGGCTTCGTTATGGGAAATATTGCTGCGGACGTAGCCGTATTTGCCGCCGAACTCGGCTTCCAACGAGCCGTCAAGACGGTCGTTGCTGCCTGCCGTCAGGGTAGCGTTAACGTTGTAAGGTTTTTCAGTGAAATCAGGGTCTTTGCGGATAAATTGCACCGAGCCGCTGACCAATCCCATGCCTTGGGTTACGGTTTGCGGGCCTTTGGTAACGACAACTTTATCAAACGAATTGGGGTGGATATAGGCAGTCGGCGGGTCCATGCGCATACCGCAACCGCCATAAATAAACTGGTCATCGGCATTGACGGAGAGGCGCGAGCCGCCCAAACCGCGGAACAGCGGATCGCCCGAGCTGCCGCCTTTGCGGATGATGCTCATGTTGGGCACGGATTGTAAAAGGTCTGCCCCGTCTCCGGCAGGGAGGGGTTGCAAAGCAGCTTTGGGGTTGAAAGTAACGCGATTGGCTTTTTCTTGTTGTGTGCCGGTGACGGTGACAGGGGAAAGGGTAACCGTTTCTTCAGGTGTAGGGTTAGTCTCTGCCCATGCTTGGGATACGGCTAAGACGATAGGCAAGATAAGTAATGGTGGGTATTTCATATCGTTTCTCTCTATTATTAGGAATTATATTAACTAATACCTAGGTATTATACATAAAGTCTAGTGAAATAGAAGCAGTGGGATTTTAATCTAAATCAATATTTTCAGATTTTTGGCGTATAGGTTGTTTATTAAGATTGGTCATACCAAAATATTGATTTGAAGACATTGGTGAGGTTAATCAATAAAAATGAATGTGTTTGAATTATAGTCAATTAAAATCAAAATAGGACAGTAACGCATCGTCAAATCGGGCGTAATCAGACAATACGGTTCGCAGATACCGCTTAATATTCGCCCACACCTTCTCAATCGGGTTGAGCTCAGGTGAATAAGGTGCAAGAGGCAATACCTTATGTCCCAATTTTTCCGCCATTTCCCGTAAGACACCCATACGGTGAAATCGCGCATTATCTAAAATAATCACCGATTTTTGAGTCAATGCGGGCCGTAGGCATTGCTGAAACCACGCTTCAAAAAAGACTCCGGTCATCGTATTTTGATAAACCATCGGAGCAATCAGCCGGTTGCCGACTTGTGCGGACACCAGAGATAAGCGTCGGTATCTTTTTCCACTTATCTGCGCTTTCACTATTTGCCCTTTCAGGCTGCGGGCATAGGGACGGAACAGGTAGCGGTCAAATCCTGTTTCATCCAAATAAACGCGTTGGTAGTCGGAAAATTCGGCCAGCTGTGTCAAATAATGCGTTACTTTGGCCGGATCTTGTTCTTTGTAAGTGGTGGTCTTTTTTTGCGCGTCATCCCCATCTGTTTGAGTGCATAGCAAACGGCGGCTGGCGTACAATCAAAATGTTTGGCGATTTTATGCAGATAGGCATCCTGGTGTTGCCCAACATATTGAGCCGGTTTTTGCCTATCCAATTTGACGGCATTTAGACCGGTAACTTGATGTTTTAGGCTGCCTGTTTGTTTTTTAAGGCGAATCCACAGGTAAAGCGTGTTTCTTGACAAGTTAAACGTTGCTGCGGTTTGGCTGATGTTTTTGCATTGTTCGTAATAGTTTAAAGCTTTGTTTCTTAAGTCCGCAGAGTATGCCATGGTTAAACCTTCAAAGTTGAGTATTGTACCATTTTGTTTTTAATTGACTATAACTTAAGCCATCTTCGATTCACGCATTCCCCTACTGTTTAAACGAAACGGAAATGACGGTAAACCCGATCACGCCCACAACGACAAAAAGGTCGTCTGAAACCCAAATTGGATTTCAGACGACCTTTTATTTCAAGCCGGTTGGCTTATTTGTTGAAGAAAACCAGCGTCCACGGCAAAACATAAGCTTGCAGCAGGGTCAGCAGGCCGACGAAGGTACAGAAAATCAAGCTGTGTTTCACGGTGAAGCGGAACAGGTTGGATTCTTTGCCTTCCAGACCGACTGCCGCGCAGGCGATGGCGATGGATTGCGGCGAAATCATTTTGCCGGTCACGCCGCCGGTGGTGTTGGCAGCGACGGTCAGCTCGGGTACGACGTTGATTTGATGCGCGGTGCTGGCTTGCAGCGAACCGAAGAGCGCGTTGGCGGAGGTGTCCGAACCGGTCAGGAATACGCCCAGCCAGCCGAGGAACGGCGAGAAGAACGGGAACACGGTGCCGGTGGCGGCGAGGACGAGTGCCAATGTGGACGACAGGCCTGAATAGTTTGCCACGAATGCAAAGCCAAGTACCAAGCCGATAGACAGGATGGACAGGCGCAGTTCTTTGAGCGTTTCAAAGAAAGTGCTGACGGCTTCGGAGGGTTTCATTTTCAGCAAAGCGGCGGAAACGATGGAAGCAAACAGGATTGCCGTACCGACTGCGCCGAGGAGGTCAATTTTGAACACGGCGGCGTATGGTGTCGGTTCGCTGACGATGGGCGCGGCTTTTTGTACCAAGTTGTGCAGCATCGGCCAGTCGAATTTGATGGTGGCAACGCCCAAAGCCTCTTTAACACCCTTAATCGTCCACACGCTGACGAAAACGGTCAGGATGGCGAAAGGCGACCAGGCTTTGATGATTTGCCCGGCAGTGTATTCGCCCGCTTTGCGTTCGGACGGTTTTTTCATGCCGTTGAAGGTGAAGATTTCTTTAGGCTGCCATTTTTTCAGGAAGGCAGACAGGCAGACCAGGCTGACCAATGCGGAGGTCACGTCGGGTAACTCGGGGCCGATGAAGTTGGCGGTAATGAACTGGGTAGTGGCGAAAGACACGCCTGCCACCAATACGGCAGGCCAAGTTTGGCGTATGCCGCGCATACCGTCCATCATGGCGACCAACCAGAAAGGAACGATAATCGACAGGATCGGCAGTTGGCGGCCGGCGACCTGACCGATGTGGTAAGGGTCGAGGTTGGACACTTGACCGGCAACCAAGATTGGAATACCCATCGCACCGAAAGCCACGGGTGCGGTATTGGCAATCAAACACAAACCGGCGGCGTAGAGCGGGTTAAAGCCTAAGCCCACCAACAACGAGGCGGTAATCGCCACCGGCGCGCCGAAGCCTGCCGCACCTTCGAGGAATGCGCCGAAGGAGAAGCCAACCAGCAACATTTGCAGGCGTTGGTCTTCGGTAATCGAAATCACGGAAGCGCGGATGATGTCGAACTGCCCTGTTTTCACAGTAATTTTATACAGGAACACAGCAGTAACGATAATCCATGCAATCGGCCACAAACCGTAGGCAAAGCCGTACAGCGCGGAAGAAACCGCCATGCCCGCAGGCATTCCGAAACCTAATACGGCAACGCCAAGTGCAATCAGCAGCGTATAAAGCCCCGCCTGATAACCCTTGAGCTTCAAGACGGTCAGTGCAACAAAGAAAAAGATAATGGGCAGGAGGGCGACGGCTGCCGTCAAATACAGGCTGCCGCCCACTGCGGTATAGTTTTGAATCCAAGTTTCCATTGGGAAAATCTCCGAATATTTTTCTAATATACTTTCCTAAATTGGTAAAACCAATTTTTTGAACGGAGGACACTTTACGAAACTTTAATATGGCAGTCAATTATTTTTTTAAGCAACCTTGCTACATAAGTGCAAAATTGTTATTTAATTTCAAATAAAACAAAACATTATATGAATTGTAAAAATGTAACCCGATATAGTTTTAAACCATATTCGGGTAGAACAAGCCATATTGACGGGATATGGCCGGTTAATTAGAATACCGCGACATTGGGCACACCAATTTGGTCATGCCAATTTTGACGCAGATTGCCATTTCAGACGACCTGCCGCATCACATTATCGGATTTGAGTCTTCTTCATAGGAAAATATGAAGAAAAAGAGGAATTACAATGACAAAACTGGTTCGGCCACAAAAAATCAGCGACCAAATATTGTCGATATTAGAAGAACGGATTGCGACTGGCGTTTACGAAAAAGGCGGCAAAATCCCGCCCGAACGTACCTTGGCGGAAGAATTCGGCGTATCGCGCCCCTCGGTCAGGGTCGCGCTGAACATCCTGATTGCGCGGCAGGTTTTGGAAGCGCGTCAGGGCGATGGCTATTACGTTTCCGTCAAACCGCAACAAGATTTCCTCCAAAGCTGGCAGGAATTGCTCGGCAAACATACCAACTGGGAAACCGACGTTTTCGATTTCAGCTGTCACGTTGAAGGCTGTATGGCGGCACTGGCCGCCGAAAGACGGACTGACGCCGACTTGAAACGGATTGACTTTTGGCGGCAGAAATTTGAAGCGGCCTGCGAAAGCGGAAATTTGGAGCATCAAGCCGAAGCAGACGTTAGCTTCCATCAAACCATTGCCGATGCCGCACACAATATCCTGTTCAGCCACCTTTCCAGCAGCCTGCTCAAAATGCTTTATCAGCAAACACGCAGCGGCATTATCTATATCCATCAAACCGAAGACCCGCGCCCGACGCTGATTGCCCAGCACAGTGCTATTTTTGAAGCCATTGTCCAGGCCAAACCAGCCGAGGCGGCGGAAGCGGCAAAACTGCATTTGAATTATGTCGCCCGCCGCATTTTGCAGGACAGGGAATATCAAAGCCACAGCGAGCATGCGGACGTATTGGCGCAAAATGATTTGAAACGGGTAGATTGGTAGCGTTTAAAAATAATCAGGCCGTCTGAATTTTTTCAGACGGCCTGATTTTGCAAATAAGGCTTTTTAGTGCCACAATCTTCCCCATTCTGTCTAAAAACAAAGGAAGCACCATGTACCGTCATGTCGAGTATTATCCGGGCGACCCGATTTTGAGTTTGGTTGAAACCTTCAAACGCGACGAGCGTTCTGAAAAAGTCAATTTGAGCATAGGCATTTATTTTGATGGCGAAGGCAAAATGCCGGTTTTGGAATCTGTCCTCCGGGCAGAAGCAGAGCATGCGGCCGTACCGCGCCCATCGCCTTATCTGCCGATGGAAGGTTTGGACACTTACCGAAGCGCGGTTCAGCGTTTGCTGTTTGGGCAGGATAATCCGGCGTTGGCAGAAGGGCGCGTTGCGACCATACAGACCTTGGGCGGCTCGGGGGCGTTGAAAGTCGGTGCCGACTTTTTGCACCGTTGGTTCCCTGAAGCGAAAGCCTATGTCAGCGACCCGACTTGGGACAACCATAAGGGTATTTTTGAAGGTGCCGGTTTTGAAGTGGGGACGTATCCTTATTACAACCCTGAAACCGTCGGCGTAAAATTTGAAGAAATGACTGCGTTTTTCAAGACCTTGCCGGAAAACAGCGTCTTGATTTTACATCCATGCTGTCAAAACCCGACCGGCGTCGATATGTCGCAAGCGCAATGGGATGAAGTGTTGGACATCGTTAAAACGCACAAGCTGATTCCGTTTATGGATATTGCCTATCAAGGTTTCGGCGAGGATTTGGACAACGATGCTTATGCGATTCGTAAAGCCGTCGAAATGGGCCTGCCTTTGTTTGTCAGCAACTCTTTTTCGAAAAACCTGTCGCTGTATGGCGAACGCGTCGGCGGTTTGAGTGTAGTGTGTCCCAATAAGGAAGAAGCAGAGCTGGTGTTCGGACAGTTGAAATTTACCGTCCGCCGAATTTATTCCAGTCCTGCCGCGCATGGCGCATACATTGCATCTGATGTGATGAATAGCGAGGAGCTACGCGCTTTATGGGAAAATGAGGTTTACGCCATGCGCGACCGCATCCGTGCCATGCGTCAGAAACTTTATGATGTTTTGACGGCCAAAATTCCCAATCGCGATTTCAGCTATTTCATCAAACAGCTCGGTATGTTCAGCTATACAGGCCTAACCGTAGAGCAGGTACACCGCCTGCGTGACGAGTTTGCCGTTTACCTGCTGGATTCAGGCAGGATGTGTGTGGCAGGATTGAATGCATCGAATATCGATTATGTGGCCGAAGCATTTGCCAAAGTGTTGCAATAGCCGTTCAATCTGAAATTGAATGTAGTTTTATTTGAAGTAAATCAAAAGGCCGTCTGAAAAATTTTCATCTTTCAGACGGCCTCTTTATAATTGGCGCACCCAACAGGGATCGAACCTGTGACCTCCAGCTTCGGAAACTGACACTCTTCCAACTGAGCTATGGGTGCGAAAGCCGTAAGGTTAACGCATATTGGCTTTATTGGCAAAGTTTATCTTGAAAGTGTCTGAAAGTGGCATTGGCGGTCACTTTTTTGCATGGCTGGAATAATCAATTAACTACAAAGGCTTATAGATTTCAGACGGCCTTTTTGAGGATTTTTGCGTATCTTTTTCTCAAGATGGATTGGAAAGCCTTTGCGAATTCAGTATAATCCAGCAAAATATTGTTAACTGCGTTTAACACATAAACTATAACTTACAGCACAACCTAACCTAACGGCGAGGCCTACCAAATGAAACAACTCCGCGACCACAAAGCCCAAGGCTCTGCATTGTTCACCCTTGTGAGCGGTATCGTTATTGTCATTGCAGTGATTTACTTCCTGATCAAACTGGCGGGAAGCGGTTCATTCGGCGATGTTGCCGAAACAACCGAAGCTGCGACTCAAACCCGTATCCAGCCAGTCGGCCAACTGAAATTGGGCGATGGTATTCCAGTCGGCGAGCGTCAAGGCGACCAGATTTTCAATAAAATCTGTATCCAATGTCACGCGGCGGACAGTATCGTTCCTAATGCGCCTAAATTTGAAAACAAAGGCGATTGGGCTCCTCGTATCGCCCAAGGCTTTGATACCTTGTTCCAACACGCTTTGAACGGTTTCAACGCAATGCCTGCCAAAGGCGGTGCAGCTGATTTGACCGACCAAGAATTGAAACGCGTGATTACTTATATGGCCAACAAAGCCGGCGGTACTTTCCCCGATCCTGATGCTGCGGCTCCTGCCGATGCCGCTGCTTCCGGCGAAGCTGCTTCAGCTCCAGCGGCTGAGGGTGTGGCTCCTGCAGATGCTCCTAAAGCAGACGCTGCCAAAGCTGAAGACAAAGGCGCAGCTGCCGGTGGTGCAGACGGTAAAAAAGTTTACGAAGCCAGCTGCCAAGCATGTCACGGCGGTGCAGTTCCCGGTGTTCCTCATGTAGGTAAAAAAGAAGACTGGGCTCCTCGTATCAAACAAGGTAAAGACACCCTGCACAAACATGCAATCGAAGGCTTTAACGCAATGCCTGCCAAAGGCGGTAACGGCAGCCTGAGCGACGATGAAGTGAAAGCTGCAGTTGATTACATGGCTAATCAATCTGGTGCTAAATTCTAAGATTTGACTTTGACTCTCGAATAGAAAGCGCATTCTGCATAGGATGCGCTTTTTTCGTGCAGGAAGGCCTGATCTTGCTATAATACGAGAGTACTAGATTGTAGTTTGTCTGAAAGATTCAGACGGCCTTCAAACACAATATTCTTTTAAAGAAGTTTAACTATATTCACATACGACAAAACAATCACGGAGTTATCTCATGGCAAAAAAATATTTCGGTACTGACGGTGTGCGTGGCGAAGTCGGTCAGTTTCCTATCAATCCTGATTTTGTCTTGAAATTAGGCTATGCGGCAGGTCAGGTTTTGGTGCAGCACGAAGGCGAAATCAAACCAACCGTCTTAATCGGCAAAGACACGCGTATTTCAGGCTATATGCTGGAAGCTGCGCTGATTGCCGGTTTTACCGCCGCCGGTGTCAATGTTATTCAAACCGGCCCTCTGCCAACCCCGGGCGTAGCGTATCTGACCCGTGCTTTGCGTTTGTCTGCCGGTGTGATGATTTCTGCTTCCCATAACGTTTATTCCGACAACGGCATTAAATTCTTTGCCGAAGGCGGTGTGAAGCTGAGCGATGAAATCGAGTTGGAAATTGAAGCCAAAATCGATGAAGAAATGAAAACCCAGCCGTCCAGCCGTCTTGGCCGCGCGCGCCGGATTAATGGTGCGGATGACCGCTATATCGAGTTCTGTAAATCCACTTTCCCAAGTCATTTGGATTTGCGCGGTCTGAAATTGGTGGTCGATACCGCCAATGGTGCAGGCTATGCAGTTGCGCCTAAAGTATTCCACGAATTGGGTGCGCAAGTGGTGAGTATCGGTGATGAGCCAAACGGCTACAACATCAATGAGAAATGTGGTGCGACCCATCCGAAAGCTTTGCAAGCTGCCGTACTGCAAAATGAAGCCGATTACGGCATTGCCTTGGACGGCGATGGCGACCGTTTGATGATGGTTGACCGCAATGGCAAAGTGTATGACGGCGACAGCCTGATTTATGTGATTGCCAAAGCACGCGCGCACGAAGGCGTGGAAATCGGCGGTGTGGTGGGTACAGTGATGACCAATATGGCGATGGAAATTGCTTTGAAAGAGCAGGGCGTTGATTTCTGCCGTGCCAAAGTGGGCGACCGCTATGTGTTGGAACAGCTCCACCAACGCGGTTGGCTGATTGGCGGCGAAGCCAGCGGCCATATTTTGTGCATGGACAAACACAATACCGGCGACGGCATCATTTCCGCGCTACAAGTTTTGGCCGCATTGCAAACCTTGAATCAAGACCTTGCCACCGTTTGCGCCGATTGGCAGCCGTATCCGCAAACCATGATCAACGTCCGCATCAAAAAAGGCCAAAACTGGCAGGACGCTTCCAAAGAGGCTTTGGCTGAAGTGGAAAAAGAACTCGAAGGCAAAGGCCGCGTGGTCTTGCGTGCATCCGGTACCGAGCCTGTTGTGCGCGTGATGGTGGAAGCCAAGCAGGCAGACTGGGCGAAAAAAGGCGCAGAAAAAATTGCCGCGGCCATTCAAGGTCAAAAGTAACAGTGTGTTTGATTTTGAATTGAACTAAATAAAAGGCCGTCTGTTGTTCAGACGGCCTTTGTGTTTCAGTTGAAAGCTTAGTTGCTCAAGACATCAACGCCTTTAGGAGGTGTGAATTTGAACATACTGCTGGAAAGGTTAGGCTTGGTGTTCAAACCGCTGAAGCTGATGCTGGTTTGGTTGCCGAAGCTGTCTTTCAGCTGCATGGCGGCGAGGTTGTCGCCTTTGAAGCCGATGCGGATGTATTGGTAGCCGGCGTTGTTTTTCTTAGGCGTAGCCAAAACGTAGTCGATACCGTTAGCAGAACCGTCTTCTTTTAGCGTGTAGCTGCTGTCCAATGCCGTTTTGTTGGAGAGGATGGCGGCAGGGCTGTCGCCGATGGTTTGGTCTTGTGAGGACTTGGTTACTTGCGCCAAATCTACGTCATAGAGCCAAATGGTTTTGCCGTCGCCAACGATGGTTTGTTTATAGGGTTTGGTGTATTCCCATTTGAACAAGCCAGGGCGCAGGATTTTGAATGTACCGTATGTAGTTTGGGTTTTCTTTTTGCTGTGAACGGTTTGGCTGAAGTTGCCACTGATACCGTCGGCGTCATTATTGAATTTTTTCAGGGCGTCCACTGCGCCGGCTTGTGCAAAGCCGATGGCTGAAGAAAGCAGCGCGGCAGCGGTCAGGGTGAACAGTCGGGTAGTTTTCATGTTTTGGTTCCTTGTTCGGAGAGATGGGTTCAGTATAGACGTTATGGTGTAACAGGCAAGGGGCTGAATGGCGGGTTTAATTTGTGTAAATATGAAGAATCCAATCAAGTGACTGAAATAATTTCATTTCTTCAGACGGCCTGTATTTGGTTTTGACGTTTTTTTAATGAAACGCATAAGGGCTTGGTGTGGTATTTAATGTCATTTTACGGAAAGCTTGAAATTATAGTCTTTCTGTTTGCTTTTTAAAACGGTTATAATATTTATCTTTTGAAAACAATGGTTTTGTATGTATCTGAATCCTTATCCTTTATTGGAACAGGCTTTGCTGTCGGACAATCCGGGTGAAAAGGGAAGATTGACGCAGGCCTTGTTTGCGCAGTTGGGCGAGGCGGAAGGTTTGACGGCTGAAGCGTCGAAACCCGTGGATTGCCGTTTTGCCGGTCATCCATCCCGTCCGCGTTTGGTTGCGCCTTCGGAGGTTACGCCGCGCAAGATGAATACGGTCGAAGGCTATGCGGCCATGCTGCATGCGATTGCGCACATTGAATTTAATGCGATTAATCTGGCTTTGGATGCGGCGTATCGTTTTCGCAATATGCCGTTTCAGTTTGTACGCGATTGGGTAAGGGTGGCGAAAGAAGAAGTGTTTCACTTCGGCTTAATGCGTGGCCGTCTGAACAGCTTGGGCTACGATTACGGCGATTTTGAAGCGCACGGGCATTTGTGGGATATGGCATATAAAACTGCTTACGATCCTTTGTTGCGCATGGCTTTGGTGCCGCGGGTGTTGGAAGCGCGCGGTTTGGATGTCACGCCGGGTATTCGTGCAAAAGTGGCACAGCGTGGCGATGTGGAAACCTGCGATGTGCTGGATATTATTTATCGCGATGAAGTGGGGCATGTCGCCATCGGCAATCATTGGTATCAGCATCTTTGCCGTGAGCGCGGTTTGGAACCGGTCGCCCTGTTCCGCAGTCTGATTGCGCGTTACGATATGTTTATATTCCGAGGCTACGTTAATATCGAAGCACGGGAACGTGCAGGATTCAGCCGTTTCGAGCTGGATATGTTGGAAGATTTTGAGAAAAGTTTGAAACAGGATAAAAAGGCCGTCTGAAACGGTAAAATCATCATGGCACATCATCACGATCATTCGCACGCGCACACGCATACCGCCAATAAGCAGGTATTGCGCATTTCATTTTTCGTCGTTGCCGGATTTATGCTGGTTGAAGCGGTCGGCGGCTGGCTGACCAACTCTTTGGCCCTGCTTTCTGATGCGGGGCATATGTTCAGCGATGCGTTTTCGCTGGGCGTGGCATTGTGGGCATTCAAACTTGGCGAGAAACAGACCACGCTGCAAAAGACATTCGGTTACAAGCGTTTTGAAATTTTGACGGCGATGTTTAACGGATTGTCGCTGGTGTTGATTGCGGCGATGATTTTTTATGAAGCAGTCAAACGATTATTTTATCCGCCGGAAATTTTGACGGGCGGCATGTTGGTGGTCAGTATCATCGGATTGCTGGTCAACATCGGCGTCGCCGTTTATATGTTGAAGAATAGTGATACCGAAGAAAACGTCAATATGCGCGGCGCGTATCTGCATGTAATCAGCGATTTGTTCGGCTCGATAGGGGCGATTGTCGCAGCGGTACTGATGATGGCGTATGGCTGGCAATGGGCGGATACGGTTGCTAGCGTATTGGTGGCGGCTTTGGTAGGGCGCAGCGGCTGGAAGCTGTTTAAACAGACTTTGCACATTTTGATGGAAGGAGCGCCGGAAAACATCCATACCGATGAGTTGCTCAGCGTTATCCGCAATACGGAAGGCGTAAAATCCGTTCACGACTTGCATGTTTGGACGATTACCAGCAATATCCACGTTTTGTCCTGCCATATTGTCGTAGATGGCAACATGACGGTTGCAGAGTCCGAACAAATCGCCTACCGCATCGGACATGAATTGGCGCATCACAACATCGGGCATTGTACGATTCAGATTGAAAGCGAACAGCATCCGCATAAAGATGAAGTTTTGTGTTCGCAGGAAGTTCACGAACACCATCACCATTAACCATATTCAGGCCGTCTGAAACTTGTTGGATTGTTCAGACGGCCTTCTAAAATCATCAAAGGAACACTTATGACCCAAGCCGTATTATTCGACCTTGACGGCACGCTTGCCGATACCGCACTTGATTTGGGTGGCGCGCTCAACACGGTATTGCGCCGACACGGTTTGCCTGAAAAAAGCATGGATGAAATCCGTCCGCAGGCCAGCCACGGTGCGAGCGGTTTGCTCAAACTTGGTGCAGGCATTACGCCCGACCATCCGGACTATATGCAATGGCGCAAAGAGTTTTTGGAAGAATACAGCCGCTGCTATGCCGATCAAACCATCTTGTTCGACGGCGTAAACGAAATGCTAGAAGCCTTAGTTCAACGCGGTATCCAATGGGGCGTTATCACTAACAAGCCCATGCGCTTTACCGATGTCCTCGTGCCTAAGCTCGGGTTTACCGTGCCTCCTGCCGTCATTGTCAGCGGCGATACTTGCGATGAACCTAAGCCCAGCGTGAAGCCCATGTTTTATGCGTGCGAACAGATGGGTGTCGAAGCGCGGCGATGTTTTTATGTCGGCGATGCCGAGCGCGATATGCAGGCAGGCAAGAATGCCGGGATGACAACCGTGCTTGCCGATTGGGGCTATATTTCTGCCGAAGACCAAACCGAAAACTGGCTTGCCGATTTCCGTATTGCCACGCCTTTGGATTTGTTGGCAATCTTGCGTTAAAACCCTGTAATAATCCGTTTTCAGACGGCCCGAAACGGCGTAAAATTACATAAATTTGTATTTTTTCAACCGTTTTACTACTTGTAAAGAGAAAAATCATGTTCTTCAAGCATATCGAAGCTGCTCCTGCTGATCCGATTTTAGGTTTGGGCGAAGCGTTTAAAGCCGAAACCCGTCCCGAAAAAGTCAATCTCGGCATCGGCGTGTACAAAGACGCATCCGGCGCGACACCTATTGTCAAAGCCGTCAAAGAGGCTGAAAAACGCCTGTTGGAAAGCGAGACAACTAAAAACTACCTCACCATCGACGGCGTTGCCGATTACAACGAGCAAACCCAAATTCTGCTGTTTGGCAAAGACCACGAAATCATCGCCAGCCGTCGCGCCAAAACAGCGCAAAGCCTTGGCGGTACAGGCGCATTGCGTATTGCGGCCGAATTTGCCAAACGCCAGTTGAACGCGCAAACCATCTGGATTTCCAATCCGACTTGGCCAAACCACAACGCCATCGCCAAAGCAGTCGGTATCCAAGACAAACCTTATCGTTATTACGATGCCGCCAAACACGGTTTGGATTGGGACGGCATGATTGAAGACTTGAGCCAAGCGCAAAAAGGCGACATCGTCCTGCTGCACGGCTGCTGCCACAACCCTACCGGCATCGACCCTACGCCCGAACAATGGGAAACTTTGGCAAAACTTTCTGCCGAAAAAGGCTGGTTGCCGCTGTTTGACTTTGCTTACCAAGGCTTTGGCAACGGTTTGGAAGAAGATGCCTACGGCTTGCGCGTATTCTTGAAATACAATAAAGAATTGCTGATTGCCAGCTCTTATTCCAAAAACTTCGGCATGTACAACGAACGCGTCGGCGCGTTCACTTTGGTGGCTGAAGATGAAGCAACAGCAGCCCGCGCCCACAGCCAAGTCAAAACCATCATCCGTACCTTGTATTCCAACCCGGCTTCACACGGTGCGAACACCATTGCGCTGGTGTTGAAAAATGATGATTTGAAAGCACAATGGATTGCCGAACTCGATGAAATGCGCGGCCGCATCAAAGCCATGCGCCAAAAATTTGTCGAGTTGCTCAAAGCCAAAGGTGCAACCCAAGATTTTGATTTCATTATCGAACAAAACGGCATGTTCTCTTTCAGCGGCCTGACTCCAGAACAAGTTGACCGTTTGAAAAACGAGTTTGCCATTTATGCCGTCCGCTCCGGTCGCATCAACGTTGCCGGCATTACTGATGACAACATCGATTATTTGTGCGAGAGCATTGTGAAAGTGTTGTAATTGTCGAATTAAAGGCAAAGGCCGTCTGAATCGTTCAGACGGCCTTTATTTTTGACTTGTCAGCTTATCCGGCAACTGCGTTCATTCCCCAATAAATCACCGCATAGCGCAGCAGTTTGCCTGCAATCAGAATAATGGCGCAATGCAGGGCATTGAGCCTGAGCCAGCCTGCAGCAAGGGGGAGGGCATCGCCGATAATCGGCAGCCATGCAAACAATAGCGGCCAAATTCCCCAACGATTAAGCCTTTCCAACATTTTTTCAGACGGCCTTTTTTTATTTGGAAACATCCTGCCCATGTAATACGAAACCATACTGCCCAAGCCATTCGCCAATCCGGCACACAAACATGCGCCGAGGGCATGTTGCGGATATTGGTACACAAATGCGGCATATGCCGCCTCGGATGTACCCGGAAGTAGTGTGGCAGAAGTAAAGGCAGAGGCAATCAGGCCAAGGTAAGCGTAAAGAAGGGGCATATTTTGAGTTGTATCAAGGAGTATTGTAAAAAAGAAATAACAAGCTTAATAAGAAGATTATGCCTTTATTTTTTTAATCTATTAAAAGATAAATCCAATATTATTAAATTTTTTACAATTAAACGGCTGAAGGATAATGTAGTCGGCTGTTAGAAAATAGTTTTCAAAGTGACGGATTATCAGTATGATACGGGCGGCTGTTAATGGGTGTTAAGTTTAATGAACTGATTTAAGCTCATTTTTCCAGCGAATCTTAACAAAACGAAAGGCAAATCATGTCTGCGCATTCACAACAAAATCATACTCCTGCGCTGGTCGTTCTGACCACACTCTTCTTCATGATGGGTTTCATTACCTGCATGAACGATATTTTGATTCCGCACCTGAAAGATATTTTCGAACTGACTTATGTTCAGGCGATGCTGATTCAATTCTGTTTCTTTACCGCTTATGCGATTATGTCGATTCCGATGGGCTATTTGGTCGGCAAAATTGGCTATAAAAACGGCGTGATTAGCGGCTTCGTATTGACTGCCATCGGCTGTCTGCTCTTCTATCCTGCTGCCGGCAGTCATTCTTATGCAACTTTTTTGGGTGCATTGTTTATTTTGGCTTCAGGTGTAACCCTGTTGCAAGTAGCGGGTAACCCTTATGTGACTTTGCTGTCCAAACCGGGTAAAGAATCTGCAACACTGACTTTGGTTCAGGCATTTAACTCTTTGGGTACGACCATTGCTCCGCAAATCGGCGCATTCCTGATTTTGGCTGATGCAACACAAACTGTCAGCAAAGCCGAGCAAATTTCTTCCGTTCAAATTCCGTATTTAGGGTTGGCCGGTTTGCTGATTATTTTGGCTGTGTTTGTCAAAATGATTCGTTTGCCTGATGCGCGTAAAATTGCCGAAGAAGAGAGCGAACATAACCATGATGGCAAACACAGTGTTTGGCAATACCGTCATTTGGTTTTGGGTGCGGCCGGTATTTTCTGTTATGTCGGTGCGGAAGTATCCATCGGTTCTTTATTGGTTAGCGTGTTGGGCTATCTGAAAGGTTTGGACCACGCATCTGCCGCGAAATATTTGTCGTTCTACTGGGGCGGTGCAATGGTCGGCCGTTTCTTAGGCTCTGCCATCATGGCGAAAATTGCGCCTAACCGCTATTTGGCATTCAATGCTACCGCTGCTGTTGTCCTGTTGGGCGTTGCTATGTTGGCAGGTAAAGCCAGTGCAGATGTTGCGATGTGGGCATTGTTGGCCATCGGTTTCTTCAATTCCATCATGTTCCCAACGATTTTCTCTTTGGCAACCAAAGGTCTTGGCCGATTCACCAGCAGCGCTTCCGGCGTATTGTGTACTGCGATTGTCGGCGGTGCGATTGTGCCTGTGGTACAAGGTTGGGTAGCGGATACTCAAGGTCTGATGATTTCTTTCGTTGTATCAGCGATTTGTTACGTATACATCGTCTTCTTTGCTATAAAAGGCTACAAAGCTGACGAATAATTTATCATGATAAAAGGCCGTCTGAAACCTTATGGGATTTCAGACGGCCTTTTTACTTTGTGGCATAATGATTTAAATGACAGGAGGAAAAAATGGCCAAAATCATTTTGCTGCATGGCTTGCACATGCATTCGTGGGTCATGAGACCGCTGGCGTATTTGCTGGAACAAGAAGGTTTTGAAGTTGCTCTGTTCGATTATTACAGTGTTTTGCATTCGATGAACCGACATGTTGAAGATCTAGCGCGATGGATTGATGAGAACCATGCTGATGAAACGCTGCACTTTGTCGGCCATAGTTTGGGCGGGTTGGTCTTACGCAATTTTGCGGCGGCATATCCGGATAAAGTCAGCGGCCGTATCGTTACCATGGGTACGCCGCACCAAGGCAGCCGTGCCGCGCAGCGTGTGTTCAATATGGGTTTGCAAAAGCCAGTATTGGGCGGCTCGTATAAAGGCGCATTGGACGGTGGTATACCTGAATTACCAAAGGGTGTTGAGTTGGGCAGTATTGCCGGCAATAAACCGTATGGACTGGGTCGTGTTTTAGGTTTGCATGGCGAACATGATGGTACGGTTTTGGTCAGCGAAACGCATTGTCCGAATATGCGCGATCATGTTGTTTTGCCTGTCAGCCATAGCGGTATGCTGTTTAACCGTAAAACGGTTGAGCAGGTGGTGGCATTTTTGCATGATGGACGTTTTAAAAAGCAATAAAATTTCATTTATTTTAATTTAAAAGTATTTAATGTTAATAATTTAATATATTTTAAAGAAAGTGTCGCAGTTTTACTGAAGCTGTTTTTATAAAATAACAGGCAGGCCGTCTGAAAATCGGGTTTCAGACGGCCTGTTATGCTAAAATCTGTTAAATACTTATTAAAAAGGCAAAGAACAATGTTTGCTTTCAAATCCTTACTTAATATGCCGCGCTTTGAGGCCATCGCTGTGGCCTTGGCTTTGGTGGCGGCAATGGGTTACACGATTATTTCGCTTGAATGGCTGCCGCATATGTCGATTGTGACGGCGATCGTGGTCTTGCTGTTGTACGGTTTGATGCGTGGCTTGAAATATCAAGACATGCAAAACGGTATGATAGGCGCGGTCGGGCAGGGCATGGGTGCGATTTATCTGTTTTTCTTTATCGGCCTGATGGTCAGCGCGCTGATGATGAGCGGTGCGATTCCGACGCTGATGTATTACGGTTTCGGATTGATTTCGCCGACTTATTTTTATTTCTCGGCGTTTGCGCTTTGCTCAATCATCGGTATTTCCATCGGCAGTAGTTTGACGACTTGTGCGACTGTCGGCGTGGCATTTATGGGTATGGCGGCTGCGTTTCATGCCGATATGGCGATGACGGCAGGCGCGATTGTGTCGGGTGCGTTCTTTGGCGATAAAATGTCGCCGCTTTCCGATACGACCGGTATTTCCGCTTCGATTGTCGGCATTGATTTGTTCGAACACATCAAAAACATGATGTACACCACTGTGCCTGCGTGGTTGATCAGTGCGGCATTGATGTTGTGGCTCTTGCCCAATGTTGCCGCACATGACATGAACAGCGTCGAAGCTTTCCGCGCGCAATTGGAAGCAACCGGTTTGGTGCATGCCTATTCGCTGATTCCGTTTGCCTTGCTGGTTGTCCTCGCCCTGATGCGCGTCAATGCCATTGTGGCCATGTTGTTTACCGTTGTGGTGGCGCTGATTATGACTTACTTCCACAGTACGCCTGATTTGAAACAGCTGGGCGCGTGGTTTTACAGCGGATACAAACTTGAAGGCGAAGCATTCAAAGACATTGCCCGTCTTATTTCTCGTGGCGGCTTAGAAAGCATGTTCTTTACGCAAACCATCGTAATACTCGGCATGAGCTTGGGCGGCCTGTTGTTCAGCATTGGTGTGATTCCGTCTTTGCTGGAGGCCATTCGTGCGTTCCTGACCAATGCCGGACGTGCTACTTTCAGCGTGGCCATAACATCGGTCGGCGTCAACTTCCTGATTGGCGAACAATATTTAAGTATCCTGCTTTCCGGCGAAACCTTTAAGCCGGTATATGACAAACTCGGCCTGCATTCGCGCAACCTTGCCCGTACGCTGGAAGATGCGGGTACGGTCATCAACCCGTTGGTGCCTTGGAGCGTCTGCGGCGTATTCATCAGTCATGCCTTGGGTGTGCCTGTTTGGGAATACCTGCCTTATGCCTTCTTCTGCTACTTGAGTTTGGCTCTGACGCTGGTGTTTGGCTGGACAGGGCTGACTTTGAGTAAGAAGTAAACAGCATTTAAAATAGCAATGCTTTTATCAAACAAGGCCGTCTGAAAACAATTTCAGACGGCCTTGTTTTACTTGAAGTAGCCGTATCAACATGATTTCACTATAATTGCTGCACCAATAAAAAAATAATCCAAACAATGAACAAACAAATCCGCCAAGAAATTTTCGAGCGTTTCCGCGCTGCCAATCCTCATCCGACTACCGAGTTGAATTTCAGCTCGCCGTTTGAGCTGCTTATCGCCGTTTTATTGTCTGCACAAGCAACTGATGTCGGCGTGAACAAAGCGACTGCCAAACTCTTTCCAGTTGCCAATACGCCGCAAGCCATGTTGGATTTGGGGCTGGACGGCGTGATGGAATACACCAAAACCATAGGCCTCTACAAAACTAAGTCCAAACACATCATGCAGACTTGCCGTATTTTGCTGGAAAAATACAATGGCGAAGTGCCTGCCGACCGAGAGGCTTTGGAATCTTTGCCCGGTGTTGGCCGTAAAACAGCCAATGTGGTGTTGAATACTGCATTCGGGCAACCTGTTATGGCGGTCGATACCCATATTTTCCGTGTGGCCAACCGCACCAAAATCGCGCCGGGCAAGGATGTGCGTGAAGTTGAAGACAAGCTGATGCGCTTTATTCCCAAAGAATTTTTGATGGATGCTCATCATTGGTTGATTTTGCACGGCCGCTATACGTGCAAGGCTTTGAAACCTCAATGTAGCAAATGCCTGATTAACGATTTGTGCGAATATCCGGCAAAAATGTAAATAAAAACATAAAAAAGGCCGTCTGAATTTCAGACGGCCTTTGATTTGGCTACGATTAGTCGGCAACTGCCATCAGGCTGGCATTACCACCGGCAGCGGTAGTATTGATACTGCAAGAGATTTCTTCAAATACTTGCAGGATATCCAGACCTTGTTCGGAAGGCAGAATGCGGATGAGCGCACCGTCGCGGCCGGCCAACTCTTGTTTGCGCTCGCTGCTCAAAGGCTCGATAGCGGCAACATGGCTGATGCCTGTGTTTTCAGGTTTGCTGTTGACTTGTAACAAACCGTCCAAATCGGCTGAGTAGGAAGCCAATGGGCTGTTAGGCTCAACAACGGTTTGGATGCCTGCGGCTGCCAGCTCGGTCAGGGCAGAGAAGGCTTGCAGCAGATTGCCGCCATGTACCCAAATACGTTTTGGAGAGCGCCAGCTCAATGAGTTGCGTTCGCCGGTCGGGCCGACCAATACGGTTTCGGCTTTGCGCAGGGTACGGACGCGTGCGTGACCCAAAGCTGCGGCTGCAGCTTTTTTCTCTTCTGAGTTAAACGGCAGTTTGTGAACCAGGGTTTCCAAACGTTTGAGTGCGTCTTCGTCTGCTTGGCCGATTCGGCTGAGGGTTGGGGCAACCCATTCAGGAGTACGAACCAGGCGTTGCAGATAGAATGAACCGCCTGCTTTTGGACCGGTACCGGACAAGCCGTGACCGCCGAAAGGTTGTACGCCGACAACAGCACCAACGATGTTGCGGTTAACGTAGATGTTACCGGCTTCGATGCGGTCGCGGATATGGTCGACAGTACCTTCGATACGGCTGTGTACACCGCTGGTCAGAGCATAGCCTTTGGCGTTGATTTGGTCGATGAGTTGATCCAATTCGCTGGCGCGGTAGCGGACAACGTGCAATACAGGACCGAACACTTCGCGTTGCAACTCGTTCAGGTTGTTCAATTCAAACAGGATTGGACGAACGAAAGTAGAGTTGTTGTCATCAACGTCGGCGGCAGTTTTGATTTCGTGGTAAGCCTTCGCTACGCCTTTCATTCGGTTGATGTGGGCCAACAGGTTTTGTTGGGCTTCAGCATCGATGACAGGGCCAATATCTGTGGTCAGTTGGGTCGGTTTGCCGACAACCAATTCGTCCATTGCGCCTTTGATGATGTTGACCATTTTATCGGCAACATCTTCTTGAACGCACAAGATACGCAGAGCGGAACAACGTTGGCCTGCGCTGTCGAAGGC
This sequence comes from Neisseria perflava, assembly GCF_019334725.1. Classification (NCBI taxonomy): domain Bacteria; kingdom Pseudomonadati; phylum Pseudomonadota; class Betaproteobacteria; order Neisseriales; family Neisseriaceae; genus Neisseria; species Neisseria perflava. The sequence continues at coordinate 1,944,866 of NZ_CP079818.1, read as the reverse complement.
AGAGTTCAATACGTCGAGGCAGACTTGTTCCGGCAGGGCGGTAGAGTCCACAATCATCGCGTTTTGACCACCGGTCTCGGCAATCAGGACAGGGCTGTCGTCGCGTTTGGACAGGGCTTTGTTGATCAGGCGCGCTACTTCGGTAGAACCGGTGAAGATCACACCGCCGATGCGGGCATCGCCGGTCAGGGCAGAGCCGACATCGCCTGCGCCGAGTACGAGTTGCAGCGCAGAAGTCGGAATACCGGCTTGATGCATCAGGGAAACTGCGTAAGTAGCAATCAGGCTGGTTTGTTCGGCAGGTTTGGCGATAACGGTGTTACCGGCTGCCAATGCAGAAACCACTTCGCCGGTAAAGATGGCCAATGGGAAGTTCCATGGGCTGATGGCAACGATTGCGCCGACAGCTTTGGCATCTTTAGGCAAGGTGTTTTCAGCTTCGTTGGCATAGTAGCGACAGAAGTCAACGGCTTCTCGTACTTCGGCAACGGCGTTGTTTAAGGTTTTACCGGCTTCGCGGACGGCCAGCATCATCAATGCAGGCGTGTGTTGTTCCAAGAGGTCGGCAAAACGGCGCAGGCAGTCGGCGCGTTCTGAAGCAGGTTTGGCGCTCCACTCCGGCAAGGCGGCAACGGCTGCACCAATAGCTTCTTGAGCCAATGCCGCATCGGCAAAGCTGACAGTGCCGACAACATCGTTGTGGTCTGCAGGGTTGCGGACGGGTTGCGCTTTGCCCACGTTACGCGCTTCGCCATTGACGATAGAAGCAGCGTGGAAGTCTTCGGAAGAAGCTTGGTTGAGTTTTTCTTGCAGGTTTTGCAATACGTTTTCGTTGCTGAAATCGACGCCTTGGGAGTTCAGACGGCCTTTGCCATACAAATCGCGCGGCAGAGGCAATGCCGGATGCAGATGGATGCCTTGTTCGGCGATGGTGTCGAACGGGCTCTTAATCAGGCGGTCGATGCTGATGTTTTCGTCAACGATTTGGTTCACGAAAGAAGAGTTCGCACCGTTTTCCAACAGGCGGCGTACCAAGTAGGCGAGCAGGGTTTCGTGTGTGCCGACCGGGGCATACACGCGTACGCGGCGACCTAAGTTTTGCGGGCCGACCACTTGGTCGTACAGGGTTTCGCCCATGCCGTGCAGACATTGGTGTTCGAAGTCTTTGCCTTTACCCATTTGGTAGATTGCGCCCAAGGTGTAGGCGTTGTGGGTGGCAAATTGTGGGAACACGGCATCTTGCGCATCCAAGAGTTTGCGTGCGCAGGCGAGGTAGGAGATGTCGGTGTGGACTTTACGGGTGTAAGTCGGATAGCCTTCCATGCCGTCTACTTGAGCCCATTTCACTTCGCTGTCCCAGTATGCGCCTTTCACCAAACGGATCATCAGTTTTTGGTTGTTGCGGCGGGCCAGGTCGATCAGATAGTCGATAACAAACGGGCAACGTTTTTGGTAGGCCTGAACAACGAAACCGATACCTTTGTAGCCTGCCAAGTCAGGATCGGAAACCAACGCTTCCATCAAGTCCAAAGACAATTCGAGACGGTTGGCTTCTTCGGCGTCGATGTTGATACCGATATCGTATTTTTTACCCAAAAGGAACAATTCTTTCAGGCGTGGCAGCAGTTCGTTCATCACGCGTTCGTGTTGGGCGCGTGAGTAGCGTGGGTGGATGGCGGAAAGTTTGACGGAGATACCGTTGCCTTCGTAAACGCCTTGGCCAGCGGCATCTTTACCGATGGCGTGAATGGCTTGAACGTAGTCGTTGTAGTAGCGGTTGGCATCTTCTTCGGTGTATGCGGCTTCACCCAACATATCGAAAGAGAAGCGGTAACCCATTTTCTCGCGCTCTTTACCGTTTTGCAGCGCTTCTTCAATGGTTTGACCGGTGACGAACTGTTTGCCCAGCAGGCGCATGGCGTAGTTAACGCCTTGACGGATCAGAGGGGCGCCGCCTTTGCTGATCAGACGGCTCAATGCGGAACTCATCTGTTTGTCGTTTGTCGCGGTCAGTTTGCCGGTAATCAGCAGACCCCATGCGGCCGCGTTAACGAAGAGGGAAGGGCTGTTGTTCAAGTGGCTTTTCCAGTTGCCTTCAGAGATTTTGTCGGCAATCAGGCGGTCACGGGTGGCATTGTCCGGAATGCGCAGCAGGGCTTCAGCCAGACACATCAGTGCAACACCTTCTTCACTGGAGAGGGAGAACTCGTGCATCAAGGCATCTACACCGCTGGCTTTGGTACGGCTGGCACGGACTTGGGTAACCAAACGACGGGCAAGCTCGGAGGCGGCATTGCGTTCTTCGTCGGTCATCTGTGCACGTTGCAACATATCCTGAACGGCCTCGATTTCATCGCGGCGGTAGGCATCAGTTACAGCTTGACGCAGAGGAGTTTGTGTTGGAAAAGCGAAGTTAAACATTATTTATGTTCTCCAAAGGTTTTTTCATGGTTTCAGACGGCCTGAATTAAGACTGCTAAAACAAGCATTCTGAAGGATAGTAATATCGTAATAAAATTATGATGCGGATACAAGATGCATCCGCATAAATTGCTGTTTTTTCTGATAAGGCTCAGATTATTTTGAAACAGTTTATTTCATAAAGACGGCCTGCACGGAATCATGCAGGCCGTCTGAAAACGTCTTATTTAGAGGCGCGGTATTCTGCGTCTGCTTTTTCGAAACGTTCTTGCAATTCGCGTGAAGGTTTTTTGTCGATCAGAGAGACCAAAACAATTACGAGGGTACAAGCGATGAAGCCGGGAACGATTTCATAGACGGTAGAGAAGCCTGTTTCTTGTGCGGCCAAAGCAGGTTTTTTGATCCACTCAGCCCAAACAACCACAGTCAGCGCGCCTGCAATCATGCCGGAGAGTGCGCCGTAGGCAGTAATGCGTTTCCACAAAACAGACAGGATAACAACCGGACCGAATGCGGCACCAAAGCCGGCCCATGCATAAGCTACCAAGCCTAATACTTTACTGTTAGGGTCAGAAGCAATCAGGATAGAAATCACGGCAATCGCCAATACCATCAGACGGCCAATCCATACCAATTCAGCTTGTTGTGCCTTTTTACGCAGGAAGCCTTTGTAGAAGTCTTCGGTAATCGCGCTGGAGCAAACCAACAATTGGCAAGACAGGGTAGACATTACGGCGGCGAGAATCGCGCTCAAGATGATACCGGCAATCCAAGGGTTGAAGAGCAGGGTAGCCAAAGCGATGAAGATACGTTCGTGGTTGCCGTTCATTTCTTCAACGTGTGCAGGGTTGGCGCCGAAGTAAGCGATACCGAAGTAGCCGACAGCCACAGCACCGGCCATACACAGAATCATCCAAGTCATACCGATACGGCGTGCAGAAACCAGAGATTTAGCGCTTTCAGCAGCCATAAAGCGAGCCAAAATGTGTGGTTGGCCGAAATAGCCCAAGCCCCAAGCGGCGGTAGAGATAATGCCGATGAAAGTAGTACCGGCAAACAGGCTGCCGTATTCTTTACCGGTAGAAGCGGCAACTTGTTGGATGGCCGCGTTCATTTGATCTGCACCACCCAAACCCAAATACACCATTATAGGAGTCAGTACCAATGCAAAAATCATCAAAGAAGCTTGCAGGGTATCGGTCCAACTTACGGCCAAGAAACCGCCCAAGAAAGTGTAGGCGATGGTTGCGCCGGCACCCAGCCACATGGCTTGAGTGTAAGACAGATCGTGGAACAGGCTTTGGAACAGGGTAGCACCGGCTACGATGCCTGAAGCACAGTAAATAGTGAAGAAGAACAAGATAATCAGTGCAGAAACCACTTTCATCAAGTGACCGCCGGCACCAAAGCGGTGGAAGAAGTAATCAGGGAGCGTCAGCGCGTTGTTGGCGTATTCGGTATGTACGCGCAGACGGCCTGCGACCAAAAGCCAGTTGAGGTATGCACCCACAATCAGACCAATGGCAATCCAAGCTTCATTCAAACCGCTCAGGTAAATGGCACCGGGCAAACCCATCAAAAGCCAACCTGACATATCGGAAGCACCGGCAGACATCGCAGTAACGAACGGACCCAAGCTACGGCCGCCGAGGATGTAGTCGTCGAAGTTTCGTGTTGAAAAATAGGCGGCGAGGCCGATCAGTAATACGGCGATCAGATAAATCGCGAAAGTGATATACATGGGATTCATGTATTTATTCCTCATCTAACTTATAAATACGGGTTTTGAAATTGCAAACAATTCGTACCCAAACTTTTTTCTAATAAAAATACAGCTTAAAAATCCTGTTTTTCACGAGAGAGTCAGGATAAATTATTTTCAAATACAATAGGATATGTAACCAATCCATATTAAATTGTAAATAATTAAATTCAGAATACAGTAAATTTTTTGTTTTGCAAAGCACGGAACACGGGCTTTATGAAAAATCGTAGCGCTTTTGAGGGGAAGTTATTTGAAAACAAAAGATTGCAAAAATTATCTTAAATTGGAGAAAAGGAAAGACAATGAAACTATCTTTCCTATAAATGAAACGTTATGCAGAAAAAAAGCGTAATTATGCGACACGAAAGGAGCTGTTCAGACGGCCTGATAACGGCACTACCCCGTATTTCTGATGAATACGGGGTAGTGAGTCAGTTTAAACTAAATAGAAAAATCTTCTTTTAACAAATGTTTATAAGCGAAGAGATAGAAAGCGGCAACAAAAGACGATCCGCCGAGGACATTGCCTAAGAAGACGGGAATCATATTGTAGAAAAATTGACCCCAGCTGACATTTGCGCCTGCCCAAATACCGGCCGGAATGATGAACATATTGGCGACAAAGTGTTGGAAACCGATTAACACGAAGATCATGACCGGAAACCAAGTTGCCAAAATGCGGCCTGAAGTATGACGTGAGCCGAAATAGAACCAAATACCCATGCACACCATCCAGTTACATGCGATAGCGGAAACGAAGGCACGGCCAAAGTCCATATTAACTTTGGCTTCGGCAATGGCAATGGTTTTAGCCGCAGCCGCTCCCTCTGCCAAGCCGACATAGTGGCCGAGGAAATAGGCCATGGCAACAGCGCCTGCCAGATTGCCCAAGCTGACAATGAGCCAGTTGCGTACCAGTTTGTAGGTGCTGACGCGGCCGGTTAATCTGCCCAAAGCCATAATCATCATATTGCCTGTTGCCAGCTCACCGCCGCCGATTAAGATGCAAATCAGCGCAATCGGGAACACAGACGCACCCAAAAGGGCGGCCAGGCCGTTCCATTCGGCCGGAATGCCACTGATGACGCGCAGGCAGGCAAGATAGCCGAAGCCGACATAGCCGCCGCCTAAAAAACTCAAAATCACCAACATTTTGATGCTGAACTCAGACTTGGCGCAGCTCTTGCCGATGGCTTCCTGCAAAATCTCGTGAGGGTACAAATCTCGTGTATTCATGAGGCTCTCTTAAATTGGAAATATCTTGTTTATCATGAGGATAATAAGTTTGCCTGAGAATGATGCCGGTAGGAAATAACAACTGGTTGTAAGAATAGAAGAGGGGGTTATATATTGAGGTGACTAAGGCTGCGGCTGACTTTTTAAGAAAGATAAGTTGAAGCGTTGAGATATTGGTGTGTTAAAAACTTAAAAGGCCGTCTGAAAAAGTTGCTTTCAGACGGCCTTTAGATTTGCTTGGTGCGTTAGAACTACAAGCGCGTTACGCTTAAAACGCCTTTGATGTCGCCTAAGCTGGCTAATACGCGCGGCAGGTCATTGACTTGGCGGACTTCAAGGGTAAAGCGCATACTGGCTTCCAAATCACGCGATTGGGTTTGCACTGCGGTAACGTTGAGTTTATGACGCGCCAGCGCATCCGAAACATCGCGAAGCAAACCGGAGCGGTCTTGGGCGCGGATTTCAACATCGACGGCAAACACTTGTCCTTCTTGCAAGGCTGCCCAGCTTGCGTTCAACACTTTTTCCGGAGCCTGTTCGGCAAGGTGGCGGAAAGAAGGGCAGGTATTGCGGTGGACGGAAATACCGCGGTCGCGGGTAACAAAGCCCACAATATCGTCAGGAGGTGCCGGTTTGCAGCATTTGGCAAGTGTGGTCATTAAGCCGTCTTCGCCGTCAATCAAAATGCCGTTTTTGCCGCCTTTTTTGATTTTGGACTGCTTGACGATATTGGTTTCATCAATCGGCACAGGAGGCGGCTCATTCAGCGCACCGCAGGCTTTGTGGATGGCGCGGTTGGAAACTTCGCCCTGACCGATGGCCGTATAGAGTTCATCGGTTTTTTTGAAGCCGAGTTTTTCCGCCAATGCTTGCAGATTGGGTTTGGGGAAGATTTTTGACAACTGTTTGTCCAGCTGGGCGCGGCCTTCTTCGCGCACGGTATCCGCATTTTGCTGGCGGATATAGGCACGGATTTTGCTGATGGCGCGGTTGGATTTGACCCAGCCTTCGTAGAGCCAGTTGACGGAAGGATTTCCTTCTTTGGCGGTAATGATTTCAACGCGTTGGCCGTTTTCCAATGGTGTGGACAGCGGCACGATTTGTCCTTCGACTTTTGCGCCGCGGCAACGGTCGCCTACGCTGCTGTGCAGGGCATAGGCAAAGTCGATGGGGGTGGCGCCCGTAGGCAGGGAGAGGACTTTGCCGTGCGGGGTCAAAACATAAATCGTATCGTTGAACAGCTCGGTTTTAAAGGCGGCGGCAAGGTCTTCTTTGCCGCTTTCAGCCATGTTTTCGCGCCAGTCTAGGAGTTGGCGCAACCAAGCGATTTTTTGTTCGTAGGCGGAATCGCCTTTGCCGCCTTCTTTATAACGCCAGTGGGCGGCAACACCGAATTCATTGAATTGGTGCATGTCGAAGGTGCGGATTTGGACTTCCACACCTTTGTCTTCCGGGCCGACGATAACGGTGTGCAAACTTTTATAGCCGTTGCCTTTCGGGTTGGCGATATAGTCGTCAAACTCGCCCGGAATCGGCTGCCAGAGGCTGTGGACAATACCCAGCGTGGTGTAACACTCGGGAATGGTGTCCACCAAAATCCGCACAGCGCGGATGTCGAACAGGCCGTCGAAAGTGAGCTTTTTCTTCACCATTTTTTTGTAAATGGAGTAGATGTGCTTCGGTCTTCCGGCAACTTCAAAATGAATATTGTATTTTTTCAGTTCCGTACGCAGGATATTGAGGAAGTTTTCGATGTATTCGAGGCGCTCGGTGCGCTTTTCGTCCAAAAGCAGGGCGATTTCGCGGTATTTTTCCGGCTCTTGATGGCGGAAGCCCAAATCTTCGAGCTGCCATTTGAGTTGCCACACGCCCAAGCGGTTGGCGAGCGGGGCAAAAATGTCGAGGGTTTCTTTGGCAACGGCGCGCTTTTCAGGGTTGTCAGGAACGTTGCTTAAAAATTGCAGGGTGCGCGTACGCATGGCCAGTTTGATCAGGACGACGCGGATGTCGGTAACCATCGCCAACAGCATTTTACGCATGGTTTCGGCTTGTTGGGCGCGCTCTTCCGGCGTGGCAAGGCTGTCTACGCGGGCGAATTGGGTCAGTTTCTGTACTTCGTCCACGCCTTTGACCAGCTCGCAAACGGTACTGTTGCAGCGTTCGGTAACCAATTCGCGCCAAGTGGGAACGTATTTGCCGATGTCGGACAAAATCGTAGCGGCCACGGCATCGGGCAATAAGTCGAGTTCGCTGACGATTTGCATCGAGCCGAGAAAATGTTCCATTAAAGGCTCGCCGTAAGTCGTTAGGGCATCGGCAGGATAATGTTCTTTAGACAGGTCAAAGGCCGTCTGAATTAGGTTTTTATCGGGATCAGGCAGCGCGGCAACATAGCCGTCGAACCATGCGAGGAGGCCTTCCAGCGTTGCACTCGATGTTTGGGGCGTTTGGCGAATAGTGGTCATGGCGTGCGTTTTTTTCTTTTTGATAAAAACGTTGCCATTGTAACAGTTTCTTGCCGACAGCCCTAGATTTGTATGCGAATGCGGCACTATGTTTCAGGAAGCCTTGTTTCAGACGGCCTGGGCTACCCAACTTGCAATAACATATAAACATCAAAATAAAACAAACAATTAGCGTGTAAATGTGCTTGCAGTGAAAAAATATTGGGAATAATATCAAAGCAAGTAATAATTTTTATCAAGAAGGAGATGAGTGTGAAATTTTTAGCTGCTTTGTTGTGGCCGGCCATGTTGCTGCCCATTTTGTCTCATGCCGATAGCGGCATTCAGACGGTCTCTGTTTCTCAAGCATATGCGGATGACGCAACGGGCTGCGGGCAGCTTTATCCTGTAAATAGCTTCGAGAGTTTGTTCAGGCAGATGGCAGGCACGGTGCATAGTGCCTGTTTGCTTGATATGCCGCCTGAAGATTTAGCGAAAAAGTGGCAGATTCCCGTGTACCGGCGCTATCTGCGGCTTTCCGGCCGTTTGCGGCCTGACGGAGAAAAACAGGCGGTACTCAGATGGAAAGACAAGGCAGAGCGGCAGAAATGGCTCAAACACAGGCGGCGTAAGCTAAAACGGCCGACCGACGGCTTTACGGTAGTGCATCAGACCAACTACAACGGCAGTACTTTTTTAGAAATCGAAGCAACGCCTGATTATTTAAAGCATTACCGTTCGCTGTTTCCTGACAACCGTTATCCCGAGGATTTGCCCCTGCCAAGCATTGGTTGGCATCCAATGTTTAGACCGATATTTTGTTCTGATTCTGCTGTAAGTTTTGGAAAATCATTAAAGGATATTGACAACTTAGAAAAATCATTAGAGGCTATTGACAACAACGGTCATATTAAGAATTTTCATGCAAGATTGTCTATTCATGATAGTGTATCTCTATACTTTATGCATGATAACCAAGAAAATATGAGATGTAGCAAGGAAATATCTTATATTCAATATAAAAAAAATTATTTATATAAAAAAGATTATTTTATCACCAATTAAAATTAAAAATTTACTCAAACAATTAATAGGAGAATTATTATGGCAACAGTTCAAAATGCACAAATTCGGCAGCATTTTATTCGCATGGGCATGCCTAAAAAGGAGATTGATAGCATCATGCGGGATAATGTTATTATGCAAAAGACTCATATTTTTATCAATAAATGGGGGCTATCAAGTATTCGTGTCGATCATCATGTTCCAGCCACTTATACAACGAGAAAATTAAGAGGAGACATTGAATACCGTGAGATGGTATTTGGAAAAGATTATCTTACGGCTTCTGATTATGCCCATGAAATCGAGCATGGTATTTCTGATACTCTTTATAGACTAGATCTTGCTGATGAGAGAAATCCAACAAAAAACCTTACTGCAAATGAGTATGCCCGCCGTTTTTTGTATGAAGAAGGAAAAGCCGAATACAACCGTTTTCAGTTTGATTTGCGGAACAATCCCAAAGAAACCAAATACGGATCGGATACGGCAGCAATCAAGGCGATGAACCAACAACAGGCTGTTGATTATTTTGCCCACAAAATGAAAACCCAAAACCCCAGCGGACAGCCCGACCATACTTATTGGACATGGGCGAAATCTGTATTCCTTAAGGAAACCAATCCAAACCTGCTAAACGGTAAAACTCCGGCCGAAAAGCAAAAAATTCTGCAATCAGGAATGGATGAAGCAGCGCCTGACCATCCCAACAGACTGTTTGGCGTAGGTGACGAGCGGGTTCGCTTTCAGAAAACCGATCCAAATATGCCGCTTAGTCTGATGCCGATGATGGCGCGTGGAAATCCTACGCTGATGGTGGTATTTGTACCTGCCAACAGCCGTTTGGCAGACGGTACGGTAACGACGGCTGCAAGAACAGCGTTATATTATTCTTCAGGCGGAAAGCAGGGGGCGATTGAATTCGGTATCGGTGGCGCGGGCAAGAGTGTCAGCTTCAACGATAATTTAGTAAATTACTCAAAAAGTGCGTATGCGGCACTGATTACTTCAGCCAGTAGGCTTCATTCCAATGCAGTGAACCGCTTGGCTACTTTGGTCGAACAGCAAAAATCCGAACAGGCATCAGGAAAAGGCAAAGAAATTCATAATGAAAACGAAGCTTTGAAAGCTTTGCAGGATTTACTGAACAAAGCCAATATTTCACTTGATTTGCAGGGCGGAGTGGATAATCTTCAGCAGAATTTTGACCAAATTGCCAAAAATTACCATACTCCTCTTGCTATCGAGCTGTATGGAGAAGAGTTGCTCACGACTTCGGTGGAGGATGGAGTGAGTTTTGATATGGATGGCGACGGGATGGCCGAACAGACGGCTTGGCTCAAAAAAGGCAGCGGTTTTTTGGTTTGGGATAAAAATGGAGACGGCATGGTAAACGACGGAACGGAGATGTTTGGTGAGGCAACAGTTATGTCTGACGGCAAGCGCGCAGAAAACGGCGTAGAAGCTTTGAAAGATTTGGACAGCGACAATAATAATATCATTAATCAATATGATGAATTGTGGGGCGAGCTAAGAATCTGGCATGACGAAAACAGTAACGGGAAAACGGAGGAAGGAGAGCTTTCTCTATTGTCCGACTGGGATATCCAGTCGATCTCTTTGGATTTTGCAAAAATCAATCTGAAAGATGAAGCCGATAATAAAATATTATTTGAATCAGAAGTGGTTTTGGAAAACGGGGAAAGGCGTAAGGTTGCCGATATTGATTTCCAAAACGACAAAGGAATTTACAATGAGTTGGCAGGTGAAATTTCAGCAGAGACAGCCGCTGATGTCGTGTATCCGACGGAAATTTCAACATCGGTTATACTGCCCGGAGACAATACTGCATATATCCCGGCCGTATAAACACGTTATCAGATATGGTTTCCAAAGATATTTGGCAGGATAATCCTTTTGCGTGAGGCATTCAGACGGCCTTTGCCCAATCAAACCCATTTTCGGAGGATTTTTAATGAAACTGTATATTTACGACCATTGCCCGTTTTGTGTTCGTGCGCGGATGATTTTCGGCTTGCGTGATGTGGCGGTGGAAGAGGTTGTCTTGGCAAATGATGACGAAGCCATGCCGATTGGCATGATTGGCTCAAAACAAGTGCCGATTTTGCAAAAAGAAGACGGTTCGTTTATGGGCGAAAGTTTGGATATTGTCCGCTATATCGATCAAGGCCGTCTGAAAGAGGAAGTTCGTCCAGAAATGCAGGCTTGGTTGGATAAAGTGGGCGAATACAATAATAAATTGGTACAGCCGCGCATGGTCAAAATCGGCCTGCCCGAATTTGAGACCGATGAAGCGAAAAAATACTTTATCGACAAAAAAGAGAAAAGTATCGGCAATTTCGAGACTAATCTGAACAAAACGGCGCAATATCTGGAGCGTCTGCATCAAGACTTGGCAGAACTGGAAGCGCTGGTGTGCGAAGGCGAGGGCTTGGGTGGAGAAATTAGTTTGGAAGATATCCTGACGTTCCCTATTTTGCGCAACCTGACCGTTGTGCGCGGTATCCAATGGCCGCAAAAATTGATGGATTATTTGTTGGCAATGAGCGAGCGTTCCGGCGTGGCTTTGTATTTTGACCGCGCGTTGTGATGAATGTTTGAAACATAAAAAAGGCCGTCTGAAAATGTTCAGATGGCCTTTTGGTTTAATAGGCAATCGTATCGGCAACCTGTGACAAACCGTTTTCCAACGATTCGAGCATGGCGGTATAGCCGTCGCCTTGTTGCGGCGTAATGGCGTTAAACGGTTTGCTGCGTCCGTCCGGCCATAGTGCATAACCGCTGATGGTGGTCTGCCCCTGATAGCTGCCTTGGAAGGCTTCGATATAGACTTTCAGGGTTTGACTGCTTTGGCTGCGTGAAGCAGGCACGAAGGTGCGATGCGGATTGAGGCGGTTGAGCTTGTTGCTGAGATTTGCTGACAATGCGCCATCGAGCGGTGCCGCCCAAAGGTGGTTTTTCGCTAGATTCACATGATAGGCATCGGTTTGGTAAACGAGGCCGCCGTTGGCAAGCGGTTCGGCAAGGTTGACTTTGACCGCGATTTCGTTGCCATGGGCATCAGGTCGGATGTACTGGCTGTCGGGCAGGACGAAATATTGTGTGCTTTGCGCAGTGCCGCAGGCGGCAAGCGTCAGGGCGGCGGCAATCGGGAAGAGGCGCATTATCGGCTTCCTTTCGGGATAGGGTCTTTGCTGCTGCTGTTGAAAATCAGCGCGTTGGGTTTTTCTTTCAAAGTATTAATCACGGGTTGAACGTCTTTTAAGGTTTTGTCCAAACTTTGCAGCGTATTTTGTACGTCGCCATAGATAGGCGATTGAGGCGATACGCCTTGCAGGGTTTGACGCAATTCTTTCAGGGTTTGGTTCAACTCGTTCGGAATGTTTTGTGTCTGCGGTTTGCCGACCAGTTTGTCGATAGAGCTTAGGGCAGCATTGGCAGATTTAAGTGTGGACTTGAGCTCGGCAAGCGAACCGTTCAAGCCGGCAACGGTTTTATCCAATGGCAAATTGTTGAACTTGTCTAACAAGTCGGCCACTTTGGCTTGCAAATCGTCCAAACCGCCGCCTTGGGTCGCGATAACGGTATCGCCTGCATAAACGGTATGCGGTCGCAGCTTAGGCGAGGCAGAAGGCTGATCGTTCAACTCAATCATTTTGCTTCCGGTCAGTAGGTTGTTGCTGGAGATGGTGGCGGTCAGGCCTTTGTTTAAGGCTGTCTGAAATTGTTGTTTCCAATGTTCTTTGCTTTGCTCGTCGGCATTGATTTCCAAACGGGAAGGCTCGATGCGGATGCGTACGGGAATCCAACCGTTTTCAAACAAATGCAGGCTGTCGTTGCGGTCGAAATAAGGGACATCGGAAACCACGCCGACATTCAGGCCTTTGTATTCGACAGGCGAACCGGCAGTCAGGCCGCGTACGGATTGTTTGAAAAACGCGGTGTAGTACAGCGAGCGGTCGTCAGGCAGGTTGGCGACTTCACTGCGGCTGTCATAAAGCGTGAAGCTGTCTTCGCTTTTGACGTTCTTGCTGTCGCTTGTTTTAGGCGAGTCAAAGGAAATCGCGCCGGATAGCAGGGCAGCCAGAGGGGCGGAGTTGAGTTTGACACCGCTGCCTGTGGTTTCGATATTAATGCCGCTTTCCAGCCAGAAACGGCTGGAGGAATTAATCAGTTTGTCGTTGGGGCTTTGGATGAAGATGGTGTAATGCACGCTTTGGTCGGACGGGTCGAAATGCGCGCTTTCTACTTGGCCGACCATAAAGTTTTCATACAAAACCGGGCTACTGACGTTGAGGATGCGGTCGTTTTTGCCGATCAAATTCAGGCGCAGGCCGCTTTGACCGATGGCGGCAATCGGCGGAATGTCTTGGACGACAAATACGTCTTTGGTTTCTTGGCTTTTGCCCGGTGTAAATGCAATATATGAGCCGGAAAGCAAGGTTCCCAAGCCGGTAACGCCGCTTTGGTCGATACGCGGTTTGACCACCCAAAATTGGGTATCGCTGCGGATAAGGTCTTTGGCGTCGGCACTGAGTTGGGCCGTGACTTCCACGCCTTTTTGGTCGTCGCGCAATTTGATGCGGGTAACGCGTCCGACATCGACGTTTAACACTTTAATAATGGTGTTGTTGACTTCGATGCCTTCGGCGCTGTCCATCAACAGCGTAACGACAGGGCCGCGGTTGCGGATGTCTTTAATCAAAAGCCAGCCGCCGGCAATCAGTGCAATCAGCGGAATCAGCCACACGACAGACGTGAAGACATTGGTTTTCTTGACACGCGCCGGTGCGTGATAATTGGGTGAAGAGTCGTGTTTTTTCATTGTGTTAAGGTCTGGTCAGAATCAAGGCCGTCTGAAAGCTGCTGTTGCTTGTCCCAAATCAGACGGGGATCGAAATAATAGGCCGAAAGCATGGTCAAAATAACGACCAGGCAGAAGTAAATCGCCGCACCACCCGGCACGACGCGCGCCATATTGGTGTGGAACGAACTCATCAAAATAATAATCACAAAAATATCAATCATCGACCAGCGGCCGATGGATTCGGTAATCCGATACAAAACCGACATTTTGTCCGCGCTCATCACAGGTTTAAAGTATGCGGAATAAATCAAAACCGCCATCGCAATAATCTTCAAAACCGGCACCATAATACTGGCACTAAAGATAATCACGGCAATCAATCGGTCGCCGTCGTCCCACATATAAACAATGCCGTTGAAAATCGTATTGATCTCCAAAGCCGTCGGATTTGACGAAATCATAATCGGCAGGATGTTGGCAGGGAAATACAGGATAAACGCCGCGACTAAAAACGCCAGCGAAATGCTCAGGCTTTTCGGGCGGCGACGGTATAAGTCCGCACCGCATACGCCGCAAGGCTGCTCGTCTTTATCGCGGAAATACAGGCAACGGCTGCAACAGATTTTGTCTTCAGTGGCCGTCTGAACCGCATGGCCGCCGGTTAAACGGTGAATCTTATAATAAACCCAATGCTGCGGAATCGATACCGAAGTCCGAATCAGCATGACCGACAACGGAAACATCAGATAAAACGCTGAGCCGAACTCTACTGTGGCAACGGACGAGAGCTTGATATATGCCACCAAAGTGGAAATGAAAAACACATCCACCATAATCCAATGACGCAGCCGAACCAATACGCGCGTTGCAAAGCGCAGCGCAGGGTAGGCCTTTTCGCGTATCAAGGCCGTATAAACATAAAGACAGAGCAGCAAAAACAGTAAGGGCGCGCCGAAGGTGAGGATAAACATCACTTCCGCCAGAAAACCGTAATCCAGCGAAATCAAAAGCCGCATCATTTGCGGCAACGACAAAATCGATGTCACGCCGAACAAATCCACGCGGATATACACCATATTGTACGCGAACGCCATTAGAATCAAGGTTGTCAGCGCATAGGCAATTGGCGCGATATACGGATTGTTTTCCACTTCCACAATTTCATGGTTGCACACCGGACAATGCGCTTCCTGTCCCTGACGCAGGCGCGGAATATCCATACGGCAGCCGCAATCTGGGCATTCCACCGTATGTGCAGGCAGCGTCGCATCAGGAAGATAAGACTTGTAGCGCCACCAGCGATGGTAGGCAGGAATCCGTTTCATGGTTCGGCAGGGGATAAAGAAGGTGCAAAGAGTGTCGCATTATAAAGGAAAACAGAAGGATAGCCCAAATTTAGGTCGATATTTGATTGAATGGCGGCTGCTTAATAAGGTTTGGGCCGTCTGAAAAGTTTGAAAAGACTTCAGAAGTTTATTGCTATGGACCGTTAAATTTTATTAATAGGTCTTAGTTTGGTTTATTTCCATTAGGATAAAAATAAGATATATTCTCAATATTTAAAAACACGATAATCCTTGTAGATTTGTGGAAGGTACACGGTCAACGAACCTGAAGTAGGCTAAAAATTATCTTCTTTGTTTTTAAAACGATTCTTTTCAAATTAGACGGATTTTTAACCATAAAGGCCGTCTGAAACCATCTGAAACTATTAGTCTCTTAATTCAAAGGAAACATCATGAGTGAAACCCAAGAGCTGACTTTCGCCAAACGCTTGAAAGAGCAAACCACAGTTACACACGACAGCGTTGATAACTTGGTTATGTCCGTTCAACCTTTTTCCAGCAAAGAAAACTACATCAAATTCTTGAAACTTCAATCTGTTTTCCACAAGGCCGTCGACCACATCTATAAAGATGCCGAATTGAACAAAGCCATTCCAGAGCTTGAATACATGGCGCGTTACGATGCCGTGACTCAAGACTTGAAAGACTTGGGCGAAGAGCCTTACAAATTTGACAAAGAATTGCCACACGAAACCGGTAATAAAGCCATCGGCTGGCTGTATTGTGCCGAAGGTTCTAATTTGGGCGCGGCATTCTTGTTCAAACACGCTCAAAAACTCGAATACACCGGCGAATTCGGCGCACGCCACCTGGCTCCTCATCCGAACGGCCGCGGCAAACACTGGCGCGCTTTTGTCGAGCATCTGAACGCTTTGAACTTGACTCCCGAAGCCGAGGCGGAAGCCATTCAAGGTGCGTGCGAAGCGTTTGCCTTCTATAAAGTGATTTTGCGCGAAACTTTCGGTTTGCCGGAAGGTGCGGAAGCACCTGAAGGTATGACACCGCACAGACTCTAAAAAATAATTAAATCAAACAGACAAGGCCTCGGCGTAGATGTTTGCAGAGACCTTTAATTACACTACAAAGTTTTGTTTGAACGGGTTGCTGTCTTATACCTACTCAGATTTGATTCTCTTTTAAAAATTCCATTCACCACCTAATGACCATTGATGAATATTACGCATTGCATAGGGTGCATTGCTACGGGTGTGACTATAACTATAATTCAAAGTAGGGGTAATGCCTTTATAAGATAATTTGTTGTGACTAAGATTGATAGAGAGAGCGCGCTCCCGATTGCGTTGCGGCTCCGTACCGAATGCCATAATGCCTTTATAGCGACGGTTGGCAAATGAAGCGGTAAGTCTGCTGTTAAGCCCACCTAAAACCCGCCATTGCTGTATCCAACCTATATTGAAACCGTTGCGGTGGTAGGCTGCATTGTTGACGGTATTACGTATGTTTTTGTTTTCAGGAACAAAGCGGTTGTATTGCCAACCGCCGAACAGGGTCGTACTGCCAAAACGGCGCGCTAGGGAAAGATAAGTACTGTCGTGCCAACCATCGTTGCGCAGTGCACGATCAGTTTCCCGATAGTTTTGGCGGTAGCGCTCCAGTGAGTGATAAAGTTGTGTTGCGTTACCGAGATTGACCATATGTGAAAGCTGTACGCCAACACCGTGTGCCAGCATATACGGCGCGGCGCGACGGTTATTTTCTTTTTTGCTGTCAAACTCGCTGCTGCCTGCCAACTGTGCCTGATAAAACGGTAAAACGCTGATGGTTTGTTTGCCATCCTTGCGCTGCCATCCCAAATAAGCCCTGCCGAACGCATCGTCGTAAGCCGATTGACGGTCGAAAAAATAGCTTGTGCCGCTGAGGTTGGTGCGGAATTTGATAGCGTGATGCCCATGCAATGGGGTGAGTTTTTCGGTGTTCAATTCGTAATTCAAGCCGTTGGCACTGACAGGTAAGGTAACACTGCATGCGGTTTGCCCCCTTGTTTCGATGCAATAACGCGGAGCAGCGTTGTTGGCATTATCGTTATGCACGGGGCTGATTCCACCAGACCATTTCCATTCTGTCTGCCGTTTGACGGCTTCTTGAAAACGTTTGACATTTTCCAAAACAGGGGCAGGTATATCGCGTTGCGCGGCATGACGAAAATGCATCGTTGCCTCACCCAAGCGATGGTCCTGAAACTCTGCTGCTGCCAAATCCAACAATATGCGGTCGTCTGAAACGTCAGATTCATAAAGGGTACGATAACGTTCGACCGCTTCGGAAGTCCGTCCTTTCAACTTTGCCAGCAAAGCATCGGCACGTGCAATCAGTTTGGGATTGTGGTTGGGCTGTTTACGGTAAAGGGCGACAAGCGAGGAAACCAGGTCTGCGCTATTGCCGTTAAGTGCTTGAACCAGTGCGTCTTCAAGAATATGCGGGTTTGCCGCTAAAAAATCATCATTAACCAGAGTTGGTCTGCCTATATTCTCATTCTTTTCAGGCGACCTTTCCTCCTCAGATAGAATATCTAACCATTGTTTCTGTTGTACTTGTACAGCAGTATTCTGAGAAGAAATATTCTGCCGAACACCCTCTTCGGGAAATTCAGCAAAGGCTGCTGACGGCAATAGGTAGCACAAAGAAGCTGAGACAATTTTTTGTTTTATTTTTAGCATTTAAAGTCATCCGAAATATATGTATATCTGAGGGCAAATCGTTTCTAATAAGGGATTTGCTCTTATCATAAAACTGCCTGAAACATCTCAGGTGATTTTATTTTTGCATAAAAAATACAGATTCGTATTTAGATTTATCATTATAACGGCAAATTTACGAAATAAATATAACTTATTTATTTTTATAGGATTATAAATTGCGTAAATATATTTAACAGAGAGAGGATGGCATAAAGATTCACCCTAACTACTGATATAAAAAATATTGGTATTGCTAAAATAAAATATTTGTTACACAATATTGCATATTATTAGTAATACTTATCATTATTGTATCTGAGAAGCTTGTATTTTAGAGAGATTGGTTATGAAAATTAATGTATTTATAGTGCCTATTGCAACTACCTTTATTTTGACTGCATGTGCAGGTGGAGGTGCATCTGAACCCAAAGTTCCCGTTGCTATTCCGACAGCGCAACCTATCGCCAATGTTAAGTTGAGCGATGAAAGCAGTGCGATACAGACCATCAATACCCTTTCCGGTAAAGGCGGCAGTCTGCGTGAAGCGGAACTCGAAGTGAAAACATCATGGGGCTACAGCTATACCGATAAACAATATGTCTATCAAACCCCTTCTGGTAACTATTACAACATTAGTTCATATTCTGATCCGATTGTCCCATCATATTCCAGCCCGTCTTATGCCCTTCGTACACGCCATGAAGGACAACCTTTATCTGAAGGTGGCAAACTGTTTGTCTGTTGCAGTAGTTCGGGACAGTTCACCAATGCCCCTGCAACCAAACATGATCACCTTAAATTTGGCGCATGGATAAGTTCAGACGGTACGGCAGACCTGTTTGTCGGCGGCAAACCTGTCGGAACGGCAAAACCGTCTTATTACACTCCGTCTGACAGTACTGTGGCAAAAGGCAAGACTACATACGAAGTTTGGGCTGTCCGCGTCCGCAACGGCAATATCGTTACCTCAACCTACGATCCGGGCAAATCCTCCGGGTCGTCTGAAAAAAACACGCCCAAACTTTCACTGCTGACAGCCAATTTCAACACCAACAAACTCGGCGGCACGATTTTAGGTAATGCTGATTACGGTCCGGACGTTGTGATGAAAGATGTAGGCATCAACGGCGTTGATTTCTCAGGCACTGCCGAATCCGATGGTAAAAACGGCAAAGTCGAAGGGAAATTCTTTGGTCAATTTAACGGCGATAAAACAGAAGTCAGTATAGGCGGTAAAGTTACCTTTGATGCCGATAAATCGTTGGATACCGTGTTCGGCGGCGTGAAGAATGATGACGACCGCAATACGACGGATACAAGTTTGACACCTGTCAGCAAGTAACTGCACATCAAGCATTCCAATAATAGATAATCAATATATATTAAGAGGCAAAAAATGTCCTTCCATTTTAAACCTGTACTGCTGGCAGCTATTGTCAGCCAAACTTTCCCTGCCTTAGCGGCCGATCCTATTCCTCAAGCTTATCAGGAGTTGAATGAAGTCAAAGTCATTGGCGGCCGCAAAGTACAAAAACTCGGTGAAGAGAAAATCCGCCGTCAGGCTTTGGATAAACAAATGGTCTCCGATGAAAGCGACTTGGTGCGTTACGATCCAGGCATCAGCGTCGTTGAAGGCGGACGCTCAGGTTCTAACGGTTTTACCATACGCGGTGTCGATAAAGACCGCGTTGCCATCAACGTGGACGGACTGGCACAAGCAGAAAGCAGGTCGTCTGAAGCATTCCAAGAGTTGTTCGGTGCATACGGCAACTTCAATGCAAACCGCAACACTTCCGAACCTGAAAATTTCTCGGAAGTAACCATGACCAAAGGCGCGGACTCGCTCAAATCCGGCAGCGGTGCATTGGGTGGTGCCGTCAACTATAAAACCAAATCCGCAAGCGACTATGTTTCCGAAGAAAAACCCTACCACTTAGGCATTAAAGGCGGCTATATCGGACGCAACAGCCAAAAATTCAGCAGCATAACCGCCGCGGGAACCTGGTTGGGTCTGGACGCATTGATGGTCTACACCCGCCGTTTCGGTAAAGAAACCAAAAACAACAGCGACGCTGCCGATACCGTCATCACCGACAACAAACAAAGCTGGAGTCCGAATGCCGGCAGTACCAACTACGGCAGCCGCGGTATAGCGCGCAGCAAACCTGACCCTCAAAATTGGGAAAACATAAGCACCCTGTTCAAGCTGGGTTACAACTTCAACGATCAAAACCGTATCGGCTGGATTTACGAAGACTCTCGTACCGACCGCACAACGACCGAATTATCTAATATGTGGGCGGCAAACTGGAAAGGCGAGGCACTGGGCGATACCCGTTCCCGTCAAGATATTTCCTACCGCAAACGCATCGGTTTCGAATACAAAAACCAACTTGACAAAGGTCCATGGGACAGTCTTAACCTACGTTACGACCGTCAAACCATCGACATGAGCACTTGGACCTGGGATTTGCCGACGGATTATAATCGCAGCGGTGTGAACAGCGACGTGTACCATATGTTTCGCAACATCCGTCAAAAAAATACCCAATTTGGTGCCGATGCCGAAAAACAAATCGACTTTTCCAAATTGGTATGGGCAATGCAATACGGATTGGGTGGTTCCCAAAACGACAACGGCAATAGAGATCATAGCTATTGGGTACGCCTATACGACCCGAAATACCAAACGTCCAACAACCAAGAATTGACTATGCTGGTCGAAAGCTCGTCCAAAAACCGTTTTGCCTACTGGAACAACACCTTCCAATTCGGCGACAGCAGCCAATACCGCCTCAATGCCGGGGTTCGTTACGACAACAGCAGCAGCAAAGCCAAGGACAACCCCAACTATACCCCTGCCATCCGCGGTCAAATCCCCTATCTTGGCAGCGAGCGTAAACACAGCGGTTTCAGCTACGGCTTAGGATTAGACTGGAAATTTACTCCACATTTGAATCTTCTAGCGAAATACAGTACAGGCTTCCGCGCGCCGACTTCGGACGAAACCTGGCTATTGTTCCCGCATCCTGACTTCTACCTTAAAGCCAACCCCAACCTGAAGGCAGAAACCGCCAAAAACTTCGAGCTGGGACTTGCCGGCAGTGGCAAAGCCGGAAACTTTAAACTCTCCGGCTTCCAAACCCGCTACCGCAACTTTATCGAGCTGACCTACATGGGTGTGTCCTCAGACAACCCCAACAGCCCTAATTATGCGCCGATTTCCGACGGTACCGCATTGGTCAGCTCACCCGTTTGGCAAAACCAAAACCGTTCCTCCGCATGGGTGAAAGGTTTGGAATTTAACGGCACATGGAACCTCGACAGCATCGGTTTGCCGCAAGGCACGCACGCAGGTGTTAATGTCAGCTACATCAAAGGCAAAGCCAAACAAACCAACGGACAGGAAATCCCGATTAACGCCCTTTCCCCGTGGTCTGCCGTTTACAACCTGGGCTATGATGCTCCTTCCAAACGCTGGGGTGTCAATGCGTACCTGACCCACACTGCAGCTAAAAAACCGTCTGACACCGTCCATAGCAGTGATGATTTGAACAACCCATGGCCATTTGCCAAACATAGTAAAGCTTATACGCTTTTCGATTTGACAGGTTACGTCAATTTGGGTAAATACTTCACTGTGCGCGCCGGTGCGTACAATATCGGCAACAAAAAATACTACACTTGGGAATCGCTGCGCAGCATCCGCGAATTCGGTACAGTCAACCGCGTTGACAACAAAACCCATGCCGGTATAGAACGCTTCACCTCCCCCGGCAGAAGCTACAACTTCACGCTTGAAGCCAAGTTCTAAGGTAATTAGAACAGAAAGGAAGGTTGGTACAGCTACAGCACCACCAACGGCGTTGACCACGATGGCAAAGGCTTAGACCGCTACCGCGCCCCAGGCCGCAATTACGCTGTATCGCTGGAATGGAAATTCTAAGCAGTTAACGGATAGCTAAAGGCCGTCTGAAAGTTTTGATGACTTTCAGACGGCCTTTTTTATTTACAGCGAAATTTTTAAACGGATAACAACGGCTGCTGCCGAACAATCGCGCGGATGATGGCGCGGTTGGGGTGTAGCGCGGTTCTCAGTCTTTGCGATAGCGGCTGCGGCAAGCCGAGTATTTCGGCTGCAATGGCGGCGGCGCAGATGGGGGCTGTCGCCAGTCCGCGTGTGCCGTGTGCCGTATTGATGTAGGCATTGGGCAGGTAAGGGCAGGGAATATTGTCGAGGCGGTAGTTCTTGTCCAAGGCCAGCTTAGCGTAGGCGGACTGCATGGCGGCGATGTCGCCGAGCGCGCCGACAACGGGTAAGTGGTCGAGGCTGTCGCAACGTAGGGCGGCATGGCCTTGTGTGTTTTGAAGGCCGTCTGAAAACGAATCTTGCTCAAACAGGGATTGTGCCAATGGCGGATTGAGCTGTTGCAGGGCGGCGCGGTTTTCGGTTTCTTCGTGCGGATACCAAGTTTCATCGTTGCTGTTGAGGACAAATGTCGCGCCGTAGCAGTGGCGGCCTTGCCAGATCGGGCTGATGTAGCTTTCGCCGGAAATGGCGCAACGCAGTTTTTGTGAAAATGGGCTGGCGGATACAACGCCGGTTTGGCCGCGGATTTGGCGGAAAGGCAGGGCGGAGACGTTGGTGTCGGCGGCAGTCGGGCTGTGCGCGCCCATACAGTAAACGATATGACTGGCGTTGAAATGCGCGACCGGCGTGTGTGCCGTCCATCGTGTGCCGTCATGCGATACGGCGGTCAGCGGCGAATGTTCGTGCAACTCAATCAGCGGATGATTCAATAATGCATGCACGACAGTGGGTGGATTCAGCCATACACCTTGCGGCCAGTAAAGGCCGTCTGAAAATACGTCTATGCCTGCAATGTGCGCAGCCTCTTCGGCAGATACGCTGCGGTAGAGGTGTTTATGCTGGTGTTGCAAACCCAAGGCTTGATTGCGTTTGCGTTCGCTTTCGTCAAAATTCAAATGCAATACGCCGTCGCCGCCCCATACGTCGGAGTCGGGCAGCAAGTCTTCCAACAATCGGCGCGTATAGCCGTAGCCTGTCAGCAGCAGCTCGGTTTGTTCGGTATCGTGTGGCGAGATTTTGGCGTAGAGCAAGCCTTGGCGGTTGCCGCTGCCTGCCTGCGCCGCTTTACCTGCCTCCAAAACCGTAACGCGTATGCCGTGCTCCGCCAGTTTGCGCGCGGTTGCCGCGCCGGCAATGCCTGCGCCGATAATCAGGACGTGTTCGGGCGCGGCTTGATGTTCAGGCCGTCTGAACCAAGGTTTCAGAGGAGAGGGGCGTACTTGGGGGATGGCTTCGGTTTGCCATTCGATATGATGGAAATGTTCGTGTAAGCGGTCGGCACGGTGTGGAGGAACCATCCAGAGATGCACATTAGGCAATAGGTTTTCCAAAACATTAACGCTGTTGAACTGAAGGCATTTCATGGCTTGAGCGAGACGGTTGTTTAGACGGCCTTCAAGCTCGGAGGGATGATTGGACAGCGGAAAATCGGGAATATTGTTTTCAGGCAGGCAGACAATCAAATAAAGCGGCGCGGTATGTTGTTCGATGGCGCGGCAAAGGGTAGCAAGGGTGGGTGTGGTGTTCCAAGCAAGGCAGGTCATGATGAAAGGCCGTCTGAAAAAAGAGGCTTTATTGTAACGCGGTTTGCGCGGATAGAATATCCGGACGGGTTTTGATAGAATCGCATGATATTTTGATTTCCAATTGATTTTCATACAGGAATTTTATGCGCCGTCTTTTATTGTGCCTTCTCGCTTCCGGCTTGCCCATCGCTTGCTCGTCCGCGCCGCCGGATAACGGCAGCAAAGCCGTTCAGTCCGAACGCTGGGCAACGCCTGTCAAACACGATGCCAACCTTTATCGCATCGACGACAAGCTTTACCGCAGCGAGCAGCCTGTTGCCGAAGATGGCGAAGCCATCGTCAAACTGGGTATTCAAAGCGTGATCAACCTGCGCTTTTTCGACCGCAACGATGACGACCATTTGAAAGCGCATGGTTTGACCTTGCTAAACCGTCCGTTGCTGTCATGGAGCATTAAGCCGAAAGAGATTGCGGAAATCTTATACCTGATTGAAAAACAACAGCAAAACGGCGCAGTGCTTATCCATTGTTATCACGGCGCAGACCGTACCGGTTTGATTGCCGGAATGTACCGCATCATTTATCAAGGCTGGTCGGTGGATGACGCAAAAGCCGAAATGCAACACGGGCCTTACGGTTATCACAGCATTTGGAAAAACATTGCCAAGCTGTTTACCGAAGAGAAAGTCAAGCAGGTTAAAATGCACTTGGAAGCCTTGCGCAAACGCGGTTAATACTAAGATTTAAATCATAAAAGGCCGTCTGAAAGATTTGTTTTTTCAGACGGCCATTTTTAATGGCAGATAACTTAAATCACAAAATCCGTAGTCGATAATTGAATGCTTTGATCCATATCGGCAGACGGAGTTTTGGAAGAGCGGCCGACCGGTTTGGCCGGTACGCCGACAACGGTAATCGAAGACGGTACATCGGCAACCACCACGCTGCCTGCGCCGATTTTGGCATTTTCGCCGATACGGATGTTGCCCAAAATCGAAGCGTTCGCACCAATCATCACGCCATTGCCGATTTTCGGGTGGCGGTCGCCGCTTTCTTTGCCCGAACCGCCCAGCGTTACGCCGTGGAGGATGGAAATATTGTTGCCCAAGACAGCCGTTTCACCGGCCACAAAACCGGTGGCATGGTCGAGCATCAAACCGTGACCGAAACGGGCGGCCGGGTGGATATCGACACCGAAGACTTCCGACATGCGGTTTTGCAGGAAATACGCCAGCGTTTTACGACCGTTTTGATAGAGCCAGTGGTTGATGCGGTGTGCCTGTACGGCGTGGAAGCCTTTGAAATACAACAGCGGCAGCGAATATTCATCACAAGCCGGGTCGCGCTCGTAAATGGCTTTTAAGTCGGCCTCGACACATTTGCTGATACGGGTGTCCACGCTCAAGGCCTGCTGATAAATTTCAAACAGCGCGCGCACATCCATAATCGGGCTGCCGAGCTTGCTGGAAAGATGGTAGGCAAGTACCGAATCAAGCGAATCGTGGCGCAACACGGTTTGATGCAGGAAGCTTGCCAGCATCGGTTCGGCCGCGGCGGCCGCTTCGGTTTCTTCGCGAATGGTGTGCCACAGATTAAAATCGGTTGAATTCAAATGGTCTTTTTTCATATTCGAGGCCGTCTGAAGAATAAAATCAGATGGCTATCTTACCGTTTTCCAACGTCTTTTAACAAGGCATTTGATAATCGGTATTCAAATGCTTGAAGTTTTTTCAGACGGCCTTATATATGAAACATCGAATATCAACACGCTAAAAGGATGTCAGAAATGACGGAGCATAACGAACAACATCAACACGAAGCAGAAGAAGCGGCAGCCGTAGAAACTGCCGAAACCGTTGAAACCGAACAAGCAGAACTGACTTACGAAGAGCTTCAGGCGCGTGTCACCGAGTTGGAAGGCCAACTCAAAGACAGCGAGCTGCGCGGTTTGGCAAACGAGCAAAACCTGCGCCGCCGCCATCAGCAAGAAATCGCCGATACCCATAAATTCGCCGGACAAAAATTTGCAGCAGAAATGTTGCCGGTTAAAGATTATCTCGAAATGGCGCTGCTGGACCAAAGCGGCAATTTCGATGCGCTGAAAATGGGTGTGCAAATGACTTTGAACGAGCTGCAAAAAGCATTTGATGCCACACATATTAAAGAAATCAACCCGCAACCGGGCGACAAACTTGATCCGCACCAACATCAAGCGATGCAGGCAGTCGTCAGCGAGCAAGAGCCGAATACCATCGTCAGCGTGATGAAAAAAGGCTATACATTGGCCGATCGCGTACTGCGTCCTGCGATGGTTGTTGTGGCGAAAAAAGAAGATTGAAGGCACCGCTTGATAAAGT
This sequence comes from Neisseria perflava, assembly GCF_019334725.1. Lineage (NCBI taxonomy): Bacteria > Pseudomonadati > Pseudomonadota > Betaproteobacteria > Neisseriales > Neisseriaceae > Neisseria > Neisseria perflava. The sequence continues at coordinate 1,919,092 of NZ_CP079818.1, read as the reverse complement.
TTATCAAGCATAAGATCTTCAGACGGCCTTATCCGGTTTCAAATCCTGATGTTCCGCTATTGGAAAATCATTCCGATAAACCGGAATCGGAAAATTAAAGCCAGCCGTCTGAAAAAAGAATAAACGGCTTGTGGATAAATAAATCAAGTACTTGAATTTAATTTAAAAAAAAATTCAAATTAAGCCTTGAAAAAAAATGAAGCAACCTTATTTACAAGCCATCGGAACGAAATGTTCCACAGGATTATTAATTTAGAAAAGTTTATTTATTAGGAGCAACATAATATGGCAAAAGTAATCGGTATTGACTTAGGTACAACCAACTCTTGTTTGGCCATTTCTGAAAACGGTCAAACCAAAGTGATCGAAAATGCAGAAGGTGCACGCACCACTCCTTCCGTTATCGCTTATTTGGACGGTGGCGAAATCCTCGTCGGCGCGCCTGCAAAACGCCAAGCGGTAACCAACGCTAAAAATACTATTTACGCCGCCAAACGTTTGATCGGCCACAAATTTGAAGACAAAGAAGTTCAACGCGACATCGAATCTATGCCTTTCGAAATCATCAAAGCCAGCAACGGCGACGCATGGGTGAAAGCGCAAGGTAAAGAACTGTCTCCTCCTCAAATTTCCGCAGAAGTTTTGCGTAAAATGAAAGAAGCCGCTGAAGCTTACTTGGGCGAGAAAGTCACCGAAGCAGTGATTACCGTTCCTGCCTACTTCAACGACAGCCAACGTCAAGCGACTAAAGACGCAGGCCGTATCGCAGGTTTGGAAGTAAAACGTATCATCAACGAACCAACCGCTGCCGCTTTGGCATTCGGTATGGACAAAGGCGACAACAAAGACCGCAAAGTAGCCGTATATGACTTGGGTGGCGGTACTTTCGATATTTCCATCATCGAAATCGCCAACCTCGACGGCGACAAACAATTCGAAGTATTGGCTACCAACGGCGATACTTTCTTGGGCGGTGAAGACTTCGACCAACGCTTGATCGACTACATCATTGACGAGTTCAAAAAAGAACAAGGCATTGATTTGAAACAAGACGTAATGGCTCTGCAACGTCTGAAAGAAGCTGCTGAAAAAGCCAAAATCGAATTGTCCAGCGGTCAGCAAACTGAAATCAACCTGCCATACATCACTATGGACGCAACCGGCCCTAAACACTTGGCCATGAAAATTACCCGTGCCAAATTTGAAAGCCTGGTTGAAGATTTGATTCAACGTTCTATCGAGCCTTGTAAAGTCGCATTGAAAGATGCCGGCCTGAATGCCAGCGAAATCGACGACGTGATTTTGGTCGGTGGTCAAAGCCGTATGCCGAAAGTACAAGAAGCCGTTAAAGCCTTCTTCGGTAAAGAGCCTCGTAAAGACGTGAACCCTGACGAAGCTGTTGCCGTAGGTGCAGCGATTCAAGGCGAAGTATTGAGCGGCGGCCGTAGCGACGTATTGCTGCTGGACGTAACGCCTCTGTCTTTGGGTATCGAAACCATGGGCGGCGTGATGACCAAGCTGATTCAAAAGAACACTACTATTCCGACTAAAGCGTCTCAAGTGTTCTCAACTGCCGAAGACAACCAAAGCGCAGTAACCATCCACGTACTGCAAGGCGAACGCGAACGCGCTTCTGCCAACAAATCTTTGGGTCAGTTCAACTTGGGCGACATCGCACCTGCACCACGCGGTATGCCACAAATTGAAGTTACTTTCGACATCGACGCCAACGGTATCTTGCACGTTTCTGCCAAAGACAAAGGCACCGGCAAAGCGGCCAACATTACCATCCAAGGTTCTTCAGGTTTGAGCGAAGAAGAAATCGAACGCATGGTGAAAGATGCCGAAGCCAACGCTGAAGAAGATAAAAAACTGACTGAATTGGTCGCTTCCCGCAACCAAGCTGAAGCCCTGATTCACTCTGTGAAAAAATCTCTGACTGACTACGGCGATAAACTCGACGCTGCTGAGAAAGAAAAAATCGAAGCTGCGTTGAAAGAAGCTGAAGAAGCGGTTAAAGGCGACGACAAAGCCGCTATCGATGCCAAAGCCGAAGCTTTGGGTACAGCCAGCCAAAAATTGGGCGAAATGGTTTACGCTCAAGCGCAAGCCGAAGCCCAAGCCCAAGCAGGCGAGGGCGCACAAGCCGAGTCTTCCGCTAAGAAAGACGACGACATCGTAGATGCCGACTTTGAAGAAGTAAAAGACGACAAAAAATAATTGATGCCGTCTGAAAAAAAAGCGCGAATCGAAAGGTTCGCGCTTTTTATTTGAATTATTCATAGTAAAAGGTCATCTGAAAGCTTTTCAGACGACCTTGGTTTTAGAAATCTTGACAGACAGGAAAAAGATATAACCCATTGAAAAGACAAGGTTGGGCTAATCTGTTTGTACCTATTCTGGAAGCGATTTTTTCTTTTTGGATTTTATGTATTTCAAGAACATCAGTTCAACCAGGGTACACATAATTAACACTTCGACCCAGTCGGGAAGAAAACGGTCTACTCCAAAGAAATACTTCGGATTGATGATAAGGCTTAAAATCAAGTTCGCAAGGAAAACAGTAAAGCTGGCCGCAAAGCACATAATCAGCAATGCCTTCCAGTATTGTTTGCTGAAACTTGCGAGCAACTTCAGGTTTTTCTTATAATTTTCCCAAAAATTTTTCATGCCCTTATCCTTCTTATAAAGTTTGGGATTGTTCCGTATTTAATTTGAAGAAGAATCTTTCGAAGAAGCATCTTTCTGTTTGTACTGAATATATTTCAGGAATGTCCATATCATCAAGCTTACTGCGACGAGGCTTTCGATAATTTCTGAAAGGAAATATTCTTCCCCTAAAAAATATTTCGGATTGATCACATAGAGACTCAAGATAGTGTTCACCCCGATGACAATAAAGTTTACAGCGAAGCTGATGACCAGTAGGACCTTCCAATATTTTTTGGCAAAAGTTGCGAGCAACTGCAAGTTTTTCTTATAATTTTCCCAAAAATTTTTCATGCCGTTATCCTTCAGTATTGTTGATAAAGAATCCGTATCCCGTAAATATTTTCGGGATACGGAGTTTGATCGGCAATGATTTAATAGCCAAACGATCTTCTGGCGACAAACGAACCTAATCTGCCTCCTAAAACTCTACCTACGTTGGCTCCGATAGCACCACCGGCAGCCATACCGCCCGGTCCCGCAATCGCGCCTAACGCCATTCCGGTAAAGCCGCCGGCAAAAGCACCTGCTCCGGCACCAACCCAGCGGCCGGCTCCTGAAACCGCGCTTCGACTGAAATTAAAACCGCCGGAAACTTGTTGTAAATCATCCATGTTTAGTGTTTGCATATTAGCACTCCAAAATGAAAAATGGGGTGAAAAATAGCAAGCGTTTTCATCCGTTTGCTGTTGTATTGACAGTGCAAGTATGTAGTAGTTTTTTTGAAATTATTTTTTAAGTTATATTAAAAAATGAAAACATAACGGATAGTCAAGAAATGATTAAATTTAAATTGGTTATATCATCAAGACAGCAAGACAATATTAAAAACAAGCTTCCAAGTTGCGATAAAAGGTCGTCTGAAAACTTTTCAGACGGCCTTCGGTTTATCTGTCAAATAGCGCTTTGCCGTTTTTCTTGTGCCAAACGGGTCGGTTCCAGCCAGGCAATGTTTCTTTCTGCCAGCGCATCGCGCCAATAATCCAGTTTGGTATCCAAATCTTCAGAGAAACTGTCTTGATTCAAAAGTTGAATGATAACGCCGCCGTCCGTAGCTTCAGCCAAGCGGCTGATTTGACGCAAAATGCCGCGATCGGGAACAGTTTGCGTGCGTACGCCGATGAGAAGTTGCGCCGGAGTTTGTTTCAATTCGGCTTCCAATTGTTCCAAATCTTTTCTGCCGGCGGCCACACCTTTGTCTATCCATTCTTGCGCCAAAACGCCGGAAAACCAAAGCGGATCAGGCCATTCCGTTTCCAGTGTAACAGCCCATTTAGGCGCATTATTCAGCGTAATTTTAGATGAAACGGGAACGATGTTTTCCTGAAAATCATCGGCATCAACAATCTTCGTTTGCCATGTGCGAAGGATGTTTTGATAGTAGGGCTGATTCAAATCCAAACATTCGCGCAGGGTTTTTAAAGTAATCTTGCAAGCCAGCCAAGCAAGCAAGCGCGGCAGAATGCCATAGCAGATAATGCTGCCGATGAGTAAGCCTGCCCAAGCGTGTGCATCTTCGATATGATTGTTTAGACGGCCTGCAATTACGGCCTGACTGTCGGGAACAGGAAAGCCCAAATGTTCCGGCAACCATGACAAAGCCTCAACCGTTTTCACCAATGCCGTATTGCTTAAAAGCGTACTTTCCCAGTTGAACGTATATTGACGCACCAAAAGCAGCAGCAAAACAGAAACCAACATTCCCGACAGCGTGCAAAGCCACAGGCCGTGTGAAGTTGCACCAATCAGCCAACGCGTTTGCGGTTTGCGCCATTCATCCACATAAAGCCGCAAAATTGCCTGATTGACCGGGTCTTTACCTCGGAACCAAGTTGTCGGACTGCTGATAAAGTGCATATTTTTCAAACGCAGGAATAAAGTCGCCAGCCACACCAGCAGCATGACTGTATTCATGCCCAAAATCCCGGCCAATACCAGAAAAAAGTTCAGCCCCTGATTGTCCATCAAAAGATAAGTACTGGAAAAACCGACTGTAAACAACAACGTCGCCGCAGCAATCCAAAGCCAAAACGAGCCTGTCTCCACTTGTTGCAACACATATTTCAAATGCTGGTCGCGGTCAATAATTTGAGCGCGGCGTATCAGTTTTTCCTCATTGCCGCCATCAATATGTCGCAACGCTTCCGTCGCCTGCACAGGATCTCCCGGAAAAATATAGGCACGTTCTTCAAGGATACGGACCAATTCGACAAGTTTTTGCGATGGATTCAACATAAATGATAGGCAGTCTGAAAGATAAAATGGAAACGTCTGTTATACCCCCAAATAAACCCCTTTTTTGCAAAGGTCAAAAAATTAAAAGCAGTTTTGATTTTGAATAGGGTATATAGTGGAATAGATGTAAAAAAAGCAGCCCGAAAGCTGCTCATTTTGAGTGTGGTGCGGACGGAGAGACTCGAACTCTCACACCTCTCGGCGCCAGAACCTAAATCTGGTGCGTCTACCAATTTCGCCACGTCCGCACTAATTTGAACCGTGGATTATACACAAGATTAATGGGAGCGCAAAGTCTTGTTTGCTTGAATTTTTCGGTTTATCCCTTATATAATGGTTTATTCCGGCCGTCTGAAAGCAGGGTTTGTTTTCAGACGGCCTCAACTTTACTATTGGTGAGGAAGGGCAGATGCCTGCTTTATTGATTAAAGATTTTTTGCAGACGCAAGGTTTGAAATTGCCTGCGGATGAGATACATGTTGCTTATTTGACTGCCCAGGCTGTGATTAAAATGGGCAATGCTTCGGTTGAGCGTTCGATTTTGTGGCCGTCTGAAGACGGTTGGCAGTTGGCGGATTATGTTGATGCCGAACATGAATTGTTGCTGAAACAGATTTTTATGGCTTTGGATTCGGTTGCCGAGCGCACTGAGCATTTGAAAAGCGCAGCAGTTTATACAGCTTTCCCGAAAGATGGCGCGTTGTCGCTGGTTCGACTGAGCCGTTGGGGCGTGCCGTTGGAAAATGTGATTCCAATCGATGAGCAGGCCGGACGGGCTTTTTTGGCTGTGCGTACGGCGCAAAGCGGTTGGATGAATGTTTGTCAGAATGTGGCGTATTGGCAGGAAATTGGTGAGCTGTCGGACGAACGCAATCATCCCGGCTTGAGTCAGATTTCTGTTCCTGTCTGTATGCCCAGCGGTGCGGTTTTGGGTGTGGTGCATGCCGAGTTTGATGTCAAAGACGGTGCGCCTGATGAAGTATTGGTGGCTTGGATTGCCCTTGCCTTGGCTCTGTCGGATTCTTTGAAAAATCTGTTGGGCGTGGCTGAAAAAGAGGAAGCGGAAAATGAGTAATGCCTTGAAGTTTGTTGCGTCATGCCGTTTGCCTACGGAATGGGGCGAGTTTACCATGCACGGCTTTGAAGAAGAGGGCGGTCAGGAACATGTCGCATTGACGATGGGCGATGTTTCAGACGGCCTGCCTGTGTTGTCGCGTATCCATTCCGAGTGCTTGACCGGCGATGCTTTATTTTCGGTGAAATGTGATTGCGGCCCTCAGCTTCAAGCGGCGATGCAGGTTGTTCAGAAAGAAGGGCGTGGCGTTATCGTATATTTGCGCCAAGAAGGCAGGGGCATTGGTTTGATAAACAAAATCCGTGCTTATCGTCTGCAAGATCAGGGCTTGGATACGGTTGAAGCCAATGTAGCGCTCGGCCTTCCTGTTGATGCGCGCGACTTCACTTTAGCCAAGCAGATTTATGATTATCTGCATATTCGGGAGGTCAGGTTGTTGACCAATAATCCTGAAAAAATCCAAACGTTGAAAGATTCCGGCATTAATGTGGTTGAACGGATTGCATTACATGTCGGCGAAAATGTGGAAAATGAACGTTATCTGCATACTAAAGCGGATAAATTGGGGCATTTGATTTTCGATTGATAGAACGGTATATCGGTAATTTTTGCGGTTAAATAAAATATTCTATATTCTTTCAATGGGATATATTTTTATTTAAATAAAAACCTTGCGCGTAGCCTGATTTTTTGATTTAATGTCGGCTTATCGGGTGATTAGCTCAGTTGGTAGAGCGTCTGCCTTACAAGCAGAATGTCGGCGGTTCGACTCCGTCATCACCCACCAAGTTTCCTTTCATTGTCTTTGACAGTGGATGCGCGGTGGTAGCTCAGTTGGTTAGAGTACCGGCCTGTCACGCCGGGGGTCGCGGGTTCGAGCCCCGTCCGCCGCGCCATTATTTAAAAAGCACTGATTATATCAGTGCTTTTTTATTTTTCTTAAAGACACTATTAAGCTGCGAAAATAGAAACAGGTAAGTAACAGGGTATTGAAATACTGTTTAATCTTAATTTCTGATGATTGAAAAAAGGCCGTCTGAAACTTTTAAAGTTTCAGACGGCCTTTAGTCTATTGAAACAATGGATTAGATATCCAATTCTGCCGTATCGCCTTCTTTTTCCATCCATGCGCGGCGGGCGGCGGCTTCGCCTTTGCCCATCAGTTTGACGAAGATATCGCGTGTTTCGTCATCTGCACCTTCTGGGATTTGCACCTGCAACAGACGGCGGGTGTCGGGGTGCATGGTGGTGTCTTTGAGCTGATCGGGGTTCATCTCGCCCAAGCCTTTGAAACGGCTGATAGAATAAGCAGTTTCTTTAACGCCTTCTTTTTGCAGTCGCTCTAAAATGCTGTCGAGTTCGTTTTGGTCGAGGGCGTAGAATTTGCGGGCAGGTTTGCTCTTACCTTGTGCGTTGACATCGACGCGGAACAGCGGCGGCTGGGCGACGTAGATGTGTCCGTCGGCAACCAGTTTCGGGAAGTGGCGGTAGAACAGGGTCAACAGCAAAACTTGAATATGCGAGCCGTCCACGTCGGCATCGGACAGGATGGCGATTTTGCCGTAGCGCAGGCCGCTTAAGTCGGGATTATCATTGATTCCATGCGGATCAACGCCGATGGCAACGGAAATATCATGGATTTCGGCGTTGCCGAAGAGTTGGTCGGGGTGGACTTCAAAGCTGTTGAGCACTTTGCCGCGCAGGGGCAGGATGGCTTGTGTGGCTTTATCGCGGGCAAGTTTGGCGGAGCCGCCGGCGGAATCGCCTTCGACGAGGAAGAGTTCGTTTTCGCGGATATCTTCGCTTTCGCAGTCGGTCAGTTTGCCGGGCAGGACGGCGACGCCGCTGCCTTTTTTCTTTTCGATTTTTTTAACCGAACGCATCCGCGCCTGTGCCTGACGGATGGCGAGTTCGGCGATTTTTTTGCCGAAGTCTACGTTTTGGTTCAGCCACAATTCCAAAGGGTCGCCCGATACGGCGGCAACAAGTTTCAGCGCGTCGCGGTTGGTTAGTTTGTCTTTGGTTTGACCTTGGAACTGCGGGTCGAGGACGCGGGCAGAGAGGACGAAGGCGGTTTTGCTGAACACGTCGTCGCTTTGCACTTTCACGCCGCGCGGCAAGAGGTTGTGTAGATTGATGAAGTTGTTTACGGCGTTGAACACGGCTTGTTTCAAGCCTGCTTCATGAGTACCGCCCAGAGGGGTGGGAATCAGGTTGACATAGCTTTCGTTGGCGCATGAGCCTTCTTCCAGCCAAGTCAGGGCAAAGGCGGCGCCTTCGCCGATGCTGAAATCGCCGTTGTGGCCGTCTGAAATGTAGTTTTCGCAGGAGAAGATAGGTACGGCTTCTTGTGCGTCGGCAATCAGGTCGGTCAGATAGCTTTTCAGGCCGTCCGGATAGTGCCAAGTTTGGGTGTGCGCTTCATCCTCGCCTTTGACCGGACGGGTCAGGGAAACGCGCACGCCGGGCAGCAATACGGCTTTGGCGCGCAGCAGGCGTTCGAGTTCGGGAATGCTGTAATTTGGGCTTTCAAAATATTTGCCGTCCGGCCACACGCGCACTTCGGTACCGCTGTCTTTGACGGCGCATTTGCCCACTTCTGTCAAAGGCTCGATGACGTCGCCACCGGAAAAGACGATGCGGTGGACTTTACCTTCGCGTTTGACTGTTACTTCAAGGCGGGTGGAAAGGGCATTGGTAACAGATACGCCGACGCCGTGCAGGCCGCCTGAAAAGGCATACGCGCTGCCGCCGTCTTTTTTATTGAACTTGCCGCCTGCGTGCAGACGGGTAAACACGAGTTCGACTACGGGTACGCCTTCTTCAGGGTGCAGGCCGACGGGAATACCGCGACCGTTATCACGGACGGAAAGCGAACCGTCTTCATGAATTTGCACGTCGATTGCAGTCGCGAAACCGCCCAATGCCTCGTCCGCCGCGTTATCAATCACTTCCTGACAGATATGGGTCGGGCTGTCGGTACGGGTGTACATACCGGGACGTTCTTTGACCGGCTCCAAGCCTTTGAGGACGGTAATGCTGGATTCGCTGTATTGATTGTTTTTAGCCATAGGAATAATGTAAAGGCCGTCTGAAAAGATGAAAAACAACGCTTTCAGACGGCCTGAAAGCGTTTGGATTATAGGTTTTCTATTGGATTGCGACGGATAAAGTCTTCATAGCTTTCTATGCCGCGCAAGAAACGGGAGAGTTCGGTCAATGCGTCCAAATACACGCCGCGCTTGAAGTCGATGACTTCGTCAACCGGCGCCCAGTATTGGTGCCAGCGCCAGCCGTCAAACTCAGGATGATGGCAGGCGCGGAGGTTGACGTCGCTGTCGCGGCCGACCAAACGCAAAAGATACCAAATCTGTTTTTGTCCGCGATACGAACCGCGCCATTCGCGGCGCACCCAGTGACTGGGAACGTCATAACGCAACCAGTCGCGCGTACGGCCAACGATTTTGATGTGTTGCGGCAGCAGGCCGACTTCTTCGTACAACTCGCGGTACATGGCGGTCTCAGGGCTTTCGCCCGGCTTGATGCCGCCTTGCGGAAACTGCCAAGAATGTTCGCGTACGCGTTTGCCCCAAAAGACTTCGTTACGTTCGTTAATCAGGATAATACCGACATTGGGGCGATAGCCTTCTCTGTCTAACACGGGGTCGCCCTTCATTAAATTCAATCGTGCAATTTTCCCACAAATTGGGCGGTTTTGACAAATCTTGAGGCCGTCTGAATAAGCACACAGTTTTTTCCAGACGGCATGAAACCGTTTCTGAAAAAATGTTGTTTATGAATAAAACCATAGCTTCAGGCCGTCTGAAAAGGGAGAATTTTTTCTGCTTTAAGGTCTTGCATTCAAAAGCTTTTTGCCGTTTAATGCAAACCTTGCTGAATTAAGGGCAAAGGACACATGCCGGCCGCCCCCACAGTTTCCCTTTTGTAAGTGGCATCTGCCACCGCTGCAATATTTTTACCCCCCGAACAAAAGGTCTGAAACCATGAAAAAATCTTTGATGGCGGCGGCAATCGTGAGCCTCGTCTTGACTGCGTGTAGCGGCGGACAAGGAACCGCCGCAGAATCTTCCGCATCTCAAACTCAAACTTCTTCCTCTCAAACGGATAAACTCAATATCTACAACTGGTCGGATTATGTCGATCCTGCCACGCTGTCTGCGTTTGAAAAAAATACGCATATCAACGTCCGCTACGATTACTACGACAGCAACGAAGCGCTGGAAGCCAAGCTGCTGACCGGCAAGTCGGGTTATGACCTGGTTGCACCTTCTATTGCCAATGTCGGCCGCCAGATTAAAGCCGGCGCGTATCAAAAAATCAACAAATCGCAAATTCCCGATTACGCCAATATCGACCCCGATTTGTTGAAAATGATGGAAACCGTCGATCCGGGCAACGAATATGCCGTACCTTATTTCTGGGGCATCAATACGCTGGCGATTAACAAACAGCAGGTTCAAAAGGCTTTGGGTACGGATAAGCTGCCTGAAAACGAATGGGATTTGGTGTTTAACCCTGAATATACCCAAAAACTGAAATCCTGCGGCATCAGTTATTTCGACAGTGCCATCGAGCAGATTCCTTTGGCTTTGCATTATTTGGGCAAAGATCCGAACAGCGAAAACCCTGACGACATCAAAGCAGCTATCGATATGATGAAAAAAGTGCGTCCCGACATCAAACGCTTTACCTCATCCGGCTATATTGACGATATGGCTGCCGGTAATCTTTGCGTATCGGTAGGCTACGGCGGCGACCTCAATATTGCCAAAACCCGTGCCAAAGAAGCAGGAAACGGCGTCGAAGTCGAAGTGTTGGCGCCGAAAAGCGGCGTCGGTATTTGGGTGGATTCGCTGATGATTCCGCGTGATGCGCAAAATGTGGCCAATGCACACAAATACATCAATCACACGCTCAATCCGGAAACAGCGGCCAAAAACGGCAACTATGTGACTTATGCTCCGGCCAGCCGTCCGGCGCGTGATTTGATGGATGAAAAGTACACATCCGATGAATCGATTTTCCCAAGTAAAGAATTGATGGAAAAAAGCTTCATCGTCTCCCCTAAGTCAACCGATGCGAGCAAACTCAGCGTTCGCCTGTGGCAGGCTTTGAAAGCAGGGCGATAATTAAAATTGAAATTTGAATACTCAGGCCGTCTGAAACAGTTTTTCAGACGGCCTGAGTGTTATAATTGTCAACACTTTTCAAATATCCTATGAGGAGAAACAGCGTTATGAACAATTCAGTCATCACCGTCATCGGTAAAGACCGTGTGGGCATTGTGTACGACGTTTCCAAAATTTTAGCGGAAAACCAAATCAATATTCTCAACATCAGCCAACAGCTGATGGACGATTTTTTTACCATGATTATTTTGGTGGACACTTCAAAATGCACCAAATCGCGTCAAGAGGTTTTGGATTTGTTTGCGGAAGAAAGCAAAAAACTCGCGCTTGATATCCGTATGCAAAACGAAGAAATTTTCCAAGCCATGCACCGTATTTGATTTTAGGAACTCTAAAATTATGTCAAAAAATAAAATTAGTTTTAATGTAGAAGAGAAATCTGCACGGTTGGCAGTTTTAATTGATGCTGATAATGCGTCAGCGCAAACCATTGATGCGATTTTAGAAGAAACAACTAAATTCGGTGAAGCAATGGCAAAACGCATCTATGGCAACTTTGTTGGTGACAACGGCAAATGGAAAGCCGTCATTAATGAGCATGCTATCAAACCTATGCAGCAATTCGCTTACACCACAGGTAAAAATGCCACTGACGGTTTTATGATTATTGATGCGATGGATTTACTTTATACTGGCCGTTTTGATGGTTTTTGTTTGGTATCTAGTGATAGTGACTTTACTGCATTAGCTATTCGGTTGAAAGAACAAGGTGTAACAGTTTACGGTTTTGGCAAAAAGCAAACGCCTGAAGCTTTCCGTAATGCGTGCAGCCAATTTATCTATGTAGAAAACTTGATGCCTGAACCCACACAAAAAGAAACAGTAACTGATAAACCACAGAAACCAACAGAGAAACAGATTCAAACAGCCTCTCCCGAAAATGCTCAAGCTCAACCGAAAATTGCCGAACAACTTGAGAACAAATTACCATTAGAGACTATACATAAAATTTTCGAACATGCGGAAAGTGAATGGATGGCTATGACTGCATTCGGTGCCACTTGGAAACGCTTGCAGGTAGATTTTGACCCACGTAATTACGGGTGTAAGAAATTTACCGATTTAGTAAAAAAATATTCTGATGTGTTTGATTACGAAATGCGAAAAACTGCTGAAGGCACGCAAGAGCATATGTATGTCAAGCTTAAAGTCTAATCGAAGGTCGTCTGAAAATATTTTTCAGACGACCTGCAAGAAAGGCCGAACCCCATGAATAACTTCCACAGTAATGAGATACTTGAAACCGTCAAAATGGTTGCCGACCAGAATTTTGACGTGCGCACCATTACCATCGGCATTGATTTGCACGACTGCATCAGCAGCGATATCAATGTGTTGAACCAAAATATTTACAACAAAATCACCACCATCGGCAAAGACTTGGTGGCAACGGCAAAATATCTGTCTGCCAAATACGGCGTACCGATTGTGAATCAGCGCATTTCCGTTACGCCGATTGCCCAAATCGCCGCGGCCACCCATGCCGACTCCTATGTCAGCGTGGCGCAAACTTTGGATAAGGCAGCCAAAGCTATTGGCGTGTCGTTTATCGGCGGCTTTTCTGCGCTGGTGCAAAAAGGTATGTCGCCTTCGGACGAAGTGCTGATCCGTTCCATTCCCGAAGCCATGAAAACCACCGATATCGTGTGCAGCTCCATTAATATCGGCAGCACGCGTGCCGGTATCAATATGGATGCGGTCAAGCTGGCAGGCGAAACCATCAAACGCACGGCTGAAATCACGCCCGAAGGTTTCGGCTGCGCCAAAATTGTCGTGTTCTGTAATGCAGTAGAAGATAATCCGTTTATGGCGGGCGCGTTTCACGGTTCGGGCGAAGCGGATGCCGTTATCAATGTCGGCGTATCCGGCCCGGGTGTTGTAAAAGCCGCGTTGGAAAATTCAGATGCAACGACATTGACCAAAGTTGCGGAAGTTGTGAAGAAAACCGCTTTCAAAATTACCCGCGTGGGCGAACTCATCGGCCGCGAAGCCTCAAAAATGCTGAATATCCCGTTTGGTATCCTCGACTTGTCGTTAGCACCAACCCCTGCTGTCGGCGACTCGGTGGCGCGCATTCTTGAAGAAATGGGCTTGAGCGTCTGCGGTACGCACGGCACGACAGCAGCTTTGGCCTTGCTGAATGATGCCGTGAAAAAAGGCGGCATGATGGCTTCCAGCGCGGTCGGCGGTTTGAGCGGCGCATTTATCCCTGTTTCAGAAGATGAGGGCATGATTGCCGCTGCTGAAGCCGGTGTGCTGACACTGGACAAACTCGAAGCTATGACAGCCGTCTGCTCCGTTGGTTTGGACATGATTGCCGTCCCCGGCGATACGCCTGCGCATACCATTTCCGGCATCATCGCCGACGAGGCCGCCATCGGCATGATCAACAGCAAAACCACTGCCGTGCGCATTATTCCGGTAACCGGTAAAACCGTCGGCGACAGCGTCGAGTTCGGCGGCTTGTTGGGCTACGCGCCTGTAATGCCGGTTAAAGAAGGTTCGTGCGAAGTATTTGTCAACCGAGGCGGCAGAATCCCGGCTCCGGTTCAATCGATGAAAAACTGATTGGATTGATGAATATAAAAGGCCGTCTGAAATTGATTTTCAGACGGCCTTTTATGTTTGCAGGCTGATTATTTGAACATATTTTTAATAATGCCCATTACGCTGCGTGAAATGGCGTTGGTTACTTGGCGGTTGATTTGGCTGCCGATGGCGTCGGCAACGTTGTAGCCCAAACCTTGGCCGGATTTTTTGCGTCCGCCGCTCAAACCGCCGATCAGTCCGCCAAGGATGCCGGGATCGGCATTGGCAGCCTCTTTTTCTGCAGCTTTTTGTGCTTTTTCCTGCTCTTTGGCGGCATTTGCGGCTTCTTTTTCAGCGGCAGCCTGGCTGTCTGCTTCGGCCAATGCTTCAAAAGCGGAGTAGTTGTCCAACATGTCTTTATAGGTTGGATACAAATCATCGTTTTGGAACAAGCGGTTGCGCTCTTCTGCGGCAAGCGGGGTTAAGGAAGATTGCGGCGGCAGGATGAGGGCGCGTTCTACCGGCTCGGGCATACCTTTTTCATCAAGGAAGGAAACAAGGGCTTCGCCGACGCCGAGTTCGGCAATCGCTTCGGCAACTTTGATGTTTGGGTTGCTACGGAAGGTTTCGGCAGCGGCTTTGACTGCTTTTTGGTCGCGCGGTGTAAAGGCACGTAGGGCGTGTTGTACGCGGTTACCCAGTTGGCCGAGAATGGTATCGGGTAAGTCAAGCGGGTTTTGGGTAACGAAATATACGCCCACGCCTTTGGAACGGATCAGGCGCACAACTTGTTCGATTTGTTCGACCAGCGCATTGGCGGCATTGTCGAACATCAAATGCGCTTCGTCGAAGAACATCACGAATTTTGGTTTGTCCAAATCGCCGACTTCGGGCAGGGTTTCAAACAATTCTGCCAGCATCCACAGCAAAAATGCGCTGTACATACGCGGCGAACGCATCAGTTTTTCGGAATTGAGGATGTTGATGATGCCTTTGCCGTTGTCGGTTTGCATCCAGTCTTGCAGGTTGAGGGAAGGTTCGCCGAAGAATTTTTCTGCGCCTTCGTTCTCCAGCGTCAAAAGCTGACGCTGAATCGCGCCGATACTGGCGGCGGAAACGTTGCCGTATTGCGTGCGGTATTCCGAAGCATGGTCGGAAACGTGTTTCAACATGCTGCGCAGGTCTTTCAAGTCCAGAATGTGCCAGCCTCTGTCGTCGGCAACTTTGAACACAAGGTTGAGCAGGCCTTCTTGCGTGTCGTTCAGATTCATCAGACGGGCCAAAAGCATAGGACCCATTTCCGAAACGGTTACGCGTACGGGAATACCGGTTTCGCCGTAAACATCCCAAAAGCGCACGGGGAAACTTTGCAGCCATTGTTCGCCCAAATCAAACTCGGCGATGCGTTCGCCCACTTTGCCGCTGTTGGCACCGGCTTGCGCGATGCCCGACAAATCGCCTTTGACATCGACTAAGAATACTGGGACGCCTTCGCTGCTGAAGGCTTCCGCCATACGGCGCAGGGTAACGGTTTTACCCGTACCGGTCGCACCGGCGATCAAGCCGTGGCGGTTGGCCATTTTGCCTTGGATTTCGAGCGTTTTCCCGTCGGCACGCGCAATTTGAAATGTAGTCATGATTATTCCTTAGAATCCGTGATGTGAAACAATGTGTTGTCTTAAAAAACAAGCATTTTAACGTTTGCAGCGGGGGGATTCAACCAAGCAAAGTTTCAGACGGCCTTAAGTTTTGCAAAGGTTTTTTTGCAGTGATTGGATAGGGTTGAAATCTGCTATAATTCCATCCAACACGCAACCGTCTGACAAGGCGGTTGTTTTCTTTGTTTTTTGAATAGTTTGTTACGAAAGCGAAAATCGGAATGACTGTACAACAAGCCCCTTTGGGCGAAAAAACCATGGCCGTGCTGATGGCGATGTTGGTCGCGCTGATGCCGTTTTCTGTCGATGCTTATCTGCCTGCAATTCCCGAAATGGCAAAGTCGCTGGGTTCGGACATCCACCGCATCGAGCAAAGCCTGAGCTTTTTTATGTTTGGCGTGGCGTTTGGTCAGGTGGTCGGCGGTTCGATTTCGGATATTAAAGGCCGCAAACCTGTCGCCTTGGTGGGCTTGAGCATTTACTTTGCCGCCGTTGTCGGTTTGACGATGGTGAATAATGTCGAGCAGCTATTGAACTTGCGTGCCGTGCAGGCGTTTGGCGCAGGAATGACCGTGGTGATTTCCGGCGCGATGGTGCGCGATTATTATTCCGGACGCAAAGCCGCGCAGATGTTTGCCTTAATCGGCATTATTCTGATGATTGTGCCGCTGATGGCGCCGATGATTGGTGCAGGCTTGCAGAATTTGGGCGGCTGGCGCATGATTTTCGGTTTTCTGGCCTGCTATTCGCTGCTGCTTTGGGGTTTGATGTGGTATTTCCTGCCCAAGCCGCACCAAAAAGGCAAAATCAGCATGGACGTGTTCGGCGTGGTGGCCGGCAGGTTTAAACGCGTTTTGAGAACGCGCGCCGCAATGGGCTATCTGTTTTTCCAAGCTTTCAGTTTTGGTTCGATGTTTGCCTTTTTGACCGAATCATCGTTCGTGTACCAACATCTGTATCATGTTTCACCAAACCAATATGCTTGGATATTTGCGCTCAATATCATTACCATGATGTCGTTTAACCGCGTTACTGCATGGCGTTTGAAAACCGGTACGCATCCGCAAAACATCCTCAAATGGGGCATTATCGTCCAATTTGCCGCCAATCTGCTGATGACAGTTTTGGTATTGTCGCTGTCTCTGCCGCCTTTGTGGGCTTTGGTACCATGCGTGATGTTTTCAGTCGGTACGCAAGGCTTGGTCGGAGCGAACACTCAGGCCTGCTTTATGAGCTATTTCAGCGCAGAGGGCGGCAGCGCAAATGCCGTTTTAGGCGTGTTCCAATCCCTTATCGGCGCATCGGTCGGCATGGCAACGACTTGGCTGCATAATGGTTCCGCCTTGGTGATGGCCGGTATGATGTTGAGCTCGACCGTATGCGGTATCGTTCTGTTGTGGATTTGCTCGCATCAGGCTTGGGTGGAAAACGATAAAAAAGAATATGTTTAACCTTCAGGCCGTCTGAAAAACGGTTTCAGACGGCCTCAACACTATATTGAAGAAATTAACCATGAGTACCAGCAAACAACGCCCCATCGGCGTATTCGATTCCGGCGTCGGCGGCTTGACCAACGTCCGCGCCCTGATGGAACGCCTGCCGATGGAAAATATCATCTATTTCGGCGATACCGCACGCGTTCCCTACGGCACCAAATCCCGCGCCACCATCGAAACCTTCGCCATGCAGATTGTCGATTTCCTGCTGGAAAACGATGTCAAAGCACTGGTTATCGCGTGTAACACCATCGCCGCTGTTGCCGGACAAAAAATCCGCCAAAAAGCAGGCAATATGCCCGTATTGGACGTCATCTCCGCTGGTGCGGAAGCCGCTTTGCAAACCACCAAAAACAACCGAATCGGCATTATCGCGACCAATACCACCGTCAACAGTAATGCCTACGCGCGCGCCATCCATTCAAAAAACAACGACACGCTGGTGCGCACACAAGCCGCGCCCCTGCTTGTGCCATTGGTGGAAGAAGGATGGCTCGATCACGAAGTCACCCGCCTGACCGTGCGCGAATACTTGAAGCCGCTTTTGGCAGACGACATTGATACGCTGGTGTTGGGTTGTACCCACTTCCCACTGCTCAAACCGCTTATCGGCCGCGAAGCACAAAACGTTACCTTGGTCGATTCCGCCATTACCACCGCCGAAGCCACCGCCAAAGCCTTAGCGCAAGCAGGTTTGCTGAATACAGAAAACGACAATCCGGATTACCGCTTCTACGTCAGCGACATCCCACTGCGTTTCCGCACCATCGGCGAACGCTTCTTGGGTAGAAGTATGGAGCAGATTGAGATGGTAACGTTGGGTTGATTGGAAATATTAAAGGCCGTCTGAAAGGTAAAAAAATAAGAAGGATAACGTTAACTAAATCCGTAACGAAGTATTATATGTTGAAAGAACTAGTTCAACTAAAAAAGTAGGTTGTTAAGGTTTTTGAAGTTTTAAGAGGTGGTAGTATTGTGGAGGATTCAGGGAACTCTGTTTTTTAGAGGCTAAATGTAAGGGATTTTGGAGGTTTTAATGAATTATAATGATGCTAAACGTAAGGTAATTATAAAATTTATGTGTGGTGCTTTAGTTTCTCTTTTGTCTGCTATTTCTACCATTATATCTATTTTAAAAATGTTTTATTTTAAGTTAGATGATGGAACTAGGTTTGGATCTGCCCTTTCAGAAATTTTCAAGAGAATAACAATATTTGCCTATGAGCATACTACATTTTTAGAATTTTTTTGGAAACACTCTCCTATAGTCAATCCATTTGATTTTTTAGAAAAACAGTCTATTCAGTTTTTTATTATATATATTTTATTTTTTATTGCATGGTCAGTCATTAGATCTGCTTTTAATTTAAGAAATAGATTGAAAATTATCGATAAACAAATTGAAGATCAAATTATTAAAGAATCTATTAAAGGAAGTAATATAAATAGAAAGCAGGTAGAAAATAATGTCTCTATTTCTTTGTCTAGTAAAATTCATGATTTATATATTGCACCATTATTAGTTGCAATAATTGGTGCAATTATAATTAAACTATTAGGATTTGGGTCTTAGTATTGGAATGAGTGAAGGTAGCTGTAATATATGAAGGCCGTCTGAAAACCTGAATCAGGTTTTCAGACGGCCTTTTTACTTCCCTAATATTTTACCTGCCCGACTGTGCCCACACGTTTTGCAGGTAGGCGTAGGTCAGCTCGGCGGTGTCGGACACCAGCGCGATGTCGCTGCCCAAGTCTTCGGCTTTGCCCACGCCGATGGGCAAGGCGCCGGCGGCTTTGATGGCAGCTACGCCGGCGGCGGCGTCTTCAATGCCGATGCAGCGGCGGATGTCCGCGCCCACGCCCTCGGCGGCGGCGAGGAAGATGTCGGGGGCGGGTTTGGAATGCGCGACGGCGGCAGGGTCGGCGACGGCGTCGAAGAAGTGGGTCAGCCCCATGCGTTCCAGTAAGAACGGACCGTTTTTACTGGCGGACGCGAGGGCGATTTTTTTGCCGTTTGCTTTCAATGCTTCCAGTAGCGGCAAAATACCAGGGTACACGTCTTCGGGTTTGACTGCCTGAATCATTTCGACGTAGTTGTCGTTTTTGCGGCGGGTCAGTTCGGCGAACTCGGCTTCGCTGACGGTTTTGCCGCCGTGCGCGAGGATGCGTTTGAGCGAATCGTCGCGCGACACGCCTTTGAGCTGCTCGTTAAACTTACGGTCTATGCTGATGCCCAGCCCTTCGGCGAGCTTTTTCCATGCGCGGTAGTGGTATTCGGCGGTGTCGGTGATGACGCCGTCGAGGTCAAAGAGGACTGCGGTAAAAGTCATTTTGCGCCCTCCTTATTTTTCCAACGCGACGGTGTGGCTGCCGTTGAGCGTGATGTCTTTGCCGTACACCTGCAAATCGAGCGGCTCGCCTTTGAGCAGGGTGAAGACGACGTTTTCTTTGCCGACGGCGACTTTAATCAGACGGCCGCGGTAGTTGATGTGGAAAGCATAGCCTGTCCATGCGCTCGGCAGGAACGGTGCGAAGCTGAGTTTGCCACCCCAGGTTTTCATTTGGGCGAAACCTTGGACGATGGCAAGCCACGAGCCGGTCATGGAGGTGATGTGCAGGCCGTCTTCGGTGTCGTTGTTGTAGTTGTCCAAGTCCAGGCGGGCGGTGCGCTGGTACATTTCCACGGCTTTTTCTTCTTTGCCCAGTTCGGCGGCGAGAATAGAGTGGATACACGGCGACAGCGAGCTTTCATGCACGGTCATCGGTTCGTAGAAGTCGAAGTTGCGGCGTTTTTCGTCCATGTTGAAACGGTCGCCGAAGAAGTAGATGCCTTGCAAGACGTCTGCCTGTTTGATGAAGGGTGAACGCAGGATTTTGTCCCACGACCATTTTTGGTTGAGTGGCAAATCGTCGGGCGAAAGCGCGGACACGGGGCGGATGTCTTTGTCGAGGAAGCCGTCGTGCTGCACGAATACGCCGAGTTCTTCGTCATGCGGACGGTACATATTCGCGCTGATGTCCGCCCATTTTTCCAACTCGGCGGCACTTACGTTCAAATCCGGACGCGGGTATTTCGCTAGGGCTTCACGGGTGTAGTCCAATACCCATGCGGCGAGGGTGTTGGTGTACCAGTTGTTGTTGATGTTGTTTTCGTATTCGTTCGGGCCGGTTACGCCGTGAATCATGTATTTGCCGTTGCGTTTGGAGAAGTGGACGCGGTCTGCCCAGAAGCGGGACACTTCGACCAAGACTTCCAAGCCTTCTTTGGCAAGATAACTTTCGTCGCCGGTGTAGTTGGTGTAGTTGTAGATAGCGTAAGGAATCGCGCCGTTGCGGTGGATTTCCTCGAAGGTGATTTCCCATTCGTTGTGGCACTCGATGCCCGTAAACGTCACCATCGGATAGAGTGCGCCCGCCAAGCCCTGTTCGCGCGCGTTGTGCTGCGCCTGCGGCAGTTGGTTGCGGCGGTATTGCAACAAGTTGCGGGTCACTTCGGGTTCCGCCAGTGCGAGGTAGAGCGGCACGGCGTAGGCTTCGGTGTCCCAATAGGTCGCGCCGCCGTATTTTTCGCCGGTAAAGCCTTTGGGGCCGATGTTCAGGCGCGCGTCTTCGCCGTAGTAGGTGGAGAACAGTTGGAATAGGTTG
This sequence comes from Neisseria perflava, assembly GCF_019334725.1. Taxonomy (NCBI): domain Bacteria; kingdom Pseudomonadati; phylum Pseudomonadota; class Betaproteobacteria; order Neisseriales; family Neisseriaceae; genus Neisseria; species Neisseria perflava. The sequence goes on along the minus strand of NZ_CP079818.1, from coordinate 1,898,535 downwards.
AAGCGGATGCCTTGCTGCGCTTCATCGCTGCCTTCGATGACCACGTCGGCGATTTCCCAACGGTGCAGCCAGCCTGCTTTGTGTGCGTCCAGTAAGGTTTCAAACGCAACGCCTGCGATTTTTTCCGACAAGGCACGGCCTGCGGCTTTTACCGCTTCCAAGCCTTGATAATCGCGACTGGTGGTAACAATCACGCGTTTTTCAAAGGTTTCGGGCGTGCCGCCGACTTCGGCTTCGAAAGAATTGGAGACCTGCCAGTCGGTTTGGCTGCCGCCGAGGGCTTTGAAACTGCCGGCGAAGGTTTGCTCGGCGTTGACGATGAATTGTTCCACGCCGAAGGGATTGGCGATGGTTTGGGTGGCAATGTAGGAGCGGTCGTCTGAAACGCCCTTGTCCAATACCTGCCAGAATTTTTCTTCGTAGTTGGAGTCTTCGTTTTTCACGTCGGCGTCGATGATGGAATCGATGCGGACTTGGTGGGTTTTGCCGTCGATGGATACGGTTTCCCAGCGGATGAGAGCCAGCTCTTTTTGCGCGACGGACAGGAATTTGCACACATCGAAACGCACGCCGAATACGGTGAACGAGCGGCGCAACACGCCGTGCTGCATATCGAGTTCGACGGAGAAGTCGGCAACGTCGTTTTTCGCCAAGTCTACTTCCTGTCCGTCGACAAAGATTTTGACTTTGCTGAAATTGAGCGCGTTGATGGCTTTGCCGAAATATTTAGGGTAGCCGTTTTTCCACCAGCCGACGCGGGTTTTGTCGGGGAACCACACGCCCGCGATGTAGGTGCCCAAGTGGCTGTCGGCGGAGTAGGTTTCTTCAAAGTTGCCGCGCATGCCCATATAGCCGTTGCCCAAACTGGTCAGGCTCTCTTGCAGCCGTTTGTGTTCTTTTTCCAGTTTTGCCGAACGCAGCGTCCAAGGGCTGATTTCCATGATTCTTGTATACATTTATGAAGCTCCTGTTATTAAAATCGTAAGTTCGGCAAAGGTTTCAGACGGCCTTTGCCGATGGTATGGATGGATTATTCGCCGTGGGTCTCTTTAATCAGACATACTGAGAAGGCTCCCAGCAGCAAGACCGCGCCTGCAACCAAGAACATGGTTGCCTGATGGCTGCCCAGCATAGGGAAGAGGATAAAGCTCAGCAGGGAGGCGACGATTTGGGGCATACAGATAGAGCCGTTAAACAGACCCAAATAAGTACCCATGTGTTTGCCGGAGAGGGCATTGGTTACAATCGTCAAAGGATAGGTAATGATACCTGCCCACGCAATACCGATTAAGGTATAAGACAGGATTAATGCGTATTGATTGTGGATGAAGAAAATAGAGAAGAAACCGAGCGCGCCTAAAGCTAAGCAACCGAAATAACCGACTTTATGGTATTGATTCGGTACTTTTGCCAGAATAAACGAGCAGATAACGGCAGCAATGGATTGTACCGCCGCCAAAACGCCGTACCAGTTGCCCGCTTCCTGATAGCCTACGGAAGAGGCATCGGTTGTCTGCCAAACGTTTTCTGCAATCGCGCCTGCCGAGTAAGTCCACATATATTGGAAGGCGAACCAGCAGAAGAATTGCACCAAAGTGACTGTCCAAAACGCTTTAGGTGCAGTTTTTAAGAGTTCAAACCAGTTGGCTTTTTCCTGATTCGCGGCTACGTCGATGCCGTGGTAGCGGGCGTAGGTTTCCGGATCGTATTCCTTCACTTTGAAAATCGTGAACGCGCTGGTAATCACCAACAACGCCGCGCCCACATAAAATGCCACGACCACGGTCTGCGGTACGACGCCTTTCTCGGCAGTATTCGCCAAACCGATATACGCAAACACAAACGGCAGAATCGCCGCCACAACCGCACCCGTATTCGCCAAGAAGCTCTGAATCCCGTAGGCGTAGCTTTTCTGCTCCTCGTTGACCATATCGCCGACCATCATCTTAAACGGCTGCATTGCCATATTGGAGGACACGTCCAACAGTGCAATCATCAACGCGCCAAATGACAAAGCCGCCAAAGAAGCGTAGCCAAAACCAAAGCTGCCCGAGTTCGGCATAAGAATCATGACGATAACCGCAATCAGCGTACCGTAAAGCAGATAGGGCAGACGGCGGCCACCCAAGCGCGGCATCCAGGTGCGGTCTGAGTAGTAGCCCACAATCGGCTGAACCAACATACCGGCCAATGGGGGCAGAATGAAAAACCAGCCCAAATTGTGCGGGTCAGCGCCTAAAGTTTGAAAAATTCGGCTCATTTGTGAGCTTTGTAGGGTAAAGGCCGTCTGAACGCCGAGATAGCCGAAGCTCAGCATCCAAATCGTACTTTTTGCCAGTGACGGCAAACCTTGTTTTGCTGTTTTTTGCGTATGTTCCGACATGAGGTAAATCCTTTTTTTAAAAAGTATTTTTATTGAGAAATCTGAAATGTTCCTTGGTGTGGTGTTCTCTGTCGTTATTGTTTGTGTGCGTACTTTCAAGGATATGGGTGCATTTTATGAAGTGCGCCGGATATTGGCAATGCCAGTTCAAGGATAAACTGGCTTAAATCAAATTTTCTGTGGTTTGACATTGATACCGTAGGGCAATGAGGGTATCGGTTCGGCTCGGTGTATATTTTGATGCTTATTTCTATTTTCAGACGGCATTTGAACAAGCAAGTATTTGGGCAATAGGTTAAAATGGGCCGTCTGAAATTTGTTTGACGGAAACGAGAAAACTATGTCCCAACAATACGTCTATTCTATGCTGCGCGTGAGCAAGGTTGTGCCGCCGCAAAAAACCATTATTAAAGACATTTCCCTTTCATTTTTCCCTGGTGCAAAAATCGGTTTGCTCGGTTTGAACGGTGCGGGTAAATCTACTGTACTGCGGATTATGGCTGGTGTGGATAAGGAATTTGAGGGCGAAGCCGTGCCGATGGGCGGCATTAAAATCGGCTACCTGCCGCAAGAGCCTGAGCTTGATCCTGAAAAAACCGTGCGCGAGGAAGTGGAAAGCGGTTTGGGCGAAGTGGCTGCCGCACAAAAACGTTTGGAAGAAGTGTATGCCGAGTACGCGAATCCCGATGCGGATTTTGACGCGCTGGCAGAAGAGCAGGGCCGCTTGGAAGCGATTATTGCGGCGGGTTCGTCTACCGGCGGCGGTGCAGAGCATGAATTGGAAATCGCTGCCGACGCGCTGCGCCTGCCTGATTGGGATGCAAAAATCGGCAATTTGTCCGGCGGTGAAAAACGCCGTGTGGCTTTGTGCAAACTCTTGTTGAGCAAGCCCGATATGCTTTTGCTTGACGAGCCGACCAACCACTTGGACGCGGAATCTGTCGAATGGCTGGAGCAATTCTTGGTCCGCTTCCCCGGTACAGTCGTTGCCGTAACACACGACCGCTACTTCTTGGACAACGCCGCCGAATGGATTTTGGAACTTGACCGCGGACACGGCATTCCGTGGAAAGGCAATTACTCGTCTTGGCTGGAGCAGAAAGAAAAACGCTTGGAAAACGAGGCGAAATCCGAAGCTGCGCGCGTGAAAGCGATGAAGCAGGAGTTGGAATGGGTGCGCCAAAATGCCAAAGGCCGCCAAGCCAAGTCTAAAGCGCGTTTGGCGCGTTTTGAAGAAATGAGCAACTACGAATACCAAAAACGCAATGAAACGCAGGAAATCTTTATCCCTGTTGCCGAGCGTTTGGGTAATGAAGTGATTGAATTTGTGAACGTTTCCAAATCGTTCGGCGATAAAGTGCTGATTGACGATTTGAGCTTCAAAGTGCCTGCGGGCGCGATTGTCGGCATCATTGGTCCGAACGGTGCGGGTAAATCGACGCTGTTCAAAATGATTTCAGGCAAAGAGCAGCCTGATTCCGGCGAAGTGAAAATCGGCCAAACCGTGAAAATGAGCTTGATCGACCAAAGCCGCGAAGGTTTGCAAAACGACAAAACCGTGTTCGACAACATCGCCGAAGGCCGCGACATTTTGCAGGTTGGTCAGTTTGAAATTCCTGCCCGCCAATATTTGGGACGCTTCAACTTCAAAGGCAGCGATCAAAGCAAAATCGCCGGTCAATTGTCTGGTGGTGAACGCGGCCGTCTGCACTTGGCAAAAACTTTGTTGAGCGGCGGCAATGTGTTGCTGTTGGACGAACCGTCCAACGATCTAGACGTAGAAACCCTGCGCGCGCTGGAAGACGCATTGCTGGAATTTGCCGGCAGCGTGATGGTGATTTCGCATGACCGTTGGTTCCTCGACCGTATCGCTACGCATATTTTGGCTTGTGAAGGCGACTCTAAATGGGTGTTCTTTGACGGCAACTATCAGGAATACGAAGCCGACAAGAAACGCCGTTTGGGCGAAGAGGGTGCGAAACCGAAACGTATCCGTTACAAACCGGTAACACGTTAAGCAGGTTTGAACCAAAAGGCCGTCTGAAACTTTTAATGTTTCAGACGGCCTTTTATTTTTAATGTTTAAGATTGTTTTCTTAATTGCGGATGGTTTTCCAATGTATCAATGATGATTTCAATCATGCGTGGGGCGGTTTGCGCTAAATCGAAGCCTTGACCTGAAGAAAGCCAGCGCCAAATCAAGCCGTCTAATGAAGACTTGATGAAGATGACCGCCATATCGATATCTAAATTATCCACCAACGCTTTTTGTTGTACCGCATCAGTCAGGACGGCAATGATTTTTTCACGCCATAATGATTGGTGTTTTTTAGCGATGGCAATGACCGCCTCGTTTTGCTCGGTGTGTTCGCATTTTAAAAACAAAATGCTGTGGAATGTATAGTGAAGCTCGTTGTGTTGCAGGCGCTCGAAAAAACGGGTCAGAGTCAGTCGGAAGCTTGACCAAGCCTGTTCGTTATTGTTGTTCGAGTCTTCTTTTATGCAGCTTTCGATGTCGTCGCAAATCCGTTGGAACAAGGCGTCAAACAAATCTTCTTTGTTTTTGAAATGCCAATACAGCGCGCCGCGCGTTACGCCTGCAGCTTGGGCGATTTCGTTAAGTGAGGTGCGGGCAATGCCTTTCTGATAAAACGTATCCAATGCGGCAAGCATGAGATATTCTTTGGTTTTTAAGGCTTCGGTTTTGGTTCTTCTCATAGTTGTTTTGTGGGGAATGTAAATTTATGGTTCGGATTATAAAAAATTACTTCTGAAAATGCAAGAATGTATGTATAATTTAATTCAATACTTGATAGTGTTTCTCAACACTATATAATCAGCCTGTTTTTCATAAAAGCAGGCAATTTCTGTTTGCGAAATATGAGATTAAAGTAATCAATTTTTAATTAGTCAAACCCTTATTTATCATAGAGATAGGAAAATTATGGCTCTTTATGCTTCTAAAATGATGCGTGTCGTATCGATTGCGGCGGCTACTGCATTGGCGCTTTCTGCTTGCGGCAAAGGCGATGAGAAGGCAGCCGGCCAACAGGCGCAAGGCAGTCAGCAACAGCAAAATCAACCTGCCCCTGAAGTCCGCGTGGTTACCGTGCATCCGGAAACCGTTGCATTGACAACCGAGTTGCCGGGCCGTCTGGAATCATTGCGTACTGCTGAAGTTCGCGCCCAAGTCGGCGGTATTTTGCAAAAACGCCTATTCCAAGAGGGCAGCTATGTGCAAGCCGGTCAGCCTTTATACCAAATCGACAGCTCGACTTATGAAGCAAACTTAGAAAGCGCACGCGCCCAGTTGGCGAGTGCGCAAGCGACTTTGGCCAAAGCGAATGCCGACTTGGCCCGCTACAAACCGCTGGTTGCCGCCGATGCCATCAGCCAACAGGAATATGATGCAGCCGTAACCGCCAAGCGCTCAGCCGAGGCAGGCGTCAAATCTGCACAAGCAGCTATCAAATCTGCCGGTATCAGCCTGAACCGCTCCCGCATTACTGCGCCGATTTCCGGCTTTATCGGTCAATCTAAAGTTTCTGAAGGTACGCTGTTGAATGCCGGCGATACCACCGTTTTGGCCACCATCCAACAAACCAATCCGATGTATGTCAACGTTACCCAATCTGCCAGTGAGGTTATGAAACTGCGTCAACAGGTTGCTGAAGGCAAATTGTTGGCGGCAAACGGCGCGATTGCAGTGGACATCAAATTTGACGACGGTACGGTTTACCCTGAAAAAGGCCGTCTGCTGTTTGCAGATCCGACTGTTAACGAAACGACCGGTCAAATTACCTTGCGCGCTGCCATTCCTAATGACAGAAATATCTTGATGCCGGGCTTGTATGTACGCGTATTGATGGAGCAAGTGGCTGTTGATAATGCATTTGTAGTGCCGCAACAAGCAGTTACCCGCGGTACAAAAGATACTGTGATGGTGGTGAATGACAAGAGCGAAATGGAAGCGCGTGTCGTGACCGTAGCCCAACAGCAAGGTACTAATTGGGTGATTACAGACGGCCTGAAAGACGGCGACAAAGTGGTTGTCGAAGGTACCAGCATTGCCGCTATGTCAGGTGCTAAAAAGGTAACGCCGAAAGAATGGACGCCGCCTGCAAACGCCGCAGCGGCAACCCCGGCAGTTTCAGACGGCCAGGCTGCATCCGAGGCCAAGCCTGAAGCTAAAGCTGCATCTGAAGCCAAATAAGGAACGCGTGAATGTCTAAGTTTTTTATTGACCGCCCCATCTTTGCATGGGTTATTGCGATTTTTATCATCGCAGCGGGTATTTTCGGCATTCAAAAACTGCCAATTTCCCAATATCCGTCCGTTGCAGCACCGACCATTACTTTGCGCGCTACTTATCCGGGCGCTTCTGCTCAGGTAATGGAAGACAGTGTACTGGCCGTTATCGAACGTAATATGTACGGTGTGGAAGGTTTGGACTATATGACGACTTCTGCCAATTCCAGCGGCAGCGGCAGCGTCAGTCTGACGTTTACACCGGAAACCAATGAAGATTTGGCGCAGGTGGACGTGCAGAACAAATTGTCGGAAGTGTTGTCCACATTGCCGTCTACCGTACAGCAATATGGTGTAACCGTATCTAAAGCGCGTTCCAACTTCTTGCAAGTGGTCATGCTTTCTTCTGAAAAGCAATCCATTGAGGAAATGAACGATTACGCCCAGCGCAATATCATTCCTGAACTGCAGCGTATCGACGGGGTAGGGCAGGTACAATTGTTTGGTGCGCAACGCGCCATGCGTATTTGGGTTGACCCGAAAAAACTGCAAAACTACAACCTGTCTTTTGCAACGGTAACCAACGCACTGGCTACTCAAAATATCCAAATTTCTGCAGGCTCTATCGGTTCTTTGCCGGCGGCTGCAGGTCAGACCATTTCGGCGACCGTTACTGCGGAAGGGCAATTAAGAACGGCTGAAGAGTTTGGCAACATCATTTTGGTATCCAATACCGATGGTTCTAATGTCTATCTGAAAGACGTTGCCAAAGTCAGCTTGGGTATGCAGGACTATTCTACTTCCACACGTTTGAACGGCGTGAATACCACCGGTATGGCAGTGATGCTGTCCAACAGCGGTAACGCTTTGGCAACGGCGACTGCCGTGAAAGAAAAAATGGCAGTTTTGCAGAAGTATTTTCCAGACGGCATGAGCTGGAAAGTTCCTTACGATACTTCCAAATTTGTGGAAATTTCGATTGAGAAAGTGATCCATACGCTTTTGGAAGCCATCGTATTGGTATTCTTGGTGATGTATCTCTTCCTGCAAAATATCCGCTATACGCTGATTCCGACTATTGTCGTGCCGATTTCCCTGTTGGGCGGTTTTGCCTTTATCTCATATATGGGTATGTCGATTAACGTATTGACCATGTTTGCGATGGTATTGGTAATTGGTATTGTGGTCGATGATGCGATTGTGGTCGTTGAAAACGTTGAGCGTATTATGGCGAGCGAAGGTCTGCCGCCTAAGGCTGCAACCAAAAAAGCGATGAGTCAGATTTCCGGCGCGGTGATCGGTATTACTGCCGTGTTGATGTCCGTATTTGTGCCGCTGGCAATGTTTAGCGGTGCAACCGGTAACATTTACAAACAGTTTGCCCTGACCATGGTGGCATCGATCGGCTTCTCCGCATTCCTTGCTTTGACGCTGACTCCGGCATTGTGTGCCACCATGCTCAAGCCGATTCAGAATGGTCATCACGAAGAGAAAAAAGGTTTCTTCGGTTGGTTTAACAAGAAATTCGACAACTGGACACACGGCTACGAAGGCTGGGTAGCCAAAGTCTTGCGCAAGACTTTGCGCATGATGGTTGTCTATATCGGTTTGACTGTTGTGGGCGTATTCCTGTTTATGCGTCTGCCGACTTCCTTCTTGCCGACTGAAGACCAAGGTAACTTGATGTTGAGCGTACAGCTGCCTGCCGGCGCGACCAAAGAGCGTACCGATGCAACTTTGGCTCAAATCACTCAACTGGCGAAATCTGTACCTGAGATCGAGAACATTGTTACCGTTTCCGGCTTTAGTTTTAGCGGTTCCGGCCAAAACATGGCTTTGGGCTTTGTCATTCTGAAAGACTGGAGCGAACGTACTGCTCCGGGCAGCGATGCGACTTCTATTTCCGGTAAGTTGACCGGCATGATGATGGCTACGCTGAAAGACGGTTTCGGTTTGGCGATTGTGCCTCCTGCCATTATGGAATTGGGTACAGGCTCCGGCTTGACGATTTACCTGCAAGACCGTAACAACAGCGGCCATGCCGCATTATTGGCCAAGCGCAATGAGTTGATTGACAAAATGCGCAAAAGCGGTTTGTTTAACCCAAGTACCGTTCGTGCGAGCGGTTTGGAAGATGCGCCGCAGTTGAAAATCGACATCAACCGTGCCGCAGCAGCCGCACAAGGTATTTCGTTCTCTGACATCCGTACTGCTTTGGCTTCTTCTTTGGGTTCGTCTTATGTAAACGACTTCCCGAATCAAGGCCGTCTGCAACGCGTGATGGTACAAGCTGATGCGAGTGCCCGTATGCAGCCTGCCGATATTCTGAACCTGACTGTACCGAACAAATCCGGCGTTGCCGTACCGCTTTCTACCATTGCTACTGTTTCTTGGGAAAACGGTATGGAACAAAGCGTCCGCTTCAATGGTTATCCGGCAATGGAGCTTTCCGGCTCTCCTGTTAATGGCGTATCTTCCGGTCAAGCCATGGCTGCGGTGCAGCAAATGGTTGATGAAATGGGCGGCGGTTACAGTCTGGAATGGGGCGGTCAGTCTCGTGAAGAGGCTAAAGGCAGCTCACAAACTGTCGTGTTGTACGCATTGGCCGCTGCCGCTGTATTCTTAGTATTGGCTGCTTTGTACGAAAGCTGGTCTATCCCGTTGGCGGTTATCCTTGTGATTCCGTTGGGCTTGATTGGCGCGGCATTGGGCGTGACCGGCCGTAACATGTTTGAGGCACTGCTGGGCAGTATTCCGGCATACGCCAACGATATCTACTTCCAAGTCGGTTTTGTTACGGTGATGGGTTTGAGTGCGAAAAACGCGATTTTGATTATCGAGTTTGCCAAAGACCTGCAAGCGCAAGGCAAGAGCGCGCTTGAAGCTGCGCTTGCCGCCGCACACTTGCGTTTCCGTCCGATTATCATGACTTCGTTTGCCTTCATCTTGGGCGTGGTACCGCTTTATGTTGCCAGCGGTGCCAGCTCCGCCAGCCAACGTGCGATTGGTACGACCGTGGTCTGGGGTATGTTGATCGGTACGATTCTGTCTGTGTTCCTTGTGCCTTTGTTCTATGTGGTTGTGCGCAAATTCTTTAAAGAAACCGCACACGAGCATGAGATGGCCGCCAAACACGCCGCTGAAGCCGGCATGATTGAAGACGGTAAACACGATTCAGACAAGCACTAAAGCAAAGGCCGTCTGAAAAATTTTCAGACGGCCTCAAAATGCTAAAGGATTCTAAAATGAAGAAGATTACATTCAAACCTGTACTGACCGCCGTTGCCGCCGCCGTGGCTTTGTCGGCCTGTACCATGATGCCGAAATATGAGCAGCCTCAAGTTGCCGTGGCCGATACGTTTAAATACGACACTGTTGACGACGGTATCCGTGCAGCCGAATTGGGTTGGCAAGATTACTTTGCCGATCCTCGCCTTCACCGCCTGATCGACATCGCATTGGAACGCAATACCGATTTGCGTACAGCCGCGCTGAATGCGGAAATCTACCGCAAGCAATACATGATTGCGCGTAATAATTTGTTGCCAACCGTCAATGCCAGCGGTACAGGTTCGCGTCAAGGCAGTTTGAGTGGCGGCAGCGTTAGCAGCCAATACAGCGTGGGTTTGGGCGCAGCCTCTTATGAGCTTGACCTCTTCGGCCGTGTCCGCAGCACCAGCGAAGCCGCGTTGCAAGGTTATTTTAATGTGGCCGCAAACCGCGATGCCGCCCATCTGACCCTGATTTCTACCGTTGCCAAAGCCTACTTTAACGAACGCTACGCGGAAGAAACCATGGCATTGGCACAACGCGTATTACAAACCCGTGAAGCGACTTACAAGCTCTCGCAATTACGCCATAAGGCCGGCGTGATTTCCGCCGTTGATTTGCACCAACAGGAAGCGCTGATTGAATCGGCCAAAGCCGATTACGCATCTGCGGTAAAAAACCGCGAGCAAGCGCGAAATTCCTTGGCTATGTTGATTAATCAACCTTTGCCTGAAGACTTGCCTGCCGGTTTGCCTTTGAACAAACAGTTCAAAATGACCAAACTGCCTGCCGGTTTGAGTTCGGACCTGTTGCTCAACCGTCCGGATATCCGTGCGGCCGAACACGCGCTCAAACAAGCCAATGCCAATATCGGTGCGGCACGTGCGGCGTTTTTCCCGCGCATCAGCCTGACCGGTTCTGTCGGTACCGCTTCCGGCGAGTTGAGCGGCCTGTTTAAGAGCGGCACGGGTATTTGGGCTTTTGCACCATCCATCACTCTGCCTATCTTTGATTGGGGCACAAACAAAGCCAATCTTGACGTAGCCAAACTGCGCCAACAGGCACAAATCGTTGCTTATGAAGCCGCTGTTCAATCCGCATTCAAAGACGTTTCCAATGCGTTGGTTGCACGCGAACAGCTGGATAAAAGCTATGCCGCTTTGAGCAAACAAAGCCGTGCCTACAACGACAGCCTGCGCCTCATCAGCCTGCGCTACAAACATGGCGTATCTAGCGCATTGGATTTGCTGGATGCCGAGCGCAGCAGTTACAGCGCAGAAACTGCTCTTTTGGCCAATCAGCTGACCCGTCTGGAAAACCTTGCCGACTTGTATAAAGCACTTGGCGGCGGTTTGAAACGCGAAACCAAAGCTGCCGAATAAGTATTTGCCTGCTAAGCTTAAAAGGCCGTCTGAAACATTTGGGTTTCAGACGGCCTTTTTGTTATGCGGCAATTCTAAGCTTTTAATTTCTCGCTTAAAGTGGCGACATAGGCTGCGCGTTCGTTACGACTGGCTTCGGGCTGGTGTGTGTTGAGCGAAGACCATTTGCGGTTGCTGCGTGCTTTGTTGAGTTCGCTTGGCAATTTGGCTGCATTCCATGGCGCTTTGCGTTCGTTTAGCTCGATATGCGATTGAGCCGCATGGCCGCGCGTTTGCAAGACGTGCAACAAATCCAGTGCGCGTGCGGCGAGCAGAGTAAGGGTTTCCGGATCGGTATGCAGGGTTTGTCGGCCGTTGATTTTGTCGGTGATGTCTTGGGCATTGGGCAAAATGCCGCCCAACAGGCCTCCAATGGCTGTACCTAAACCAAGCGATCCGCCAAGCGTGGCAATATCCAAGCCTAAGCCGATGAGCGCGCCTGCGGTTGCGCCGGTACCGGTACGGATGCCGTAATGTTTGAGCAATTCGCTGTCAAACGGATCTTGTTTGAAGGCTTTGGGCATCCATGTGCTGTCGCTGCCGACTTCGTCGTGATAGAAGCGGTAAAGTGTGAACAGGCGTTGTTGCATTTGTCGCTCAAGTTGGCGGATTTCCGATTGCATGACTTCCAAAGTCGGGGCAGGGTCGTCGTTTTCGGCAATTTCTTGGGTAAATGCGGCGGTATCCAGCAGAAAATCGGCAATTTCACGGCGCGCTTCCGTATCCAGCCGTTGCCACTCGCGCCGGCGCATATTGATGAGGCGGTCGAGGATGTCGCGCTTAGGTAACATGGTGGCGAGGTTGTCCCACAATCGGATTTCGCCTTCAAAGTCAAACGCAACGGTATCGAAACCGGCGTAAACATGCAGGGCGCGGCGGGCGAGCATATTGGTCCAAGCGGTCAGGTCTTGATTTTGGGTGAAGTTGAACACGGGCATGATGGGCTTGGCGCACCAAGACAAAATGGTCAGCTCGTCTTTGTATTTGTTAAGGACGGGCTCCCGCGCATCGATGACATACATGGCCATGTCGCTTTGCATGACTTGGCGCAGCACTTTGGCCTCTTGGTTGAATTCGTGATGCGCTTCATGGTTGCTGAGGAATTGCTGAATGCGCTCGATGCCGTCATCGCGTGCGGATGTGTGGGTTTCCAGCCAGTCCAACACGCCGCCGGCATCTTCGAGGCCGGGTGTGTCGTAGAGGTAAACCAAGCTGTCGTCGCCATCATTGATGAGGGCTTCTTCGACATGGCGCGTGGTCGAGGGTGCGTTTTTCACTTCGCCGAAGGTACTGTCGCGCAAAAGCGTGCGTAAGAGTGAGGTTTTGCCTGTGTTGGTATGGCCGACGACGGCAAGGGAAAGTGGGGTGGTCATGGTCGTGGGTTGGGACGGATATGGGCTATGGATGTGTGAGTATGGGGCTGTTTGCCTGCAGTGGCAATATGTGTTTCAGACGGCCTTAAATTTTTTATATATGGGCGAAAATAGCCAGAAAAAGAGGGGAATAGCGGATTTGTTGTTTTTTAGCAAAATACTTGAAAATAGATAGGAAAACAGTTGACAGTCGGGTAGAAGGCTAGGATAATTCGCGCCGTTGAGTTGCTTGATGCAGCTTGATTTTTCTCCTCTATTTCTCCTTTGTAGACTTGGCACACATTCTATCGGATGTGTGCATTTTTTTTGTCTGTTTAAAACAAAGGCCGTCTGAATGTTGTAATATTTCAGACGGCCTTTGTTGGTTGAATGGAATTAGATGTCTAATACTACTTCTTCTTTGACTTCTTCCATGACAACATAGCTGCGGCTTTCGGCTGCTGCCGGCAGTTGCAGCAGGATATTGCCGAGCATATCGCGATAAGCGGACATATTGGGCAGGCGGACTTTGATGAGGTAGTCGTATTCGCCGGAGACCAAGTGGCATTCCAAAATTTGCGGAATCTTCAGTACTTCGCGTTTGAAGTCTTCAAAAATATTGCCGGATTTGGAACGCAGTTTCAGTTCGACAAAGACCAAGAGGCTTTGACCTAAGGCATGTGGATTCAGATGGGCGTGATAGCCGGTGATGAGGTTGTCGCGTTCCAAGCGGCGGACGCGTTCGGTTACCGGCGTGGTAGATAGGCCGACTTTTTCAGCCAATTCGGTCATGGGGATGCGTGCGTTTTGTTGCAGGAGCTTGAGAATTTTTAAGTCGGTTTTGTCGAGTTCTTTCATGGCTTTGATATTTGTCGTTTTCAATTTGGATGACATCATAACCTTAAAACAGGCTCAGAAGAAGCATAAATCCTTAAAGGTAAGGCGAAAGGAAGATATTAATCTTGTGTATTTCATGGAATCCTGTATGGTTTTTGACCTATAATATTTGCTTCAAAGTAATGGGGCAGGCCGTCTGAAACGGAATGCCGATAAGAGGAATACATTATGCGTCCGCTCAATGCGCAAATCCGTTTGGATAATTTACGTCAAAATTATCGTTTTCTCAAAGAGTTGCATGGCAATAAATTGTTGGCTGTGATTAAGGCCGATGCTTACGGGCATGGCGCGGTCAGATGTGCACACGCGTTGGCGGATATTGCCGACGGCTTTGCGGTGGCAACGGTAGATGAAGGCGTGGAGTTGCGTCAAAACGGCATTAAAAATCCGATTGTTTTGTTGGAAGGCGTATTTGATGTTGCGGAGTATGCGGATGTTGACCGTTATGATTTGTGGCCGGCAATCGGCAGCCAATGGCAACTGGAGGCGTTTGTGCATCATGAGTGGCAACATCCGACAACTGTATGGCTGAAAATGGACTCTGGTATGCACCGTGCCGGTTTCTTTCCACACAATTATGCCGCGGCCTATACTGCATTGAAACAATCTGAATCAGTTGAAAACATTGTGAAATTCAGCCATTTTGCCTGCGCGGACGAGCCGGAAAACGGCATGACCGAAATGCAGCTTGAAGCGTTTGATTTGGCGTGTGAGGGTTTGGAAGGCGAAGAGAGCTTGGCCAATTCCGCCGTGATTTTGAACGTGCCTGAAGCGCGCCGCGATTGGGGCCGTGCCGGTCTGGCCTTATATGGTATTTCGCCTTTCGGCGGTGTGGATGAGCGTTTGAAACCTGTTATGCGCCTGACTTCCCGCGTTTTCGGTGAGCGTGTGTTGCAGCCGCATTCCCCGATTGGCTACGGCGCAACGTTCTACACCAGCAAATCTACCCGTGTCGGTTTGATTGCCTGCGGCTATGCCGACGGTTATCCGCGTCGCGCTTCCACTAATTCTCCTGTGGCCGTGGATGGCAAACGCAGCCGTATTATCGGCAGGGTATCTATGGATATGATTACGGTTGAGTTGGAAGCCTCGAAAGAAGGCTTGGGCGCGGAAGTCGAGCTTTGGGGCGATGTAATTAATATCAATGAAGTTTCCGAAGTTGCCGGTATGATTCCGTACGAAATCCTTTGCAATATCAAACGTGCGAAGTTTACTTATATCGAGTAAGTAGTAAAAGATCAGGCCGTCTGAAATGTGTTTTCAGACGGCCTTTTTGTTATCTGCAATTAAAACGATTCGTCAGCGCGTAAATAACGCCATTTGCCCGGCGGCAGTCTGCCGAGTTTGACTTTGCCCATGCGGATGCGTTTCAAACCGACGACGCGCAGTCCGACCAGTTCGCACATACGGCGGATTTGGCGTTTTTTGCCTTGTCGCAAAATAAAGCGCAACTGGTCTTCGTTTTGCCATTCGACTTTGGCGGGGCGCAATTTTTCTCCGTCCAAACTCAAGCCGTGGTTGAGCAGGGCGAGGCCTTTGTCGTCCAGTTTGCCACGGACGCGGACAAGGTATTCTTTTTCGCTACTGCTGTTTTCGCCAATCAGCTGTTTGGCAATGCGGCCGTCCTGAGTGAGTACCAACAATCCGACAGAGTCAATGTCCAAGCGGCCGGCAGGGGCTAAGCCGAATTTGTGCTTTTCGCTGAAAGGGATACGGCTATCGTCGCCTTCCCAATGGTTGTCGGCGGTAATGAGTTCTGCGGCAGACTTATAGCCTTTTTCTGCCTGCGCGCTGACGTAGCCGACGGGTTTGTTCAGCAGGATGGTTACGCGTGCGGCTTGTTTTTCATGGGCTTGTTTGTTGAGGTCGATGCGGTCGCGCTCGGTGACTTTTTGACCGAGTACGGCGGTTTGGCCGTTGACTTTGACCCAGCCTTGCTCGATGTAGCTGTCTGCCTCGCGGCGAGAGCATAAGCCTAATTGTGCCATGCGTTTGGAGAGGCGCATGGTTTCGGAATCGTTGTTTTGCATGGTATGGCAATATGGAGAAATGGGAATATCGGATTATAGCATTGACCGTTTGTCAGGCCGTCTGAAAACTGAATATTTGGGTTTTCAGACGGCCTTTCGTTTGCTATATGTTAAGGAATATTTGGTTTTGAAGTAAAAAATGAAGGGTATATTGTCTGTTTGTGTTAACCTTACGGACGAACTAATCATTTTGTTTTCAGTCGAATTTGGGTTGAAATGACATTTCACTCATGAAATCATGAAGACTATAATGACTGGTCTTTCTGAAGCGCATTAAGGCAGTTTGTCGCTAAAGCAAGCCTTGGTGCATCACGTTTTAAGGATAAATCAATGAAATCGCTCAAATCATTTTTGATCTGGGGCATTGTGGTTTTGGTAGGCTTGGCCTCCTTTACTACTTTAGCTCTCAGCCGTGGCGAGCAAGTCAGTGCGATTTGGATGGTTACGGCCGCCATTTCGGTATACTGCATTGCCTACCGTTTCTATAGTCTTTACATTGCCAACCGTGTGATGCAGCTTGATCCTAACCGTCTGACTCCGGCAGAACGCCACAATGACGGCTTGGACTATGTGCCCACACATAAAGGCGTACTGTTCGGCCACCACTTTGCCGCCATTGCCGGCGCAGGCCCTCTAGTTGGTCCTGTATTGGCAGCGCAAATGGGTTATCTGCCCGGTACTTTGTGGATTATCTTCGGCGTGGTATTTGCCGGTGCCGTACAGGATATGATGGTACTGTTTGTTTCTATGCGCCGTGACGGTAAGTCTTTGGGCGATATCGTGAAACAAGAACTCGGTACCGTCCCAGGCGTGATTGCATCCATCGGTATTTTGATGATTATGGTCATCATTATGGCGGTGTTGGCGCTGATCGTTGTGAAAGCATT
Organism: Neisseria perflava; assembly: GCF_019334725.1. Lineage (NCBI taxonomy): Bacteria > Pseudomonadati > Pseudomonadota > Betaproteobacteria > Neisseriales > Neisseriaceae > Neisseria > Neisseria perflava. The sequence goes on along the minus strand of NZ_CP079818.1, from coordinate 1,882,047 downwards.
GGTTCACAGCCCTTGGGGTACGTTCACCATCGCAGCAACTATGCCGATTGCGCTGTTTATGGGTATTTACACCCGTTATATCCGTCCGGGCAAAATTGGCGAGATTTCCATCGTCGGCTTTATTTTGCTGATGTTGGCTGTGATTTACGGTGAAGATGTTGCCCACAGCTCCTTTGGTCACTGGTTTGACCTTGACGGCATTCAGCTGACTTGGGCGATTATGATTTACGGTTTCGTGGCTTCCGTATTGCCGGTTTGGCTCTTGCTGACTCCACGCGACTATCTGTCTACCTTCCTGAAAATCGGTACGATTGCAGCTTTGGCTTTGGGTATTGTTATTGTTAACCCGACTCTGCAAATGCCTGCAGTTACCCACTTTATCGATGGTTCAGGCCCGGTATTCTCTGGTGCATTGTTCCCATTCTTATTCATTACCATTGCTTGTGGTGCGGTTTCAGGCTTCCATGCGTTGATTTCTTCAGGTACTACGCCAAAAATGGTGGAAAACGAAACCCACGTCCGCATGATCGGTTACGGTGGCATGATTATGGAAAGCTTTGTGGCCATTATGGCTCTGGCTGCTGCCGCTTCGCTTGATCCAGGCGTGTACTTCGCGATGAACAGCCCGGCCGCGCTGATTGGTACAGATGCCAACACAGCTGCCGAAGTCATTACCACTAAACTGAACTTCCCTGTTGATGCCGCAACCTTGTTGCACACTGCTAGAGAAGTGGGCGAAAACACCATTCTGTCCCGTGCAGGTGGCGCACCAACCCTTGCAGTCGGTATGGCACACATCATGAGCCGTCTGATTCCGGGCGAAGCCATGATGGCGTTCTGGTATCACTTTGCCTTGCTGTTTGAAGCCTTGTTCATCTTGACCGCGGTTGACGCCGGTACACGCGTTGCCCGTTTCATGATTCAAGACTTGGGCAGTATCTTCTACAAACCATTCGGTAACACCGACTCTATCCCTGCCAACTTGGTTGCCACATTCTTTGCAGTGGCATTGTGGGGTTACTTCCTCTATACCGGCGTAACCGACCCTCTAGGTGGTATCAACTCGCTCTGGCCGTTGTTCGGTATCGCCAACCAAATGCTTGCAGGCGTAGCGTTGATTATGTGTACCGTCGTATTAGTGAAAATGAAACGTGACCGCTATGTTTGGGTAACCTTGGTTCCTGCTTTCGGCGTATTGTTTGTAACCTGCTATGCCGGTTTGCAAAAACTATTCCACAGCGACCCGCGCGTCAGCTTCTTGGCTCACGCAGGCAAATACCGCGATGCCTTGGCTTCAGGCGAAGTCCTTGCTCCTGCTAAAGACATTGGCGAAATGTCACAAATCATCTTCAACGACCAAATCAATGCCGGTCTGACCGCTTTGTTCTTGGCAGTTGTCGTGATTGTCGCCGTGTACGGTTTCCGTACCGCCATGAAAGCCCGCAAAGTCGGCTGGCCAACTGCTAAAGAAATTCCAGCAGTGTACCGCGACGGTAAGCAGCCGGAGGCTCAGCATGAAGCATAAGCTCGCATCTTGGTGGAAAACCATCAAGTTGACAGCAAACTTGATGGCCGGTGTCCCAGATTATGAAAACTACGTTGCCCGCCAGCGCAAACATAATCCCAATGCGCCGGTCATGACCGAGCTGCAATTCCAAGACTACTGCCGCAAACGCCGTTGCGGTAGCAACGGCGGACGCTGTTGTTAATGAAGGCATGAAAAAAGGCCGTCTGAAAATACTTTCAGACGGCCTTTTTAGTTCGATAAATTATTTATCTTGAGCGTTTTTTTGTTCGCGGACAACCCATTGGGCAATGTCAGAACCCAATACTTTGGAAGTACGGTTCAAGACGGCACAAGAGCTTTTATAAGCGCCAAACATACCGCCGGAAGAATTGCGGGTAAAGGTTTTTTTGCCAACTTGTTTGCCGTCAACCTGAGACCTTTGCAAAAATAGTCTGTTAACGAAATTTGACGCATAAAAATGTGCTAAAAAATTTTCAATCGACTAAAACCTTTCTGATATTGAGAAAAAGTGGAAGAAATCAGGGAGGTTCCTCATTTTGAAAATGGTGTTGAGCATAAAATTTTAATAACTTATGTTATTGCAAAGGTCTCATACAAAGTGGCTGAAACAGCCATACCTTTGGCGTGGCCGATAAAGGCATTGCCTGCACTCATGGCCGAAGTAATGGCGATATCTGCGTATGTGCCTTGTTTTTTACCGTCACGGACAACCGTTACATCGCTTTTGGCTGCAGTTTCTTGCAAAGATTTGGACATGATGCCGCCCACTTCTAAACACTCGGAAACAATACGGGTATCGATTTCTTCTTCATCGCGGTAAGGAATGTTTTCATCAATATGGACATCTGCGCTGGCAAATGCAGATGCAAACAAGAATGCGGTTGCAAGGATACGGTTAGGAGACATAGTAGGGTACCTGAAATGGAATGTTAAAAAGAGTTGTTATTGTATAACGGCATTTACACTCAATCAACATAAGTTAAATAGGAAAAGATTTTGTTGAAATAGCTGTTATAGCAAGATAATCAAAAGGCCGTCTGAAATACTGCTATTCAGACGGCCTTTTGATTGGGGCATTAATTTGTTCTGGTCAAATAAGGCAGGGGATCGACTGCTTTGCCGTTGAGACGAACTTCAAAATGAAGCTTGACGCTGTCTGAATCGCTGCTGCCCATGGTAGCGATAACTTGGCCTGCTTGGACTTTTTGATCTTTTTGTACAAAAAGTGTGTCGTTGTGGGCGTAGGCGGTAATGGTGTATTCATTGTGGCTGATCAAAATCAGCTTGCCGTAACCGCGGACTTCTTCGCCAACGTAGATGACGGTACCGGCTGCGGCAGAGCGGATTTGTTGGCCTTGTGTGCCTGCAATATCTATGCCTTTGCTGGTGGTGCCGTTGTAGCGTTGGATAATGGAGGATGAAGCGTTATCGGTCGGCCATTGCAGGTTCAATCGGTTGATCGGGGTAACGGCGGTTGCTTGGCGTTGCTGCGTAGCAGTATTGCGGGAGGCAACATGACGGCGGACGCGCAATATTTGGCCGACTTCAATTTGTGAGGCGTTGTGAAGGTTATTCCATGCAACCAGTGTATTGACGTTTTGTCCGTAGCGTTTGGCGATTTGGGTCAGGGTATCGCCGGGACGGACTTTGTAGTAGCCGTCAGGTACGGCACGGTTGGAAGAGGTATTGTTGCCGGCGCAGGCTGCTAAGACGGCAATGGTGCTAATAAGTGCCAGACGTTTCAAGGCCGTCTGAAAGGTGGAAATAAAGTTTGTATTCATGGATTATTTCAAAATGTATCGTTATGCTATGTATGATAGATGGGAAGAGTGAAAAAAGGTTCACTCAAAAGGCATGGGGTAAAATACAGAAAGGCAGTATATTAACATTGAAAATTTGTAGATATATCGGCATATTTTTTTATCATTTTGATGATAAAGGATTTTTTTAGTAAGGTAAAAGAAAGTGAAAGTTTTTTCAGACGGTATTGAATAAGGCAATAAAAATCCCCTGCCGGGATAAACGGGCAGGGGATTTTTGTCTTATTGAACTTATTTGTTCAATTCGTTAGCCAGATACAGCCAGGTTTCAATGACGGTATCAGGGTTGAGCGATACGCTCTCGATACCTTCTTCAACCAGCCATTTGGCAAAGTCCGGATGGTCTGATGGACCTTGACCGCAAATACCGACGTATTTGTTTTGTTTGCGGCAAGCAGAGATTGCCAAGTGCAACATCACTTTAACGGCAGGGTTGCGCTCGTCGAAGGAGTCGGATACCAAACCGCTGTCACGGTCGAGGCCGAGGGTCAGCTGGGTCATGTCGTTAGAGCCGATGGAGAAGCCGTCGAAGTATTGCAGGAATTGTTCTGCCAATACAGCGTTGCTTGGCAACTCGCACATCATGATCAGGCGCAGGCCGTTTTTGCCGCGTTCCAAACCGTTTTCTTTCAGGGCTTTAACAACAGCTTCCGCTTCACCCAAAGTACGAACGAATGGAATCATGATTTCGACGTTGGTCAAGCCCATTTCATCGCGAACGCGTTTCAAGGCTTTACACTCGAGTGCGAAGCAGTCTTTGAAGTTATCGGCTACATAACGCGCTGCACCACGGAAGCCCAACATTGGGTTTTCTTCGTGTGGTTCGTAGATGCTGCCACCCACCAAGTTAGCGTACTCGTTGGATTTGAAGTCAGACATACGGACGATGGTTTTGCGTGGATAAACCGAAGCAGCCAAAGTTGCCACACCTTCTGCGATTTTATCGACATAGAAGTCGACAGGAGAGGCATAGCCGGCGATGCGGCGGGTAATTTCCGCTTTCAACTCATTGTCTTGTTTGTCAAATTCCAACAAGGCTTTAGGGTGGATACCGATTTGACGGTTGATGATGAATTCCATACGCGCCAAGCCGATACCTTCGCTAGGCAGGTTGGCGAAGCTGAATGCCAATTCAGGGTTACCAACGTTCATCATCACTTTGACAGGGGCTTTAGGCATGTTGTCCAAAGCAACATCGGTAATTTGTACGTCCAGCAGGCCGGAGTAGATGAAGCCGGTATCGCCTTCGGCACAAGATACGGTAACTTCTTGGCCTTCGGACAGCAGATCGGTAGCGTCGCCACAACCTACAACAGCCGGAATACCCAATTCACGCGCGATAATCGCTGCGTGGCAGGTACGGCCGCCACGGTTGGTCACGATGGCGGAAGCACGTTTCATTACCGGTTCCCAATCCGGGTCGGTCATGTCGGTAACGAGTACGTCGCCTGCTTCAACGGAATCCATCTCGGAAGCATCTTTCACCAAGCGAACTTTACCTTGGCCAACTTTTTGACCGATGGCACGACCTTCGCACAAGACAACTTTTTCGCCGTTGATAGAGAAGCGGCGCAGGTTGCGGCTGCCGTCTTCTTGAGATTTTACAGTTTCAGGGCGTGCTTGCAGGATGTAGAGTTTGCCATCCAAGCCGTCACGGCCCCATTCGATGTCCATTGGGCGGCCGTAGTGTTTTTCGATGGTCAGCGCGTAATGAGCCAACTCGGTTACTTCGGCGTCGGTAATGGAGAAGCATTGACGGTCTTCTTCAGGTACATCAACGTTGGTTACAGATTTACCGGCTTCGGCTTTGTCGGTAAAGATCATTTTGATTTGTTTCGAACCCATGGTTTTGCGCAGGATAGCCGGTTTGCCTGCTTTCAAAGTAGGTTTGAATACATAGAATTCGTCAGGGTTTACCGCGCCTTGTACGACGTTTTCGCCCAGACCGTAAGAAGAGGTAACGAAAACGACTTGGTCGTAACCGGATTCGGTATCGATGGTAAACATCACACCGGAGGCACCGCTGTCAGAGCGCACCATGCGTTGTACGCCGGCAGAAAGGGCAACGATGTCGTGCTCGAAGCCTTTGTGGACACGGTAAGAAATGGCACGGTCGTTATACAGGGAAGCGAATACATGGTGCATCGCTTCTTTAACGTTATCCAAGCCGTTGATGTTCAGGAAGGTTTCTTGTTGGCCGGCAAAAGAAGCGTCCGGCAAGTCTTCTGCTGTTGCGGAAGAACGTACGGCAACGGAGATATCCGCACCGCCGGCATCGGCAACCATTTTGTTCCAAGCTGTTTCGATTTCAGCATCCAGCTGCTCAGGGAACGGAGTATCCAAAATCCATTGACGGATTTCTTTACCCACGCGCCCCAACTCGGCAACGTCTTCAACATCCAGTTGTTTCAGGGCTTCGGAAATACGCTCGCTCAGACCATTGTGAGCCAGGAAAGCACGATAAGCTTCGGCTGTGGTTGCAAAACCGCCGGGAACGCGCACGCCTTTTTCAGTCAGTTGGCTGATCATTTCGCCCAAAGAGGCATTTTTACCGCCCACTCGCTCAACGTCAGTCATACGCAGGTTTTCAAACCAAATAACGTAGTTTTCGGCCATTTGTGTGTCCAATCCAATCCAAAAAATGTTAAAAAAGAAACAAATCCGCTTGCTTATTGTAGCCATTCGTTTGATGGCTGTCATGTGTTTTATCTTTTTAAAAATCACAAATTCGTCTGTGATATTGTGCTTTTCAGGCGTGTAGCCTTCTGAAATGTGAATATCAGATTCATGTTTTTACGTGTTATCTTCTTGTTAAATATGGAAAACAAAATAAGTTAATAAATTTGATAAACAAGATTTATTTTGCAATTTTAGAATAAAATTCTACAAAATAGCAAAAAATAAAATTTTGTGCCAATCTAAAAATTGTTCAAATTTGTTGTAATCCTGTGTAATCTGTCGGGAATCGCTTTATTGCAAAGGCTGTAACTGCTATGATTGCCGTCTGAAACGTTACCCTCAAGAGGATTCATTATGACTGATCCACGCCAAGTCTTCTATATTTCCGACCGAACCGGCCTGACCGCTGAAAATATCGGTGAAGCCTTGCTGAACCAATTTGGCAATGTTGAGTTCAAACGCCATACCTATCCGTTTATCGATACGCCTGAAAAAGCGCGTGCTGTTGTAGACAAAGTCAACCAGTCAGCTGAAAAATTCGGCGTGCGCCCGATTGCTTTTGTCAGTGTGGTCAATGACGAAATCCGTGAAATCATCAAGAAAGCCAATGCGTTCCATATTAATTTCTTTGAAACCTTTCTCGGTCTTTTGGAAAAGGAACTCAATACGGAGGCGGTTGCCGCCCGGCAGGGGCACCACAGTATCGGCAATACCCAACGCTATGATGCGCGTATGGAGGCGGTCAATTTTTCACTGAATCATGATGACGGCGTCAGCGATAAAAACCTGCAGGAAGCGGATGTGATTTTGATGGGCGTGTCCCGTTCCGGCAAAACGCCGACTTGTCTCTATCTGGCCTTGCAATACGGTATCCGTGCCGCCAACTATCCATTGATTCCTGATGATTTGGAATCCACAGATTTGCCGCGTATGGTCAAGCCTTATAAAGACAAGCTGTTTGGTTTGACCATTCAGCCTGAACGCTTGCAGGCAATCCGTCAGGAGCGCCGTCCTAATTCGACTTATGCCAAAATCGATACTTGCCGCAGCGAGATTGCCGATGCGCAAAATATGTTCAAACGCCACGGTGTGCCGTTTACCAATACAACCGATAAATCTGTGGAAGAACTCGCCGTTCATATCTTGCAGGCTTGCAAGCTGAAACGCCGTTTCTAAATGAAATGATAAAAGGCCGTCTGAAATTTCAGACGGCCTTTTTTTATTTTGTGTATTAAGTCTTAGGCAGGGTAACACCGGTTTGTCCCATGTATTTGCCGTTGCGGTCTTTGTATGAAGTTTCGCAGACTTCATCGCTTTCAAAGAACAAGACTTGAGCCACGCCTTCGCCGGCATAGATTTTGGCAGGCAGGGGGGTGGTGTTGGAAAACTCAAGCGTAACGTAGCCTTCCCACTCTGGCTCAAACGGGGTAACGTTGACGATGATGCCGCAGCGTGCGTAAGTGGATTTCCCTAAGCAGACAGTCAGGACGTTGCGCGGGATGCGGAAATATTCGACTGTGCGCGCCAAAGCAAAGGAGTTGGGCGGAATGATGCAGCAGTCATCTTCGACTGTAACGAAGTTTTTCGGGTCGAAGTTTTTCGGGTCGACGATGGTGCTGTTGATATTGGTGAAGATTTTAAATTCATTGGCACAGCGGATGTCGTAGCCGTAGCTGGATGTGCCGTAGGAAATGATGCGTTGACCGTTGGCCTCTTTGATTTGGTTGGGCTCGAACGGCTCAATCATGCCGTGTTCTTCGGCCATGCGGCGTATCCATTTGTCGGATTTAATGCTCATGGTGGTTGTCCTGAGGTAAGGGTTGTTTGGAAATTCTTTGAAATCAACACGACAGCCTTTAGACAGGCTTGTCAATTGATGTTTCAGACGGCCTAAAAGCTGGATAAGGCCGTCTGAAAGGCTGTTTATTTGGTTTTGGAAGCAGATTTCTTAGGCAGTTTGACTTCTTTAATCATACCGTCTTCGCATTTCATGATGAAGACTGGTGTGCCGTTTTGGGAGGCAGTAAAGTTTCCATGCGCCCTGCCTTTTTTGAACACGCCCTCCAGCGTCATATTGCGTAATTTGGCGCTGTTGGAGGAGAAAGGTTCGATAAAGGTTTCGCCGTTGCCGGAAACGGTATATACGCCTTTGCCGTCAAATTTGCCGTTTTTAAATGTGCCGACATAACTGCGGCCGTCTTGGCATTTCCATGTACCTTTACCGGACGGTTTGCCGTCTTTGCCGACATCGCCATCATAAGCGCAACCTTTTTCCTGATAAGGATTGATGGTTTCAGCAATGGCAGGCGTGCCCAGCATGAAGGCGATAGGGAGTAGGGCGAGGTATTTCATCATTCATTCCTTTTTGCAGGCAGTTTCAGACGGCCTGATATTGGGATTCAAAAGTCAGCAGGGTTTCAGCAATATGGCGTGGCAATATGGCTAAAGCGTGTTCGCGCATAGACGTAGGGATACCGTAGCAGGCTTCGGCAATACTGCCGGTAATGGCCGCCAAGGTATCGCTGTCTCCGCCAAGGGAAACTGCCAGTCGGATGGCGTGTTCAAAATCATCGCTTTCAAGAAAGGCAGTAATCGCTTGAGGCACGGTTTCCTGACAGCTTTCGTTGAAATGATAATGCGGGCGGATTTGGTCGCAACTTTGGCTCAAGTCGTAGCCGAATTGTCGTGTAATGTTTTCTTTAATTTGCGCTTTGCTTATACCAGTACGCGCCCAAAAGATGGCGGCGGCTACGGCTTGCGCACCTTTAATGCCTTCCGGGTGGTTGTGCGTTACGATAGCGGATTGTTCGGCAAAATGCAGGGTTTCTTCCAATGTGGCAAATGTCCAACCAACGGCAGAAACACGCATGGCCGAGCCGTTGCCCCAGCTATTATAAGGTTCTGGATCTTTCCATTCTATCCATTGTGAGAAGCGGCCGCCATATGCGCCTTTAGCGCAGGGATATGCCCTACACCAGCCTTGTAAAATAGAGGCCAAATTATCGTTGCAGCCTTGTAAAACCCAATCGGCGATGGCAACAGTGCAAATCGTGTCATCTGTAAAGTCGCTGTCGGGGCTGAAAATGTCAAAATCGGTGTGACGGTAGTTGTCAAACTCAAATCGTGATCCGGCAATATCGCCGATGACTGCGCCCAACATCATGACATCCTTTCTGATACTTCTATCGTCGTTACCGTACCGTCTGCCAAACGGCTGTTGGCAGGTACAAATACCACCATCAGCGTAGGATTTCCACGTGCCATCATCGGCATCAGACTAAGCGGCATATTTGGATCGGTTTTCTGAAAGCGTATCCGTTCATCACCTACACCAAACAACCTGTTTGGATGGCTGTGTGCCGCCTCATCCATTCCGGCCTGCAGGATTTTTTGTTTTTCGGCCGGAGTTTTACCGGTTAGCAGGCTTGGATTGGTTTTCTCAAAGAAGTTAGATTTTGCCAGCGTCCAATAAGTATCACCGGGCTGCCCGCTGGGGTTTTGGGTTTTCATCTTATGGGCAAAATAATCAACAGCCTGTTGCTGGTTCATTGCCTTGATTGCTTCTGTATTTGAGCCGTATTTGGTTTCTTTTGGGTTGTTCCGCAAATCAAACTGAAAACGGTTGTATTCGGCTTTTCCTTCTTCATAAACAAATCTTCGTGCATATTCATTCGCTGTTATATTGCGATTTCCATCAATATCAAGATCAAGCTTGGAAATGGTTTTCGACAAACCATGTCCTAACTCATGAGCCCAATCAGAAGCAGTCAGATATCTTTTGTCTGCCGTACTGAATACAATACTTCTATTTTCTTTACTGCCAATTAGTTTGCTTTGGAAAAATATGCCGGAATATTTAGTGTATTGCTTGAATACTCCCTAACCCCCATTGATTGATAAAGTTATGGGTTTGCCCCAGTAAAATTGAATCCCGAATAATCTGATTAACTTCCGAAACAGGCATCCCTAATTTTAAAAAATGCTGCCGGATTTGTGCTGTTGTAGCCATACCATATACCTTTAAAATTAAATACTATCGACTATCTGATAAGAAAGATGCTGGAAATATCATTAATGCATTTGTCTGTTGGATGCTGAAATAATATTCCTGCACCTTTCTCCTCCCTTATAACCAAATGTCTATCACTCCCGATCAAATGGTTGTTTTCATCTACTGCTACTTGTTTTACTACCGTATACCTAGGAAAAACTTGTTCTGTTCCATTGTTAAAGCATACGCTGACCGGGCTTAGGATATGAGATGAAACATAGGGTTTCGGCAAATCATCAGGATAACGGTCGTCAGGAAACAATGAACGGTATCGTTTTATATAATCAGGCGTTGCTTCGATTTCTAAAAAAGTACTGCCGTCGTAGTTGGTCTGATGCACTACCGTAAAGCCGTCGGTCGGCCGTTTTAGCTTACGCCGCCTGTGTTTGAGCCATTTCTGCCGCTCTGCCTTGTCTTTCCATCTGAGTACCGCCTGTTTTTCTCCGTCAGGCCGCAAACGGCCGGAAAGCCGCAGATAGCGCCGGTACACGGGAACCTGCCACTTTTTCGCTAAATCTTCAGGCGGCATATCAAGCAAACAGGCACTATGCAGCGTGCCGGCCATCTGTCTGAACAAATTCTCGAAGCTCTCTACAGGATAAAGCTGCCCGCAGCCCGTTGCGTCATCCGCATATGCTTGAGAAACAGAGACCGTCTGAATGCCGCTATCGGCATGAGACAAAATGGGCAGCAACATGGCCGGCCACAACAAAGCAGCTAAAAATTTCACACTCATCTCCTTCTTGATAAAAATTATTACTTGCATAAATATTATTCCCAATATTTTTCACTGCAAGCACATTTACACGCTAATTGTTTGTTTTATTTTGATGTTTATATGTTATTGCAAGTTGGGTAGCCCAGGCCGTCTGAAACATGCTTTGTCGCAAAATACGGGCAAGCTGCTACAATACAGCCGCTATGTCGAAACAAAACAAACGGAGAAACGGCATGCCATGAGCAACACACGACAAACACCGGAAATCCCCGCCGCACCGCTGCAAGAATCCCGCGCGTGGTTTGACGCGCACACCGCCGGTTTGCCCGAACCTGCGCAAAAGCTGCTTCAGACGGCCTTGTCGCTGGCCGAGACGCATTATCCTGCCGATGCGGCCACGCCTGCGGGCGAGCCGCTTTTGGCGCACCTTTTGGGTGCGGCGCGTATGGTGAACGAATTGGATTTGCTGCCCGATGCGGTGGCCGCCACGCTTTTGGCCGACATCGTGCGTTTTGTGCCCGACTGGCGTGAGCTGCTCACGGAACGCTGCAACAGTACTGTCGCCGAGCTGGTCAAAGGTGTGGACGAAGTGCAGAAGCTTACACACTTTGCCCGTGTGGACAGCCTCGCCACGCCTGAAGAGCGCGCCCAACAGGCGGAAACCATGCGTATTATATTTCAGACGGCCTTTGATATTTCCCAATCAAAAGGCCGTCTGAAAAATTATTCTTGCCAGCCGCCCAAATAAGAAACCAGTTCTTCCAACATGGTGCTGATGGCTTCGGTCATCAGGATTTGTGAGGCAAAGGCGAGGCTGGCTGCATCGTCGCCGTTGCTTTCGGCTTCTTCTTGCAAAACGTCCAGATACTGGATGCGTTTGAGTGTAAAGTCTTGAGTAAGGATGAACGCGATTTGTTCGCGCCATACCAAACCCAGCTGGGTAACGGTTTTGCCATTTTTGACGTGTTGTACCACTTCATCGGCGGTCAGGTCTTGTTTGGAAACTTTGACGACCGGAACAACATCGCCTACGCCTTTGAGTTCGCAATCGCTGTCCAATTCAAAACCGCCTTCGCAATGGCCTTGCAGCAGCCAGCTGGTCATCAGGGAGGAGGGCGATTGTTTGGTGTTGGGCAGGGCGGCTTCCAAACCACCCAACGCTTCGCGCAGTTTGGTCAGGATATTTTCCGCTTTGGCAGAGGCGGCATTGTTGACCAAAAGATACCCGTGGCGCGTGTCGAAAATCGCCTGTGTGCGGCTGCTGCGCGTAAAGGCACGGGGCAGCAGGTCGTCAGTAATCTGTTCTTTCAGTTCTTGTTTTTCCTTACGGCCTACATTACGCGCTTCGTTGTTTTGGATTTCCAAAACCTTTTCATCCAAAATATCGCGGATGACGCCGGCAGGCAGGACTTTTTCTTCTTTTTTCAGGGCAACGCGCCAAGTGTAATCGGCAGGGAAAACTAGCTCTGGCGAAAAGGAAACCGGCGTGGAAAAGCCTTCGCTAAACCAGTCCAAACCCTGACAATGGGCAAATTCGGATTGCGCCAATTTGTCGGCAAGGACTTCCAATTCGGGCAACTTGTCTTTGTTGAGCGGATAAAAACTGATTTGCTTAAACCACATGGCGAGTTTTCCTTTTTATTAAAACCGGCATTATACAGGGAAAATAACATACGGAAATCGGCAGCCTCTTTAAAAATGCAGTAAAGGCGTTGACAGAAGAAAAGGGTTTCTGTATAGTTCGCGCTTCGGTTACGCGCCCATCGTCTAGAGGCCTAGGACACTGCCCTTTCACGGCGGCAACCGGGGTTCGAATCCCCGTGGGCGTGCCAGAATTCTTAAAAAACGCTCCTGCTTTTGCAGGGGCGTTTTTTGTTTTCAGACGGCCTGTCGCTGTGAAAATATCTTTAAATTGGTTTACAATAATGCCATTCTGAATCTTAACGAGAGAAAACAATGTTAGACATCCAATTGCTCCGCAGCAATACCGCCGCAGTTGCCGAACGTTTGGCCGCCCGCGGTTACGAGTTTGATATCGCGCGTTTCAACGCTTTGGAAGAGCAACGCAAAGCCGTTCAAGTGAAAACAGAAGAGTTGCAGGCTTCGCGCAACAGTATTTCCAAACAAATCGGTGCGTTGAAAGGTCAAGGCAAACACGAGGAGGCTCAAGCTGCGATGGATCAGGTTGCCCAAATCAAAGTTGATTTGGAGCAGGCAGCCGCTGATTTGGATGCCGTTCAGAAAGAATTGGATGCTTGGCTGCTGAGCATTCCGAACCTGCCGCACGAAAGTGTGCCTGTCGGTAAAGACGAAACTGAAAACGTTGAGGTCCGCAAAGTTGGCACGCCGCGAGAATTTGACTTTGAAATCAAAGACCATGTTGATTTGGGCGAGCCTTTGGGTTTGGATTTTGAAGGCGGTGCGAAACTTTCCGGCGCGCGCTTTACCGTGATGAAAGGCCAAATCGCCCGTCTGCATCGCGCTTTGGCTCAGTTCATGCTGGACACGCACACGCTGAAACACGGCTATACCGAGCATTACACGCCTTATATCGTGGATGACACCACTTTGCAGGGCACGGGCCAACTGCCTAAATTTGCAGAAGATTTGTTCCATGTTACCCGCGGCGGTGACGAGAGCAAGAAAACGCAATATCTGATTCCGACCGCCGAAGTAACGCTGACCAATACCGTTGCCGACAGCATCGTGGCCGGCAGCGATTTGCCGTTGAAATTGACTGCGCATTCCCCATGTTTTCGTTCCGAAGCGGGCGCATACGGCAAAGACGTGCGCGGTTTGATTCGCCAACACCAATTCGACAAAGTGGAAATGGTGCAAATCGTTCATCCGGAAAAATCATACGAAGCGCTGGAAGAAATGGTCGGTCATGCTGAAAATATTTTGAAAGCGTTGGAACTGCCATACCGCGTGATCACTTTGTGTACCGGCGACATGGGCTTCGGCGCAACCAAAACCTACGACTTGGAAGTTTGGGTTCCTGCGCAAAATACCTACCGTGAAATTTCCAGCTGCTCCAATTGCGAAGATTTTCAAGCTCGCCGCATGAAAGCGCGTTTCAAAGATGAAAACGGTAAAAACCGTTTGGTGCATACTTTGAACGGCTCAGGCTTGGCAGTCGGCCGTACTTTGGTGGCGGTTTTGGAAAACCATCAAAATGCCGACGGCAGCATTAATGTTCCTGCTGCGTTGCAACCGTATATGGGTGGCGTGACCAAATTGGAAGTAAAATAATCGCTGTTTAAAAGAAAAAGGCCGTCTGAAACTTGGGTTCAGACGGCCTTTTCTATGATTGAGTAATTATTTGTTGTGTTGACGGAAATATTCCCATTCTTCGACAACGGTACCGTCAGGCAAGTGGCACACGCCGTATTCGTTGCCGTCTTTGTCTCTTTTGATTTCGGATTTGCCGCCTTGTTTGACGCAGAATTTGGAAGCCGGATTGGCCACGCCGACGTTAGGAGATTCTTGTTTTTCAGAAGCGGAGCAGGCGGCCAAAGCGGTTGCGGCAGCGAGGCTGAGGATGATGGGCTTGATCATGGTGTGTCTTTCATTTGAAAGATAAAAACAAGCGGATTATAGGGGGTGCTTGCGTTTAATTGAGTTAACCAGATTAAAGGCCGTCTGAAAAGTTTTCAGACGGCCTTTAGTTTAGGAAGTCAAACCAGATTATTTGGCTGCTTCGGCTTTTTCGCCTTCTTTAGCAAAGTATTTGGCGTAAATTTTGTCGTATTCGCCACTTTCGCGTACTTTTTTCAGTGCATCGTTCAACATTTTGATGGTTGCTTCGTCGCCTTTGCGTGCAGCGATACCGTAGTTTTCGATGGTGAAGTCAGGCAGGGAGATGAAATCCAAGCCTTTGGTCGGGTTGTTTTTTACATAGTTGGCAATAACCGCGCTGTCGCTGACTACGGAATCTAGACCGCCGTTTTCCAATTCTTTAATAATTAGAGGAACGCTTTCAAAGCGGGCGATTTTCGGATTGTCGTTGCCCAAGAGTTTGGAAACAGAGAAGTCGCCGGTGTAGCCGGTTACCACGCCGACTTTGGCCATGTTTTTCAGGTCTTCGGAAGAAGCTACTTTTTTGCCTTTTGGAACGAGGACAACTTGGGTGATTTCAAAGTATGGATCGCTGAAGAGCATGCTTTGTTTGCGGTCGTCAGTGATGGTTACGCCGGACATAACGATGTCCACGTCGCCGTTGTTCAAAGAAGGGAAGAGGCTTTCCCATGGCTGGTGTTTGAATTCGACTTTGAAGTTGCCGGCTTTAGCCATGGCGTCCATCAAGTCAACGTCAAAACCTTCTACTTTGCCGGCAGAATCCAAAGATTCAAATGGGGCAAACTCGGCGTTAGAGCCGACACGGTACACTTTATCGGCAGGAGCAGAGGCATTGTTGCTTTGACCGCCGCAGGCAGTCAGGGCAAGGGCGGAGCAAGCGAGGGCAGTGGCCAGCCATTTTTTCATGTTCATGATATGTGCTTTCTTAATAAAATGTTAACGGATAAAATCTTAGTTTAGCATAATTTTGTGAACAAACTAGCCGAAATCAGTGGTCTTTTTCTCGGAAAAATGCGTAGGTTACGTCATGGAAGAGGTCGGTGTGCGGACTGTCTTCATAGCTCAATTCCGCCAACGCGTCTTCAAAGGCAAGCTGGATGGATTCTACGGCATCGTTGGCCATGTCGGAGGGCAGGGAGCGGATGAGGCCTTTGAGTGCGGTGGCGAGGACGTGGTTTTGCATACGCAAAGCGTCGTTGGCCTCTTCCAGATATTCGAGGCGTTGTTCGATGCTGCTCATGATGTATCCTTGAGTTAAATAAAATAGTGATTATATAGCGAATTAATATTAAAATGTGACGCTTGCGCCGGCTTGCCGGATATGTCCAACCATTGGCCGTATTTCAAGTAATTTTAGGTTTGAAATACGGTTCACAATAAAAATGAAAAAACGAGATTATGGAAAACAACCGTCTTGACCCCACAGCCCTCGAGGAAGAAGACCTGAATTGGGAAAAACGCCTGGAAAGATTGCGTCAGGCACGACAATTCAATACTGAGCCGACTCATGCGCCATTGGTCAAAAAATCGGACGACGCTGTCGATGTTGCGCCCAAAACCGCGCCTAAAAAAGAATATAAACTGGATGCTGACAATCGTGAAAAAGTATTGGAAGAGTATTTGTACCGCTGGCAGTTGGAACACAATACTGCCCTTGCCGACGAGGGCGAGGCAGTGGAAACCGATGCAATGGTGGTTTTGCAGGATAACTGGTTGAGCGCGCAATCGGCATTGCAGGCTGCGGCTTCAGAGCGTCATATCGAATCAACGCGCACCGTCAGACTGAATCCGAAATCAGGTGCCGTAGATTTTGATGCGCCTGAAGTGGAAGAAACTGAAAAACCGGAAAATGATGATGCGGAAGTGGCTGAAGAGGCGGTTTCAGACGGCCTTGAAAAAGAACCGGCCATTAATGTCCATATCAATGTATTGAACCCGCAAGCGATTGGCCGTCGGGAGGTATTCTGCGTTTCTGAAAAAGATTTGACCGAGCGTCTGATTAAGCGTTTACGCCCCCATGTGGCCGATGCGGTCAATGGCATGATTCGGATTGCCGTGCAAAAACAAATGGCCTTGTTCACTTACCAGTTGCAGCAAATGCTGAACGAGCAGGCTCCGGGCTTGGTGGAAGATGTGTTGGAACACAACGTCAAACGTATTTTGGACGATATGAAGACCGAAATGAAATACCGCCGTTGAGTATCTGGGCTGTCTGAAAAGCTTCAGACGGCCTTCGGCGTAAATTTCCCTTAAAATTTTACGAAGCGTGTATAATAGCGGCTCACGTTTTCGTGATAAATATCCTTTCTAAATAGTTGATATGCCCGATGCAGAATCGGGCATTTTTTTTGAGATTGTTATGAATAAAAATAAAATCATTGTATTGCTGATTGCTTTGGTTGCCGTATTTGCCTATAACAAAATGCAAAACAAGCAGCCGGTACAATCGCAGAATCACCAGAAAATAGAAGCCGTTCAGAAACAAAATAATGCGGGCAAAAAGAATGCCGATACGGCTCAGCAGCAAATCGGTTCGGACAAGGAATCAGCCGAAGCGGTTTTGAAACAGGCGTTTGAAAACGAACAAAGCGATATTCAGGTTGAGGGCGAGGGCACGGTATGGAAAACCCTGCCGGATGACAACAAAGGCACGCGCCACCAACGCTTTATCTTGAAGCTCTCCAGCGGCCAGACGCTTTTGGTGGCACACAATATCGACCTTGCCGATAAGATTAAGGGTTTGAAAAAAGGCGATAAAGTAGCGTTTTACGGCGAATACGAATGGTCGGAGCAGGGCGGTGTTATCCATTGGACGCATCATGACCCGGCAGGCCGTCATGAAGACGGTTGGCTGAAGCACGGCGGACAGGTTTATCAATAACCGTTCAGACGGCCTCCTGCTTGAAAGATGACAGGAATAAGCGCAAAATGTTAACAAGTTAAACAGACGGAAAATATTGTTCCGTCCATTGGAATACACAGTAGATTGGAGAATAAATGAACAAAAAACTTCATCCGCAAACGCTGGCCATCCGGGGCGGCAAAGAGCAGACCGAATATCGTGAACACAATCAGGCGCTGTTTTTGACCAGCAGCTTCATGTGGGAAAGCGCACAACATGCGGCAGATTTGTTTTCCAAAAAAATTAAAGGCTTTACCTATACCCGTACAGCCAATCCGACTACTGCCGCTTTTGAAAAACGCATTGCTGCATTGGAAGGCGCAGAGCGCGCGGTAGCCACTTCGACCGGTATGTCCGCGATTCAGGCAGCGTTTTTTACCTTCTTGCAAGCTGGTGATCATGTTATTTCCAGCCGCAGTCTGTTTGGTACGACTGTTGGTTTTATCAATAATATCGTAACTAAGTTCGGCATCGAGGTCAGTCATGTGTCGCCAACCGATTTGAACGAGTGGAAAGCCGCGGTTAAAGACAATACCAAATTGCTGTTTTTGGAAACGCCGTCCAACCCTTTGGGCGAAGTTGCCGACTTGGAAATGTTGGCAGAACTGGCGCACAGCATCGGCGCGCTTTTGGTGGTGGACAACAGCCTCTTGTCGCCAGCCGGTTCGCAGCCTTTGAAGCACGGTGCGGATATTTCCGTGTCTTCCGCAACCAAAGCGATTGACGGTCACGGCCGCGTGATGGGTGGTGTGTTAGCCGGTTCGGAAGAATTGATGACGCAAGTGGCCGTATATTGCAACTCTTGCGGTTTGGCGATGTCTCCGTTTAACGCATGGCAGCTGTTGAGCGGCGTGGAAACCCTGTCGCTGCGTATGGAAAAACAGTTTGATAATGCGTTAAAAATCGCCCAATGGCTGCAACAACAGCCGCAAGTCCAAGCCGTGTACTACACCGGTTTGCCCGACCATCCGCAAGCTGAACTGATCCACAAACAGCAAAACGGCGGCGGCATCGTCATCGGTTTTGAAGTCGCCGATCAGGAAGCCGCATGGAAAATCGTGGACGGCGTAGAACTCTTTTCCCGTACTGCCAACCTTGGCGACGTGCGCTCAACCATCACCCACCCGTGGACAACAACCCACGGCCGTATGCAGCCTGAAGAAAAACTTGCCGCCAATATCCGCCCGGGATTGGTGCGCCTGTCTGTCGGCTTGGAATACGTTGACGATTTGATTGAAGATTTGAAACAAGTCTTGAACAAATAAGTTTAAAAAAGATATTTCAGACGGCCTGTTGCGATAAGGCCGTCTGAAGTTTATGAACACACATCTGAATCATACAAGGAAAAAATATGACTGAAGCAGAATTTGCCTCATGGGCAATGAAAATTCTACTGAGCGGCCTGATTATCTTTTTGGGCTTTATCGTTTGGAACTTGGGTAAAGAATCCAAAGCCGGCAAATTCGGCATTGCCATGCTCTTCTTGGTTTTGGGCTTGGGTGTGTTTGGATTCGTATTTAAAGAATTGCTGATTAGCTTTTTGGTATTGCCGAAGTAGGCAGGAAGTTTATTGATAGAACAAGGCCGTCTGAAAAAATGTTCAGACGGCCTTTTGATTTGATGTTTTAAATTACGCCCAATTCTTGCAAGCCGCGCAAGACGCCGTCTTCATCAACACTTGGGCAGACGAATTGTGCGGCCGCTTTGGCTGCTTCTTCGCCATTGCCCATGGCAACACCAAAGCCGACGGTTGACAGCATTTCCAAGTCGTTGAAGCTGTCGCCGAATGCCATTACTTTGCTCATATCAATGCCCAGTTTTTCCACTGCGTGGGCGATGCCCCGTGCTTTTGAACCTTCTTTGCGCAGCAGGTCCACAGCATATTCGTGCCAGCGGACGGATTTGAAGCCGTGTTGCCGGGTTAGCGGTTGCAGGATTTTTTCTTCTTCCTTGTCCACAAAGACCAACATTTGATAAACAGGTTGTTTGCGGAAATATTCTTTGTCCGTCAGGAAGTTGGGCAGGATATGCGATAAGCCTTCGACAACGCGTGGCGAATGGGAGGAAACGGCAATTTCTTGGTTGTTGACGAATGCGTAGTCTATTTTGTGTTGTTCAAGCAGGTTGATGGCGGTTTCGATGTCGGCAATGTCCAAGGGGTAGCTTTGCAGAGGTTCGCCGCGAAAGGAAATATATTGGCCGTTGATGGTAACGAGCATGTCGATACCGCATTTTTGAATCAAGGCTTTGACTTTGGCGGGAATGGCGGCTTCCGGACGGCCGGTGGCAATGGCAGTCAAAATGCCTTTGGCTTTTAATGCGCGCATGGCTTGGGCAACCGAAGGACGCAGGGTATCCGTGTATTTGCGGTAGAGGGTGTCGTCGATGTCAAAGAAGATGATTTCAGGGTTGTTCATGGTTTACTCGTTGGGCTGGGTATACACAGCTTTCATTGAAAATTGTGTGAACAGCTTGTGTATAAATTGGTTTAGTATTTGATTGCTATTATAAAAATAAGTTCTGATTAAAATTTAGGCAGTTTTTGTTTTGAGAATAAAGTGGAAAGTTATTCACAATAGGCCGTCTGAAAATTTGGTTTTCAGACGGCCTTGTTTTAAGCAATCAAACGGATATTTTCTTTGTCTTGCCTGAATTTGTTTTTAATCACGAGAGGCAGGCTGCTGTCGAAATACCAGCTGCCGTCAGGCAATGCCAACGCGCCGCCGGCGCAGAGCAGGGTAATGCTGTTTCCGGTCAGGGGGTCGGTTTCGGTAATTTCAATTTCGTGCGCTTTGCCCCAATCGGTTACGGGGAGTAGGGCGGCAAGCTCGGCAATGCGTTGGTTTTGATGTTTGATGCCGTTTGGCTGGCGGCAGTCGCCGTTGCATTTTCCGACGGCCTCGACAGGGCAGGGTTCTCCCTTTGCATAGCTGGTCGGCAAAATGTTGAGCGAATCTGGGCAGAGTCTGTGTTCTTGCGACCATTGCGTCAAAGCGCGTTTGGCTGCTTTTTTGTGGGCAAACAAACCGTAAGGACGCCAGTTTCTGGTGCCGCTGTTTAACAAGACAATGCGTGCTTGAAGGCTGCCGTGTTCGTCAGCGATAAAGCGGACGGTAGAAAACGATGTGGATTTTTCAGACGGCATCAGTTGGTATTCCTGCATGGTCTGGGCTTTGAGCCATAGTGTATGAAGCTGTCCGACTGCCGGAATAAAACGGATGGAGGCTGCGGCTTTGATGTGCGGCGGCAGTTTTTTGCTGTGCAGCAGGGTGGCGGTTTCACTGTATGTGCGTTCGTGTGCTTCAATGGCTTGGGCTTTGCCGAAATGGTCAAACCAAACCAATACGCCGTAACTGTCGGGCAGGGCATAGAGCTGTTGGGCGAGCGAATCAGGCAGCCAAGTGGGCAACATTTTCGGATTCATCAATACACGGACGTGTTCGTCCCATTGTTGATGATTTTTTTCTGCCAGACTTAATTCGAGATAATCACACAATGCGGCAACATCGGTCATGGCGCGGTGGCGGTTGGCCGTCTGAATGCCGGTGCGTTCGATAATGCTGTCGAGGCTGTGTTTGTAAAACTCAGGATACAGGCGGCGCGACAGTTGAACCGTACAGAGCGAGGGTGCGGCAAAGTCAGTATGGATACGGGCAAACTCGTGGCGCAGGAAGGTGTAGTCAAAGCGGCTGTTGTGGGCAACAACCACTGCACCTTGCAACAGCGGCAACAAATCGGCTGCAATATCGGCAAAGACAGGCGCGTTTTTCACCGTTTCATCATGAATTCCGGTCAGCCTGGCAACAAATTCGGGAATGCTGCGGCAAGGATTGACCAATTGCTCGTAATGTGTGGCGCGTCCTTGCTCAAAACGAACAAGGGCGACTTCCGTTATCCTGTCTTGATAGAAATTTCCACCGGTCGTCTCCAAATCCACCACGACCACAGGCCGTCCCAAACGGGAAAATGCTTCGGATAAGAGCGGCCAGCGTGCGAAATCTGACATTTTATTCTCTGTAAATTCAATAGCAAATGCGCATTTTACACGCTGTCTGCAAGTTTTCCAAATAAAACGCTTGACAGTAAACAGCCCTCTCTTTATAATTCAAATCTTTCTTGATGCACCCGTAGCTCAGTTGGATAGAGTATCTGGCTACGAACCAGAGGGTCGGGCGTTCGAATCGCTCCGGGTGCGCCACAGAAAATCTACGCGCCCATCGTCTAGCGGTTAGGACATCGCCCTTTCACGGCGGTAACCGGGGTTCGATTCCCCGTGGGCGTGCCAGTTTATAAAAAAGCGCAATCTGTTTCGGATTGCGCTTTTTTGCGTCTATCAGTTTTGAAATGATTTGAACCTCTCTTTTTATCTGCTAATGCAGGTTGGTGTTTGTCATAATCTACTAAAAGCATTTATTATATATCTAATAATCATAATTTAAGGGAAAACGTTCATGGCGTGGTGGTTTGTGTTGCCTGCTTGGGTGGTTGGGGTAGTGCTTTCGTTTGCGTTGCCGTTTGTGCCGTCATGGTGGGTTTGGTTGGCTGTAATTATTGGCGCGCTTGCGTTGTGTCGAAGATTTGCTGTGGCCTGGTTGGCGCTGGCCGTCTGTATGGGCATGGCGTTTGGTGTGTGGCGGACCGGGCTGGTGTTGGCCGGTCAATGGCCTGCAGGGGAGGCGACGGCTAAAGTTTTGACGGTTGAAGTGGCGGATATGCCGCGTGATGATGGTCGGCGTGTGCAGTTTGCGGCAAGGGCTTGGGATGATCGTGGGCAGGCTTTTGATTTGATGTTGTCGGATTATCAGCGGCGCGATTGGGCGGTGGGCAGCAGGTGGTCTGTATCGGCGCGGGTAAAGCCGGTAATCGGTGAAGTGAATGTGCGCGGTTTGAACCGTGAAACATGGGCTTTGGCCAATGGTATCGATGGCATGGGTGCTTTGGGGCGCGACAGGAAACTCGTGCGGCAAGGTGGTGGTTTTGGTTTGGCTGATATGCGTGATGCGGTAAGCCGGAGTTGGCAGAGAACGGCGGACAAATATCCTGAGTTTTCAGACGGCATAGGGCTGATGCGTGCTTTGAGTATTGGCGAGCAATCGGCGTTGCGGCCGCCTTTGTGGCAGGCATTCCGGCCTTTGGGACTGACGCACTTGGTCAGTATTTCGGGCTTGCATGTGACGATGGTGGCGGTATTGTTTGCCTGGCTGATTAAGCGAATTTTCCGTTATTTGCCGTGGATTCCGGCAAAACCGCGTGTGTGGATATTGGCTGGCGGTGTTGCCGGTGCTTTGTTTTATGCGCTTTTGGCCGGTTTTTCTGTACCGACGCAACGCAGTGTGTTGATGTTGGCTGCGTTTGCGTGGGCATGGTGGCGCGGCAGTGGCGGCTCGGGCTGGACGGCGTGGTGGCAGGCCTTGGCCGTTGTTTTGCTGTTGGACCCGTTGGCAGTATTGGGCGTGGGAACGTGGTTGTCTTTCGGTTTGGTTGCTGCTTTGATTTGGGCTTCATCAGGCCGTCTGAAAGAGTCGGGTTGGCGTTTGGCTGTACGGGGGCAATGGGCGGCAACGGTATTGTCGGTGGTATTGCTGGGCTATTTGTTTGCTTCGTTACCTTTGCTCAGTCCGTTGGTTAATGCGCTGGCTATTCCTTGGTTTTCTTGGGTGTTGACGCCGTTGGCTTTGCTGGGTTCGGTTTTCCCGTTTGAACTTGTCCAGTTGGTAGCGGCATTTTTGGCGGAATACACTTTGCGTGGTTTGGTATGGCTGGCTACGGTATCGCCTGAATTTGCCGTCGCAGCGGCGCCCATGCCTTTGCTGGTGTTGGCGATGATGGCGGCTTTGCTGTTATTGTTGCCTAAAGGAATGGGCTTGAAACCTTGGGTATGTCTGGTTTTATTGGGCTTTGTGTTTTACCGTCCTGCCAAGTTGGAGGAGGGGGTGGCAAGAGTTACGGTGATGGATGCAGGGCAAGGTTTGTCGGTGTTGATACAAACGCGTAACCGCAATCTTTTGTTTGATACGGGAACGGAGCAAGTGGCGCAAACAGGTATTGTGCCGAGTTTGAACGCGATGGGTGTGCGCCGTTTGGACAGCTTGATTTTGTCGCACCATGATATTGACCATGACGGCGGTTTTCAAAGTGTAGCGGCTGTCGGTACCGATAAATTGCTTGCCGGACAACCTGAGTTTTATCCGAATGCGGAGTTTTGCCAAGAAGACAAATGGCAATGGGACGGCGTAGATTTCGAGTTGCTCAGGCCGTCTGAAAATGCGGGTAAGGAAGATAATGATCAAAGCTGCGTATTGCGTGTCGTGGCAAACGGCAAAGCTTTGTTGATAACCGGCGATTTGGGCGTGAAGGGCGAGGCAGGTTTGATTGAGAAATACGGCAATGCGCTGTATAGCCAAGTGTTGGTATTGGGACATCACGGCAGCAGCACGGCTTCGTCAGGCAGCTTTTTGCATACGGTTTCGCCACAATATGCCGTGGCATCCAGCGGCTATGCCAATGCCTACAAACATCCGACCGTTGCCGTACAAAATCGTGTCCGCGCGCACGGCATTACTCTGTTGAGAACGGATTTGTCAGGCGCGTTGGTGTTTGCTTTGGGACAGGGCGATATATTTCAAGGCCGTCTGAAAAAGGATAAGTTTTATTGGCAGAAGAAACCGTTTGAGTAAAAAGGCTAAAAGGCCGTCTGAAAGACTTTTTCAGACGGCCTTAATATTTTTTATTGACGGGCATTATCCAAATTTTGTGTGAATCCAATTGTGGATAGTTTGGTTTGATATTTGATAATAAAGAATAAATTAATTGTGATGAAAAAATAGGCAGTATAAGAACAGGGTAATAATCACAAAGTTATTAGCAATTATCGGCTGATGGTTGATTCAAAGTTTAAGGCCGTCTGAACCTGATATTTCATGTTCAGACGGCCTTAAACTTATATAATATCCGACCCATCTGTTTAAAAAGGCAATCCCCATGAACACCATACGCACCAAAATTTGCGGTATTACCCGACCTGAAGACGCGCTGGCCGCTGCCGAATTGGGCGCGGATGCCATCGGGCTGGTGTTTTACGCCAAGAGTAAACGGGCAGTGAATATTGAGCAGGCGCAGGCGGTTGTGAAAAATCTGCCGCCGTTTGTATCGGTGGTGGCCTTGTTTGTGAATGAAAACGAGCAAACCATCCGCGAGATTCTGCGTCAGGTGCCGATAGATATGATTCAGTTTCATGGCGATGAAGACGATGATTTTTGCCGTCGGTTTGACCGCCCGTATTTGAAGGCCGTGCGTGTACAGTCCGCAGCCGATATTCAGACGGCCTGTGCCAAATTTCCGAATGCACGCGCCTTGTTGTTTGATGCTTATCATCCGACCGAATACGGCGGTACGGGACAAAGTTTCGATTGGACCATGTTGCACGGCAATATCGGCAAACCGTGGATACTTGCCGGCGGATTGACTGCGGAAAACGTTGCCGAAGCGGTAAAAATCAGTGGCGCGGCGGCGGTGGATGTGTCCGGCGGCGTGGAGATCTCCGGCGGGGTTAAGAGCAGGGAGAAAATGGCGGCGTTTATTCAGGCAGTAAAGGCCGTCTGAAAATTTGTTTGAATGAAAAACAACCGGAATACAGATATGCAAGAGTCAATCGTTGAGTCCCACCCCTTCGCAGCCTTGTTGCCTCCGCAGGCAACGGTCATGATGATGGGGACGTTTCCGCCTAAAGAAGAAAAACACGCGATGCAGTTTCATTATCCGAATTTTCAAAACGATATGTGGCGTGTGTATGGGCTGGTGTTTTTCGGCGATGCGGCGCATTTTCAAAAGCAGGGCGAAAAAGCGTTTGACGCCGATAAAATCAAAGCGTTTTTAAGTGAGAAGGGGATTGCATCTTGTCCGACCGTGTTGAAGGCAATACGCGAACATGGCAATGCTTCGGATAAGTTTTTAAAAGTGATAGAAACCGTCGATTTGGCAGCAGTATTGGCGCAAATGCCCAAGTGCCGCCATCTTTGCACCACCGGCGGCAAGGCAACCGAAGTTTTGTTGGAGATTCAAGGCAGCGGCATGAAAATGCCGAAGACCGGCGAAACAGTACCGTTCCCCTATGCGGGGCGTGATTTGACTCTGACGCGCCTGCCTTCGACTTCGCGTGCCTATCCTTTGAGTTTGGCGAAAAAAGCGGCGGCATATCGGGCTTTTTTTGAAATGGCTGGATTGACTGTTTTTCAGGAGTAGAGCGATGGACCGTTATGAAATCTCTTTAATGACGTTTATGGCTTTGTGGTGGCTTTTTAATGTCGTCTCAGTGTGGCTGAAGGCCAAACAATGGCATATCAGGGTATTGTTGGGCGGAACGCTTTTGTATGTGATACAAATATCTGCAGTCATTATGTCTGTTAACGGCCTTAATTGGATATTTTTGAACGTAAGTACTATAAATACCAATGAGTTGATTATTGCTTTGCTTGCGCTTAACTTTCTGGGTTGTTGGTTGCTGGCACTGTGGCTGGGGATGTTGGCATTGAAACTATGTCTGAGAAACAAAAACGAAGAAAAATATATCGCGCCGCCGTTGGGTACGGCATTGATTGCAACATCGAGCTGTACGCTGTTGTTCCTATTTTGTCTGCTGATATTATTATTCAATTAGTTGCCGACAAGATGAATGGAAAACGGCTATAATTGCTGACAATTTTACTTTCAGACGGCCTTGTACTGAATCAGGCCGTCTGAAACCATAAAACGAACAAGGAAAAATCCCATGAAAAATTATCACGCTCCCGACGAGAACGGCTTTTTCGGCGAACACGGCGGCCTGTACGTTTCCGAAACCCTGATTCCTGCTTTGCAAGAATTGGCAGAAGCCTATAAAGCAGCGAAAGAAGATCCTTCATTTTGGGAAGAGTTCCGCCATGATTTGAAACACTATGTCGGCCGTCCCAGCCCTGTTTACCATGCCGCGCGATTATCCGAGCATTTGGGCGGCGCACAAATCTGGCTGAAGCGTGAAGATTTGAACCACACTGGCGCGCACAAAGTCAACAACACCATCGGTCAGGCTCTGCTTGCCCGCCGCATGGGCAAAAAACGCGTGATTGCCGAAACCGGCGCGGGTCAGCACGGCGTGGCTTCTGCCACCGTCGCCGCACGCTTCGGCATGACTTGCGACGTGTACATGGGTGCGGACGATATTCAACGCCAAATGCCGAACGTGTTCCGCATGAAATTATTGGGTGCGAACGTGGTCAGCGTTGACAGCGGCAGCCGTACTTTGAAGGACGCGATGAACGAAGCCATGCGCGAATGGGTGGCGCGTGTGGACGATACGTTCTACATCATCGGCACCGCCGCAGGGCCTGCACCGTATCCCGAAATGGTACGCGATTTCCAACGCGTGATCGGCAATGAAGCCAAAGAACAAATGTTGGAAGCTATCGGCCGCCAACCTGATGTTGCCGTTGCCTGCGTGGGCGGAGGCTCCAATGCCATCGGTTTGTTCCATCCCTATATCGAAGAAGAAAACGTACGTTTGGTCGGCGTAGAAGCCGGCGGTTTGGGTGTGGATACGCCAGACCACGCCGCACCGATTACCAGCAAAGCCCCTATCGGCGTATTGCACGGTTTCCGCAGCTATTTGATGCAGGACGAAAACGGTCAAGTTTTGGGTACGCACTCCGTTTCCGCAGGCTTGGACTACCCAGGCATCGGCCCGGAACACAGCCATTTGAACGACATCAACCGCGTGGAATACACCGTTGCCAAAGATGACGAAGCACTCGAAGCCTTTGACTTGCTCTGCCGTTTCGAGGGTATTATTCCTGCGCTGGAATCCAGCCATGCCGTTGCTTGGGCGGTGAAAAACGCGCCGAAAATGAGCAAAGACCAAGTGATTTTGGTCAACCTCTCCGGTCGCGGCGATAAAGACATCAATACCGTGGCGAAACTCAAAGGCATTGAGTTGTAAGCCTTATTGATTGAGCAGCAAAGGCCGTCTGAAAAAGCTGGATATCAGTCTTTCAGACGGCCTTTGTTTCCGTAATGATTCAGCGTAGTATTTTATCCGCACAAACTCTATCAAGTATCGGCGGCTAAGGAAATTTATCCTTCCAAACTGCGTTTGTACGCTTTCTAAACCAATTATTCAATTTATCCATCACCATGAAACATTTAGCAATCCATCTAAAACTATTGGGCATGGCGGCGTTTTGGGGCGCATCTTGGCCGATGGGGCGAATGCTGGGACAGGCGCTGCCACCTTTAACGGGCGGTATGCTGCGCTTTTTGACGGCGGCTATCTTGCTTTTGGGCTGGCTGTTTGCACGGTATCGGTTGCGTACTTTGGCGGTTTTGTCGCGCAAACAATGGCTTGGATTGGCACTGGCGGCGGCATTCGGGGTATTTGGTTTTACTGTGTTGTCTATGCTGGGTTTGCAGCGGATTCTTGCTTCAAGGGCGACGGTGTTGGTCACGTTCAATCCTGTGTTGACGATGTTTTTTGCGGCTTTGTTGTTTGGCGAGAAGCTCAACGGCAAGATTGTGTCGGGTATGTTGTTGGCAGTGGCAGGCTCGATATGGGCGGTCACGCATGGCGAGATTGCGGCATTTTTGTCGGGCGGCGGCATAGGGTGGGGCGAAGTGCTGGTGTTTTGCAGCCTTTGCTGTTTGGTTACTTATACGATGATAGGCAGGGCGGTGTTGCAGGGGATTGATGCGCTGACGGTCACTGTGGCCACCGCTTGGCTGGGTGCAATGATGTTGCTGCCGCCTGCGCTGATTTCAGACGGCCTGCCGTTTGGTATGCTTGCCGAAATGGACGGCAGGGGCTGGTTTGCTTTGATTGGCCTGTCTGTCGGGGCAACGGTCTTGAGCTATGCGTGGTATTTTGAAGGCGTGAAGACTTTGGGCGCCGGCAGCGCGGCGGCGTACATTACTTTGGTGCCGGTATTCGGCATTTTGTGTTCCGCTTGGTTTTTGGGCGAGGCGTTGCATGTTTCTTTGGTTGCCGGCTGTTTGGCGGCAGTGGTCGGATTGGCGTTGATGCAGTACGGAAGACGTGCCGTCTGAAATAGGAAATATGTTATATAATAATGAAACTGATCAAACCATTGTTTTCGACATGTCTGAACATTCCTCCCTGCTCGATTTCGACCGCGCCCATCTGCTCCATCCTTATACATCTATGACCGACCCGTTGCCTGTTTATCCGGTGCGCCGTGCGGAGGGTGTGCACATCGAATTGGCGGACGGTACGCGGCTGATTGACGGGATGTCGTCTTGGTGGTGTGCGATACACGGCTACAATCATCCCGTTTTGAATCAGGCGGTTGAAGCGCAGATTAAACAGATGTCGCATGTGATGTTCGGCGGTTTGACGCACGAGCCGGCGGTGGAGCTGGGCAAATTGTTGGTCGGGATTTTGCCGCAGGGGCTGGACCGTATTTTTTATGCGGATTCGGGTTCGGTTTCGGTGGAAGTCGCGCTGAAAATGGCGGTGCAATACCAGCAGGCGCGGGGTTTGACGGTGAAGCAGAATATTGCGACGGTACGGCGCGGGTATCACGGCGATACTTGGAACGCGATGTCTGTCTGCGATCCGGAAACGGGGATGCACCATATTTTCGGCAGCGCGTTACCACAGCGTTATTTTGTCGATAATCCGAAAAGCCGTTTCGACGATGAATGGGACGAGGCGGATTTGCAGCCTGTCCGCGCCTTGTTTGAAGCGCATCATGCGGATATCGCCGCCTTTATTTTGGAACCGGTCGTGCAGGGCGCGGGCGGCATGTATTTTTATCATCCGCAGTATCTTCGCGGATTGCGCGATTTGTGCGACGAATTTGATATCGTGTTGATTTTTGATGAAATTGCCACTGGATTTGGGCGTACGGGCAAGATGTTTGCCTGCGAACACGCGGACGTCGTACCGGATATTATGTGTATCGGCAAGGGCTTGAGCGGCGGCTATATGACGTTGGCGGCGGCGATTACTTCGCAAAAAGTCACCGAAACGATTTCGCGCGGTGAGGCGGGTGTGTTTATGCACGGACCGACATTTATGGCAAATCCGCTGGCGTGTGCCGTAGCCTGCGCTTCGGTCAAACTGCTTTTGTCCCAAGATTGGCAGGCAAATATCCGCCGCATCGAAAGCATCTTAAAAGGCCGTCTGAAAGCTGCATGGGACATTCGCGGCGTGAAAGATGTGCGTGTTTTGGGTGCCATCGGGGTAATTGAGCTGGAAAAAGGCGTGAATATGGCGCGTTTTCAAGCGGACTGCGTGGCGCAGGGCATTTGGGTACGCCCATTCGGCAGGCTGGTGTACCTCATGCCGCCTTACATCATTTCAGACGACCTCTTGACCGAACTTGCCGACAAAACCGTACAAATTTTGAAGGAACACAGCAAATGAAAGGCGTTTACTTCGTCAGCGGCATTGATACGGACATCGGCAAAACCGTCGCCACCGGCGTGTTGGCAAAACAATTATTGCAGCAGGGCAGAAGCGTGATCACGCAAAAGCCCGTGCAAACCGGTTGCCAAAACATCGCCGAGGACATCGCCGTCCACCGCAAAATCATGGGCATACCCATGCAGGAAGCCGACAAACAAGGGCTGACCATGCCCGAAATCTTCAGCTATCCCGCCTCGCCCCACCTTGCCGCCCGTCTGGACGGCAGGGCTTTGGACTTGGACAAAATCCGCACTGCCACGCAAGAATTGGCGGCGCAATATGAAATCGTGTTGGTCGAAGGCGCGGGCGGATTGATGGTTCCGCTGACGGAAGATTTGTTGACTATTGATTATATTCAGCAACAGGCTTATCCCGTCATTCTCGTTACCAGCGGACGGCTCGGCAGCATCAATCACACCCTGCTCAGTTTCGCCGCGCTTAAACAATACGGCATCCGGTTGCACAGCCTGATTTTCAACCATATTCACGACAGTAAAGATGAAACCGTTGCCGGCGATACCTTGGAATATCTTAAAGGCCGTCTGAAAGATGAATTTCCCGAAGCCAAATGGCAGGAGTTGGCCAAAACAGAGGTGGTAAATGGCGTTTGATATACCGCGTGGCACACTTTGTTCATATGCCGAAGCTTCAAGTCTTCTGCCGTCTAAGGCCGGACATTTGCTGACCGTTTCTTCGCTAACCGCTGCGTTGCGCGCTTCCGGTAAGGATTTTTCAGTCAAGCCGGTGTATTTGGGTTTGACGAAGGGTGCAGAAAACGGAGACGAAATCTTTGTGCGCGATGTTTTGCTCAAACTGGACGGCGAAACAGTAATACAAGCCAGAAGCGCGTGCCGACCAGATAGCCGTCTATGGACAGAATTATTGGATTGTGGAACGCAGCCTTTGGGTGAGCGCCTGTTTGACGGTACATTGCCGTTGAAGCGTTCGGATTTTGAGTTTCTTCGTTTTGAAGATTTCGACCATCCATCTTTCAGACGGCCTGTTACCGCGCGCCGTTCGTATTTCGATTGGAACGGCGAAACATTGGAATTAACAGAATATTTCTTATTGAAATTAATAGATTTATACCGCTAAGGCTGTCTGAAAATAAAACCGTTTACCGATGTTTGTCATAATTCTGATATAATACAATAAATTAAATTGTTAAGATCTGTTTGATTTCAGACGGCAATAAATTATAATAAGAGCTAAGGCTCTAAAAAGCCTTTCCTTCCGAATCGACACATAAACAACGACACATTACATCAATGAACATAAGGCGCTTTTTTCTACAATTTCTACCGCGTTACGCTGTCGGACGGATGGTGATATACGCCAAACTGATGCGCGTCGACAAACCCATTGGCACACTGCTTTTGCTGTGGCCGACTTATTGGGCATTGTGGATTGCGTCTAAAGGCGTTCCTGACGCGGATATTTTTCTTGCCTTTAGCGCAGGCACATTTTTGATGCGCAGCGCAGGTTGCGTGGTAAATGACTTTGCCGACCGCAATTTTGACGGTGCAGTAGAGCGCACTAAAAACCGCCCGTTTGCCAAAGGTTTGGTTTCTAAAATCGAAGCGCTGCTTTTGACCGTCATGTTGTGTCTGATGGCAGCTTTATGCTTGGTGCAGCTCAACCGCTTTACTTGGCTGATGAGCCTTCCGGCCTTGTTCCTGGCCATCACATATCCCTTTACCAAACGCTTTTTCCCGTTGCCGCAGTTTTATTTAGGACTGGCATTTTCGTTCGGCATTCCCATGGCCTTTGCCGCCGTGCAAGGCCGAGTGCCTTCCGAAGCGTGGCTGATGTTTACCGCCAATGCCTTATGGACGTTGGCTTACGACACGATTTATGCCATGGCGGACAAAGAAGACGATTTGAAAATTGGCATTAAAACTTCGGCAATCACATTTGGCCATCACGACATTACTGCCTCTATGCTTTGCCATTTTTGGTTTACGGTATTGATGGCGGTGTTGGGTATCAAAATCGGTGCAACTTGGCCGTATTGGTTGATATTGCCGATAACTGTTTATTGGCAGTATCAGCAATATGTTGTCATCCGTACGCGCAATCGCCAGTTGTGCTTCCAAACGTTTTTGGCCAATAACCGCATCGGTTTGGCGTGGTTTTGCGGATTGGTCTGCCATTATTTCTGGGTATTTTTGGTTTCCAAACTGTTTTAAAAAAAGAAGTTGGGGCCGTCTGAAAAGAAGGGGAAAAGGGGTATGCCGGGCATACCCCTTTTCATTTGAATCATAGTTTGGCTATTGATAGCATTTTTACTTTAAATTCAATATAAGCAAGCAGTTGGATTATTTTTAGCTCGTTAAAAAATATCAAGAACAACATGGAAAATGTTAGCAGGGCGAGTGTAAATTACGCCTTCAGGATTGAGATTTGCACCGACAATCGGTACAATCCTATTGTTTTGCGACATTTAAAAGAGATACACATGAGCCTGATTGGCGAAATTTTACCTTTGTCCCATATCGTTTTGGATTTGGAAGTCAGCAGCAAAAAGCGTCTGTTTGAAGAGGCCGCCCAGCTGCTGGAGAATGAAGCAGAATTACCGAATACCAACGTGTTCGACTGCCTGTTTGCCCGTGAAAAGCTTGGTTCGACCGGTTTGGGGCAGGGGGTGGCGATTCCTCACGGCCGTCACGCATGCGTGAAAAAAGCCACCGGTGCGTTTATCCGCACCAAAGAGCCGGTTGCCTTTGATGCGCCCGACGGCAAACCCGTTTCCTTGATTTTCATCCTGCTTGTGCCTGAAAACGCTACCGGCGAACATTTGGAAGTCTTGTCCAAACTGGCCGGCAGATTCTCTCAAAAAGCCATCCGTGAAGCATTAATGGCCGCAACTTCTGCCGAAGAAGTACGCACACTTCTGACCGAAGAGTAATTCATGCCCAGCATATCCGTCCGCCGCCTGTTTTCCGACAATCAGCACAAACTCGAACTTGCTTGGGCTGCCGGCAATTCTGGCGCGGACAACCGTATCGGTGTCGAAGCCGATAAACCCGTCTTGGCCTTGGTCGGCCACTTAAACTTTATCCATCCCAACCAAATTCAAGTTGTCGGCGTAGCTGAAGCCGAATATTTGCGCCGCTTGGAGTCGGGCGAGCTCAACTACGATTTCGGAGAGCTTTTCGACATCCCCATGTCTTTGGTCATTGTCGCCAACGGCTTGCCGGTATCGCCCAAATTGCGCGATTATTGCCATACCAACAGTATCCCCTTGCTGACTTCCAAACAGGAAAGCCCGCACCTGATGGACGTTTTGCGGATTTATCTGCAACGGACATTGGCAACTTCCACCATCAAGCACGGCGTATTTTTGGATGTATTTGAAGTGGGCGTACTCATTACCGGACAATCCGGCTTGGGTAAGAGCGAATTGGCATTGGAGCTGATTTCGCGCGGCCACAGCCTGATTGCCGATGATGCGGTCGAACTTTTCCGTACCGGCCCGGAAATGCTGGAAGGCCGTTGCCCGCCTATGCTGCGTGATTTCCTCGAAGTACGCGGTTTGGGCATACTTAATATCCGCCATATTTTTGGCGAAACCTCTATCCGTCCGAAAAAAATCCTCCAGCTGATTATCAATTTGGTTCCGGCCGACGACGGATATATGAAACAACTTGATCGATTGAGCATCCGTACCGAAACAGAATCTATCCTCAACGTCAGCGTCCGTTCCGTTACCCTGCCTGTTGCAATCGGTCGAAACTTAGCAGTATTGGTTGAAGCTGCAGTACGCAATTACATCCTTCAATTGCGTGGTAAAGACAGCACCAAAGAATTTCTCGAACGTCACCAAACACAACTCAAAGAAAACGAACAAAATCATGAAAATCGTCCTGATTAGCGGCTTATCCGGCTCGGGAAAGTCCGTAGCTCTTAAGCAGCTCGAAGATTTGGGCTATTACTGTGTCGATAATCTTCCCTTGGAAATGCTTCCATCATTGGTTTCACTCCATATCGAACGGGCCGATGAAACCAAACTCGGTGTCAGCGTTGATATCCGTTCCCGTATTAATATCCAAGAAGCGCAAGAGCAAATCCAATATTTGCGTGACGAAGGACATCAGGTTGAAGTCCTGTTTGTTGAAGCAGAAGAGGGTGTTTTGGTTCGCCGCTTCTCAGAAACCCGACGTGGACACCCTTTGTCTGGTCAAAACCTGACTTTGTTGGAAAGCCTGCAAAAAGAACGCGAGTGGCTCTTTCCGCTTAGAGACATCGCATATTGCATCGATACGTCCAAAATGAATGCTCAGCAGCTGCGTTATGCTGTGCAACAATGGCTCAATATTGAACGTGTCGGTTTGCTGGTCATTCTTGAATCCTTTGGTTTCAAATATGGCGCTCCCAATAATGCCGACTTTATGTTTGATATGCGCAGCCTGCCCAATCCGTATTACGATCCGGAATTACGCCCCTTTACTGGCATGGACAAACCTATTCAAGATTATTTGGGCCAGCAGCCGTTGGTTCAAGAAATGGTTGATGACATCGACCATTTTATTAGCCGCTGGTTGCCGCGCCTGCAACAAGAGAGCCGCAGTTATGTGACGATTGCCATCGGTTGTACCGGCGGTCAGCACCGCTCCGTTTATGTTGTGGAAAAACTGGCCGAGCGCCTCAAAGGCCGTTATGAACTCCTTGTCCGCCACCGTCAGGCTCAAAGCTTGGCAGGACGCTAACTTGCCGTTTCAGACGGCCTCAAAGGAAGAAACCATGAAAAAAATCAGTCTGACCGCATTATCCTTGCTTATCTTGACCGCCTGCGCGACAGAGCCTGTCACTGCTTACCGTTGGCATCGTACCGGCGCGAGCGAAGCTGAAGTTTCCCGCCAAATCAATACTTGCAAATCGCAAGTCCAAAATAGAAATACATACAAGACGTTCGAGCAATGTATGGATGAAGCAGGTTATTACAGCTATGAACATGGCAATCTCTAAATCCGGATTGACCGATTATCCAAATACCGAGGCCGTCTGAAAAAAAATGATTGTTCAGACGGCCTCAGATACGAATAGAAAGAACAAAAAGACATGGCTATCCAATGGTTTCCCGGCCACATGAACAAGGCAAAAAAAGCCATTGCCGAACGCATTAAAAGCGTTGATATGGTGATTGAGATGTTAGACGCGCGTATGCCTGCTTCCAGCGAAAACCCTTTGCTTGCCCAGTTGTCCAAAGGCAAGCCAAAACTCAAAATCTTAAACAAGCAAGATCTTGCCGATCCCGAGCGTACCAAAGTTTGGCTCGAACACTACAACAGCCGCCAAGATACCCGCGCCATTGCGCTTGATTCTTCCGAAACCGGCGCTCATGGCAAAATTACCCAAGCCTGCCGCGCCATGATTCCGCATCGCCAAGGTATCGAGAAGCCGCTACGTGTCCTGATTTGCGGCATTCCCAACGTCGGCAAATCCACCTTGATTAACGGCATGATCGGCAAAAAATCTGCCAAAACCGGTAACGAACCCGGTATTACCAAAGCCGAACAACGCCTTTTCCTTGCAGACGATTTCTGGCTTTACGATACCCCCGGTATGTTGTGGCCGAAAATTATCGTCGAAGAAGGCGGCTACAACCTTGCGGCCGGCGGTGCAGTCGGACGCAACGCACTGGACGAAGAAGAAGTAGCGCTTGAGCTTTTGGATTACCTCCGCCGCCATTATCTGGCCCTGTTGCAAGAGCGCTATCAAGCCGACAAAGATCCAAGCAGCCATTGGGACGATACTTCTTGGCTGGAGTGGATTGCCAAAAAACGCGGTGCGGTTTTGAGCGGCGGACGGGTCAACTACCAAAAGGCTGCTGAAAATATCCTGACCGATTTCCGCGAAGGAAAAATCGGCAGAATCACGCTGGAAACGCCAAACCAATGGGAGGCTTGGCTGAAAAAAGCCAGACAGAAAGAGGCCGAACTTAAAGCCATTCGCGAAGCCAGAAAGGCGGAACGAAAAGGGCAACAGCCTTCTGCCGATTAATATAAAAGGCCGTCTGAAATCTATTTTCAGACGGCCTTTTGTTGGAATAGGCAATTTAGAGGGCGGTACGGCTGAAGCTGTCCAGGGCTTTATCAGTTTGGATTTGGTTGAACTGCATGATGGTTTTGTCGCCTTGCTTTTCGTCTAATTCGATTTTACGTACCAGCGTATCGCCGTTGATTTCGATACGGTTGAAGATTTGACGGGTAATGGCGGTTTTCGGAGTTAAGGTCAACGTCCATTTTTTCTCGTTGCCGTTTAATTTCAAATCAAATTGTTTTTCCAGGCCTTGGGTATTGCCGCCCAAAAGGTCGAGGAAGAGTTTGATTTGGCGGCTTTGGCCGTTGAGCTTGCTGGCATTTGGGTTGACCCATTGGCTGCCGTTCCATTGCATGATGCCGTCTGAACGCACGCGCAGGGTGGTTTCAAATGGTTTTTGCATTTTCCAGAGCAGGCCTTTTTGTGGGACAAGGGTAAAGCTGCCGCTGGTGGTCATGGGTTTGCTGAGGGATTTAAGCTGGCGTTGTTGGACAAAATTGCCTTGCACGTTTTGCGGTTTTTGCAGGGTTTGTGCCAATTCGGCAGGGGAAAATGCCCACAAAGCCGGAGCGCTGATGAGGAGAGTAAGAGAAAGAATGTTTTTTTTCATTGTGCTTCCATAAGGTTTGAGGCCGTCTGAAAATTCAGACGGCCTTTTATTGCTTTAATTATAAGGCTGACAAGGCCTGATTAAAGGTTGCGCTTGGACGCATCGCTTGTGCCGCTTTTTCAGGATTGGCTGCGTAGTAGCCGCCGATGTCGACCGCTTTGCCTTGTACGGCAGAGAGTTCTTCAACGATTTTGGCTTCGTCGGCAGTCAAAGCGGCTGCCAATGGAGCAAATGCGGCTTTCAGTTCGGCATCTTTGTCTTGCGCCGCCAATTCTTGCGCCCAGTAGAGGGTGAGGTAGAAATGGCTGCCGCGGTTGTCGAGTTCGCCTGCTTTGCGTTTAGGCGATTTGTCGTTCAACAGCAGTTTTTCGGTGGCTGCATCCAAAGTGTCGGCGAGGACTTGGGCTTTGGAGTTGCCGGTTTTTTGCGCCAGATGTTCAAACGATACGGCGAGTGCGAGGAATTCGCCCAAAGAGTCCCAACGCAAGTGGTTTTCTTCGAGGAATTGTTGGACATGTTTCGGTGCGGAGCCGCCAGCGCCGGTTTCAAACATACCGCCACCATTCATCAATGGAACGATAGACAGCATTTTCGCGCTGGTACCCAGTTCCAAAATTGGGAACAAGTCGGTCAGGTAGTCGCGCAGGACGTTACCGGTTACAGAGATGGTGTCTTCGCCGTTTTTCAGACGACCCAAGCTGAACTTGGCAGCTTCTTCGGGAGCGAGGACGCGGATGTCGAGACCGTTGGTATCCAGTTCGGCAAGGTAGGCTTTAACCTTGGCGAGCAGGCTCTTGTCGTGCGGACGGTTTTCGTCGAGCCAGAACACGGCTGGCGTGTTGCTCAGACGGGCGCGGTTGACGGCGAGTTGTACCCAGTCTTTGACGGGCGCGTCTTTGGTTTGGCACATACGCCAGATGTCGCCTGCTTCAACGTCGTGCTGCATCAGGACTTTGCCTGCCGCATCAATGACTTGAACCTGACCGTCGGCTTCGATTTCGAAAGTTTTATTGTGCGAACCATATTCTTCGGCCGCCTGCGCCATCAGGCCGACGTTGGGTACTGTACCCATGGTTGTCGGATCGAACGCGCCGTGTTCGCGGCAGAAGTCGATGGTTGCTTGATAAACGCCTGCGTAGCTGCTGTCGGGAATCACGGCTTTGGTGTCTTGCGCTTTGCCGTCTTTGTCCCACATACGGCCGGAATTGCGGATCATCGCAGGCATGGAAGCATCGACGATAACATCGCTGGGGACGTGCAGGTTGGTAATGCCTTTGTCGGAATCGACCATCGCCAAATCGGGGTTGGCAGCGTAAACGGCAGCGATTTCGGCTTCGACGGCAGCGCGAGTGTCCGCATCCAGTTTGTCCAGATTGGCAAGCAGGTTGCCGAAGCCGTTGTTGACATTGACGCCGGCGGCAGCCAGTTTGTCGCCGAATTTTTCAAAAACAGGCGCGAAGAACACTTTGACGGCGTGTCCGAAGATAATCGGGTCGGACACTTTCATCATGGTGGCTTTCATGTGCAGCGAGAACAATACGCCTTTTGCCTTCGCGTCTTTTACTTGCTCGGCAAGGAAGGCGAGCAGGGCTTTTTTGCTCATCACGGTCGCGTCGATGATTTCGCCGGCTTTCAGGGCGACGGGCTCGCGCAGCTCTTTCTTGTTGCCTTGTTTGTCGGTGAATACGATGGATACGGAAGTCGCTTCAGGTACGGTAACGGATTGTTCGTTATGGAAAAAGTCGCCGCTTTGCATGGTGGCAACGTGGGTTTT
This sequence comes from Neisseria perflava, assembly GCF_019334725.1. NCBI lineage: Bacteria > Pseudomonadati > Pseudomonadota > Betaproteobacteria > Neisseriales > Neisseriaceae > Neisseria > Neisseria perflava. The sequence continues at coordinate 1,843,890 of NZ_CP079818.1, read as the reverse complement.
GGAGTCTTTGGTCCATGCGCCCATGCTGTGCGGATGTTTTTTCGCAAAGTTTTTCACTGCTTTAGGCGCGCGGCGGTCGGAGTTGCCTTCGCGCAGGACAGGGTTTACCGCGCTGCCTTTGATGCGGTCGTAGCGTTCGCGTATGGCTTTTTCTTCATCGGTTTGCGGGTCGGCGGGATAGTCGGGAACGGCAAAGCCTTTAGACTGCAATTCTTTAATCGCAGCGGTCAGTTGCGGTACGGATGCGCTGATGTTCGGCAGTTTGATTACGTTTGCATCGGGTTGTTTCACCAGTTCGCCCAATTCGGCAAGCGCATCAGGTACGCGTTGCGCTTCGGTCAGGTATTCGGGAAACGCCGCCAAAATACGGCCGGAGAGAGAAATGTCGCTGGTTTTGACATCAATATCGGCGTGGCGGGTAAACGCCTGCACGATTGGCAACAGGGATTGAGTGGCCAATGCAGGAGCTTCGTCGGTGTAGGTATAGATAATGGTGGATTTAGTCATGGGATTATTCTCTATGTAGGTTAAGTTTTTCTTTTCGGGCACATCGCGAGAAGAAATGTGCTAAGCCTATTATGGCATATTTCGGCGGATTTGGTTGTTGTTTTGATGTTATTGTTTTTTAAGTTGCGGAAAAGAAAAAGGCCGTCTGAAAAGACAGCCTAAATATAAGGACTTATCCGATAATCAAAACGGCATTGCTGCCGCCGAAAGCGAATGATGAGCTGGCGGCAATGCGTTTTTCAGACGGCCAGCGGCTGTTTTCGTCGGTTAAAGCAATGTTGGGCAGCTCGGAATCGGGTACGTTGTCCCATTGTTGCGGTGGCAGTTTGCCTTCTGGATTGTATTGGTGGTTGGCCATCAACCAGGCAAACGCGGCTTCGATCGCACCAGCTGCGCCTAAGGTATGACCGGTGGACGGCTTGGTTGAAGTGCAAAGGGTGTGGCTGCCAAATACTTCGGCAACAGCTCGGCTTTCCATGCTGTCGTTGTGCTGCGTGCCGGTGCCGTGCAGATTGATCCAGCCGATCTCTTCCGCTTTCAAGCCGGCTTTATCCAAAGCGGCCTGAAAAGATTGGGCTGCACCCAAACCGTCGGGGCGGGGCGAAGACATATGGTAGGCATCGCTGCTTGCGCCGTAGCCGAGCAACTGCATTTCGCCGTCAAAATCGGCATCGCGTGTCATTACGAAAAATGCGGCTGCTTCGCCGATATTGATGCCGTTGCGGTTGGCGGAAAAAGGCTTGGCAATGCCGTCTGAAAGCACTTCCAAAGAGGCAAAACCATTGATCGTCAGCGGAGAAAGCGTATCCGCGCCGCCGCAAATCACAGCATCACACAATCCGGCACGAAGCAATCGGGCTGCACTGATGAGGGCGCGTGCGCCGGAAGTGCAGGCGGTGGAAACGGTATAGCGCAAGCCGTCCAGACCGTAAACTTGGGCGATAAATTCGGAGGGCGAAGCCATGGTGTGTTGCAGCTGTTTGAACGGAACATCCGTCCATCCACCGCCTTGGACAACGTGTTGGAACAAAGGGATATTTTCGTCTGCGCCACTGGTGGACGTACCGGTAACGACAGCGACCCTTTCTTTGCCGTAACGGGCAATGGCCGTCTGAATCAGTTCGTCTATTTGCGAAAGCGCGTGCAGGATAAGCTGGTTGTTGCGGCTGCGGTGTGCTTCGGGGATGCTGTCGGGCAGGGGCATCAGGGTTTCTTTGACTGCACCGAAAGCATGCGTTTTGCCTTTTACCCATTGGTCTGAAAAAGTCAGGGGCGTGTTTTCAGACGGCGTGAGTAAGGCATCGGCATGAACTTGCAAGCCGCTGCCCAATGCGCTGGTCAGTGCCGGACGGCTGAGATAAACAGGAGTATTCATGAATTAGTCTTCTGCGATCGGGCTGACCGTCCAGAAAGTTTGGTCGGGGAAGCCGATAAGGAATTGTTCGGAATGGTGGGCAACACACCACAAATCACGCTCGCGGTAGCTGAATACCGCGCCTTTGCCGTCAGGGCAGAAGCCTTGATGGGTGGCGTTTTGTTGGCGGGCTTCAGGGTAAAGCGTGGCGGCGTGTTCGGCGGCCAAAAGCGGTAACAAGGCGGCAAACAGTCGGCGCGAAGTGGCATTGGGCATCACAAAGCCGTCGTTTTTCCAGCCTTTGGTGCTGACCGATTGACGCGATACCGGCGCACCCAGTGCATCGGTTTGGACAAAGCGGATGCCGTCTGAATGAGGCTCGACTGCCAAGAGATTGGTTTGAACGGTTTGCCCCGCCGCATTGGTCTGCTCGAGTTTGAACCATTGGCCTTCTTTGGAAAGCGGCGGCAGCGTTTGCGGATGAGGGAGCGAGGTTGCGCATGCGGAAAGCAGCAGTGCGGCAAGCAAAGGGATAAATCGCATAAGGTTTTATCTAACGGTCAAAATATTTAATGATGAGGGTAGATTTTCAGACGGCCTGTTCTGTTTTCAGGCGAGGCCGTCTGAAAGGCATTCGTCCTTATTCTACCTTCAAATCGCCCACCAATGCGGCAGCAGGCTCTCGCTGATGACAAAGCGCGGGAAATGTTGTTTTTCCAGTACGCAAACTTTAAAGCCTTGTTTGTTCAGCAAAGCGGAAGCAACCGAACCTGAAGGGCCTGCGCCGATAACGGCAACGTCGAATTCTACGGGTATTTGAAAATACCTTTGATTTTAATGCTAAATAATGCTTAAACTGCTATATAAAATTTTTCAGACGGCCTTTTGCAACTTGGCGATTGAAGTTGAAAAAAATATCGTTTCAACTTCAATCGTCTTCATCTTGTGTCTAATTTTTCAATAATGTGCCTGCCAGCCAAATATTGAATGCCACGCCGATGGTAACCGTCATGCCGAACGCGGCAACAGCGGGCGTGCTGCTGATGGCGAGCAGGGCAAAGGAAATGGCTGTCGTCGCTGCGGCAAGCAGCATACCGCCTAATTTTGCCGGCGCGCTGTGATGTGCAGTGGCGGCATAGACGGCATAGTCCACGCCGATGGCGGATACTAAAAGCAGGCCGAACATGGCAAACAGGCTGACGGGAATGCCGGCCAAACCGAGTACGGCAACGGTGCAGATGGCGGCGGCCAGCGGCACGGCAAGGATTTTGCTGCCGCGTTTGAAACCGAACATTTTCCACAAAAGCAGCCATGCCAACGCATAGGAAGCCAGTTTCAACCATGCGGCCTGATTGCGCGTGTGGTGGAAAAGCTCGTTTAAGTGGGCGCGTTTGTCTGCCCAATGTACGCCGGAGATGTGTTGCACTGCGGCGCGTACGGCGGCTTCATCGGCCATGCCGTTCAAACGCACGACGGCAGCAAAACGGCCTGGTTCCACTTCGCCCAAATACAAGGAACGCCAAGCTTCTGCCAAATCGGTATTCAGGCCGTCTGAAAGCGACAATGGTTGCGTATCGGCGGCTTGAAGCAGGGCATCGCGCACAGTTTTGCGCGGAATACCGATTTCTGTGAGCGGTTTCCAGCTATCAGGCAACTTGGTCAATTCGCGCAGGCGGTTTTGCAGTTTTTGCTGTTCCGTTGTCGCCAGGATGAATTGGTCGGGCGATTGGATGCCGGAAAGTTTGCCTTGCACGATTAAGGGCTGCAGGGCGTGGCCGAGTTCGGCGGTTTTCTTCAACAGGGCATCTTCGCTTTGTGCTTCGGCCACCAAATATTTGCCGCCAAAATCCGTACCGCTCAACCGGCCGATTTGTTGTACTTCTGTCAACATCGCGGTCGGCATATTGACCCATTGACGGATGTCGTCACGCCAGTCGCTGCGCCACAGTCCGACTGCCAGCAAAATTCCGCCCACGATTAACCAGCCGCGTTTGTGCAGGCGGTTTTTCAGACGGCCTGACAAGGAATAGAGCTTTTCGGTTAATGCGGCAAAAGGCACGGTTTTGGCACGGTAGCGGCGAAACAGTGGCGGCAGCCATAAAACGGTGGCACCAAACGCACCAAATAAGGCAAAGCCTGAAAATACGGCGGTTTGGCGCAGTACAGGCAAAGGGGTGAACCACAGCAGTGCGTAGCCCAAGACGGTAATCGTCAGGCTGACGGCAAAGCTCGGCAAGACATGTTTTATTGCCGATTCGGCCTGCCAAACAGTCTTTTCAGACGGCCCGAATACTGACGGAGCCAGCCAGTGCAACGGGAAATCCACCAACATACCCACCAAGCTGGTGCCGATGACGATGGTCAGGATATGCACTTTGCCGAAGGTCAATAATGCAACCGCCAATCCGGTCAACATACCGGCTGCCAGAGGCAAGGACAGCAAAAATACGCGGCCGCTGCGGAAGACCCACAACAGCAGCGTAAAAGTCAGCCCAAGCCCGACCATGCTCATTATCCGGCTTTCTTTTTCTGCGGCTGCTTTGGATACGGCGGCGAACAATGCGCCACCTGCGCTTAAGGTTTCTGCGCCGTTTTCCGAAGCGATTTGACGGCTTTGCGCCATCAGCGGTAAGAGGGCATCGTTGCCGGAGAATTGATCGCCGCCGGCGAGCCGTCCGCGTAAAAATACCCAAGTTTTGCCTTGGTCTTCGGCAAACAACATGCCGTTGTCCATGTCCCACTGCAAACGGCTTTGCGGATTGGCTTTGTCGGCAACAAAGCGTCCGAAGCCCAGCCAGTCTTGTTCTAAAGACAAAGGGGAGGGGGTGGCAAAAGGATTGGCCGCGGCTTCTGCGCGCGCTTGAAAATAGGCTTGCGGCTGCTCAAACAGCAGGCGGATTTCGTCTTGCGGCAAAACGGCCAAGCTCAGCTTCTGCATATCCGCCCGCACTTTGTCCAAATTTGGCGTCATGCTGCTGTCGACTTGTTCAAATACGCCGCTTTTGCGCCATGCATCGGCAATTTGAGAGGCCGTCTGAAAAGCGGTTTCGGCATCGGTACTGCCGGCAAGCAAAATAACTTGCGAATTGAGCTGCGCTTCTGCGGCTTTATCCGCAGCCGTCAGTAAGGCATCGGGTTGCTGCTCGCTTGGCAACAACGCGGTCAAATCGGTTTGGATGCGCGCTTGTGAAGCAAAGGCATAAACCAAAAACAGGGTAAGAAACAGGATAAGGGCAGTATAGAGGCGGTTTAGGAGGCGAAGATTCATCGTTCAGACGGCCTTTTGCAAATGCTGCTGTTGGTGTGTGGAATCAGTAAAAGTGCAGTAAATTAAATCAGATTATTATTATTTTGTCAGTTATTAGATGGTTTGCGGGTCGGTTAAATCATTGGGTTGGAGCGAACCAAAAAACTGCCATTGCAGGGCGACGGCTTTTCCCTGCCAAACGCAGGAAAGTGCCATCGTATCCGCCAAAATCGCGCTTGTGCCGCGCCAATCGGTTTGATTTCCGGCGCGTAAACCGACGGGTTGCCCTGAATCGAAAACATAGCCGACCGATTTCATGTCTGACGGGAAATCCAAATTTGCCGCTTTAATCAAGGCTTCCTTGAAACACCACAATCGGTAAAACGTTTCAGACGGCCAGTTTGCCGTTTCCAAAAAGTCTTGTTCTTCCTGCGTGCAGACCAAAGCCGACAGCGCTTTGAAATCACGCGGGCGGATAAATTCGATATCGATACCGGCTGTTAAGGGATGAGGCGCACACAATAAAGCGGCAAAGCCTTGGCTGTGGCTCAGTGATACAGTCGGTAAATCGGTTTGCTGTTTTAATGCTCGGCTGACTTGCCAGTCCTGACGCTGCGCCAGTTGAGGCGTGGCGGCAAAACGTTGGGAATCGGCTGCGTTTAGAGAAGCATGGTCGTAGCAGGCGGTAAAAGACGGATCGGCCAGCAGGCATTGAAGAGGTGTCGTATCCATAAAATAGAAAAATGCCAAACTTCATATTGAAGTCCGGCATTTTTGACATTACTTAGTGGAAGCTGCCTTTCAAAACCACACGGCTGTTGAATGTAGCGATGTGGCATTCGTACTCGTTACCGCCTTTGGTTACTTTGTCAAAGTAGCTAACCAGGTGAACGGATTTGGCTTTTTTGCGATGTGCAGTGCTTTGGAAGCGTTTAACCGCGCTCAGGAATGCGCGTTGGCAGGTTTCATCAGGGGTTTTGCCGACTGAGTTGGAGATTTGACGGGAAGTCAAAGTTGCGCCGGATGTGCTACCGTAGTGAACGCGGATGCTAGGATCCAAAGCGGATTTGGCTTCGGTAGAGTTTAAAGCTACATCGACTTTACACATATAAATATCGTTTTGACCTTTGCCATGGACTTTATGGCCCTCACCCATGCTACGGCAGGCAGAACCGGCGGCAGTTGTTTTTGGAGTAGAAGTTTGAGAGGAGGAAGTGGATGGTTGGGAATTGCCGGATTGTGAGCAAGCGGCAAGCATCAGGGAGGATACGGCAACCAAAGCAGAAAAACGTAACATGCGAACTCCTTTGTAATAATGGGCGTAGAAAAAGTTTACAGAAAGCAGAATCATTTTAACATATATGAAAGAAGTATAAAAACAGAATGGTGCAAAAAATATTATATTTTTATTTAAATGATTTCATGGCGTTAAGAAAGTTTGAGGCGGTAATGCTTGACGAAGGAGGGCAGAAAGCGTATATTGCGGACTTCCTTAGGAGTAATGGCTGAGAGGCTGAAGGCACTTCCCTGCTAAGGAAGCATGTGGGGTCAACCTGCATCGAGGGTTCGAATCCCTCTTACTCCGCCAAATATGAAAGACACCGTTTATACGGTGTCTTTTTTATTATCCGGAATTGCTTGAAATCTGAGGCCGTCTGAAAGTGTGAAATGAACGATTTGATTATCCTAAACAAGCCTTATGGCGTGATTTGCCAGTTTTCTGCACATGAAAAACATCAGTGCCTGAAGGATTTTGTCGAGAAACCGGGATTTTATCCGGCCGGCCGTTTGGATACGGACAGCGAGGGTTTGCTGCTGCTGACCAATAATGGCCGTTTGCAGGCGCAGATTGCCGACCCGAAATTCAAGCAGGTCAAAACTTATTGGGTGCAGGTGGAGGGTTCTCCTGATGAAGCCAAATTGGATTTATTGCGCCGTGGCGTAGATTTGGGTGATTTTGTCACCCGTCCGGCCGAGGTTAGGGTATTGGAAGAGGGCGAAGCGGATATTTTATGGTCGCGCGTGCCGCCGATTCGCGTGCGTAAGTCTGTGCCTGATTTTTGGGTGGAAATCAAAATTTCGGAAGGGAAAAACCGCCAAGTGCGAAGGATGACGGCGAAAGCAGGCTTTCCATGTTTGCGCTTGGTCCGTGTGGCAATAGGCCGTCTGAATCTGTTTGATTTGAATTTGGAATTGGGACAATGGCGGTTTGCGCCGCATCGTCCTTAAATAGGATGAATAAAGGCCGTCTGAACTATTCAGACGGCCTTTTGTTATGGAAAAATTAATGATGTGAATGACCGATCTGGAAGGTCATTGTGGTGTAGTTAGCCTGTTTTTGGCACACGCTTTGATCGGGGAAATCGGCTTTGTGTTCTACGCTGGCTTTCCAGAAGCCTTGGCGCAGGGGAATAATGCTGACTTCGCCTTTGTCGTCCGTTGTATCGGAGAAGGCTTGGGCTTCGGTTTTGTGGGTTTTGCTGCGGTCGCTGGTGTCGAAGCCGTCAAATGTGGCGGTAACGGTAGCGTTGGGCAGCGGCTCGCCATTGAAGAGGACGCGGACTTTGAAGCGTTCGCCGACGTGGACGTTGGCAGGGTTGTCCAAAGGAACGATTTCCAAATGTTGGCCGACTTGCTTGGTGATAATGGCGGTATCTGCGCTTTCGTGGCCGACATTGACGATGTTTTTACCGAACATACGGGTTTGCTCGCAATAGCTTGCATCAGGCATTTCTTTGATGCTTGCCTGCTTCCAACCCGCGTTGTTTTTTGACCAGAAAGTCGGTTGGTATTCGGCGGTAACGAGGTAGCTACCGTCTTTGACCGGCAATTTGCTGCGGTATTGGTAATTGTATGTGCCTTTTTGAATCATGTTTTCTTTGCCTTTTTCAGTTACCAGTTGCATGGGTTTGCTGAAAATGTGCAGGCGGTCTTTGGCGATAGGTTCAAGCTCAGGGAATTCGCCATAGCCCAATTCGGCTTCAAGGTATTCGCCGCCATGTGTGTGGGCGGTTTCAACCCAAACGCGATGGGCGTGTGCGGCAGTGCTGAACAGGAAGGCGGATGCGATAAGCAAAGCGGTTTTTTTCATGATTTCTCTCCGATTTTTGATGTGTAGAAAAGATAGAATAAAATCGTTCGTTATAATATAACAAAATTATTTAAATTTAAAGAGAGTCCGTCTGAAAGTTTTCAGACGGCCTTTTAGATGATTGTTTTTTAGGAGGATTATCGAAACGGTTTAGTCCCCGTCACGACAAACATCAATCGCTTCCTGCAAACTGCTGACGCCGTAGATTTTCAGGTTCGGAAACTCTTTGGCATTGCGCGGCATATTGGCTTTGGGGACGATGGCGCGTTTGAAGCCGAGTTTTTCCGCTTCTTTGAGCCGCTCTTGTCCGCGTGCAACAGGGCGGACTTCGCCGCTGAGGCCGATTTCGCCGAAAACCACGGTTTTTTCGGGCATGGGGCGGTTGCGGAAGCTGGAGAGCATGGCGAGGATGACGGCGAGGTCGGCGGCGGGTTCGCCGATTTTGACGCCGCCGACGGCATTGAGGAACACGTCTTGGTCGAAACAGGCGATGCCGCCGTGGCGGTTGAGGACGGCGAGCAGCATGGCGAGGCGGTTTTGTTCGAGACCGACGGTGAGTCGTTTGGGTGTGAAACCGTGTGCATCATCGACCAATGCCTGAATTTCGATCAAAAGCGGGCGGCTGCCTTCTTGTGTAACCAAAACGCACGAGCCGGGCGTATCGTCGCGGTAGCTGGCGAGGAAAATGGCGGACGGATTGGATACGCCTTTTAAACCGTTTTCGGTCATGGCGAATACGCCCAGTTCGTTTGCCGCACCGAAGCGGTTTTTAATGGCGCGTATCATGCGGTAGTTGGAATGTTGGTCGCCCTCGAAATACAGCACGGTATCGACCATGTGTTCCAGCACGCGCGGGCCGGCAATCGCGCCGTCTTTGGTAACGTGTCCGACCAGTATCATGGCGATGCCCATCTGTTTCGCCATACGCGTCAGTTGGGCGGCACATTCGCGCACCTGCGACACGGAACCGGGGGCGGAAGTGATTTGGTCGGAATACATGGTTTGGATGGAGTCGATAACGACGACTTCGGGCTGATGCTGTTTCAAGGCCGTCTGAATCGCTTCCATGCGGATTTCAGCAAGCAGGTTCACGCCTTCGGTAGGCAGTTCCAAACGTTGTGCGCGCAGGGCGACTTGTTGGGCGGATTCTTCACCGGAAACGTACAGCACTTTACGGCTTTGCGCCATTTTGGCGATGGTTTGCAACAGCAACGTAGATTTGCCGATGCCGGGGTCGCCGCCGAGCAGGATGACCGCGCCATCGACCAAACCACCGCCCAATACGCGGTCAAGCTCGCCCATGCCGGTCGGATTACGCGGCACTTCGGTCGCGGTAACGGCGGAGAGGGATTGGACGGTCGAAGTGTCCGCCGCCCAAGATTGGAAACGGGCGTTTTTCGGTTCGGGCGCGGCCAGGCTTTCCTGAAGCGTGTTCCACTCGCCGCAATGCGGGCATTTACCCTGCCATTTCGGGGAAGTACCGCCGCATTCGGAACATTGGTAGATGGTTTTGGGGGCTTTTGCCATGGTGTTTTCCCTGTGGAATATTTGATGTGTGAAAAGGTCGTCTGAAAACAATCATATCGTTTTCAGACGACCTTTTTTATTGAGAAATAACAGGTTTATTTCTTACTGTCTTTATCCGCATCTTTTTTCGGTGCAGGTTTTTTCGCTGCCAAGCCCAAAGATTTTTGCCATTCGGCTGGATTTTTCACTAAGTCCAAGGCTTTACGGAGCTGATCGTCTTTGGCCGGATTGGGAATGCGGCGGCTGGAGATGTCTTCGTCTTTGTCTTTTTTGGACTTGTCTTTATCGGCTTTGGTTTCTGTGTTGGCAGGCGTTTCGTTGCTGCTGTTGACGTCTTGGCCGCCCAGCGGATTACCGATATGGCCGACCAAATCGGCTTCGCGGCTTTCAAAGGCGCGGTCTTTGTCTTTGACTTCAACGTCAGGAACAATGCCTTGCGCCTGAATCGAGCGGTCGTTCGGCGTGTAGTAAAGGGCGGTGGTCAATTTGACTGCGCTGCCGCCAGAAAGCGGAATCAGGGTTTGCACCGAGCCTTTGCCGAAACTTTGTGTGCCGACGACGACGGCGCGTTTGTGGTCTTGCAATGCGCCGGCAACGATTTCGGAAGCGGAGGCAGAGCCTGCGTTAATCAGGACGGTCATAGGAATGGTTTTCAGCTCGGCAGGTAATCCGGCCAACGGGTCTTTGCCGCTGGTGGTGATGTAGTCTTCGGCAGTTGCTTTGAGAACCATGCCTTCTTTTTTGTTACGGCCTTTGGTGCTGACAACGGTTACGTCAGGTTGCAGGAAGGCTGCGGATACGCCGACTGCGCCATTGAGCAGGCCGCCTGGGTCGTCGCGCAAGTCGAGAATGATGCCTTTGAGCGGACCTTTGTTTTCTTTGACAAGGGCTTGTGCGGCTTCGTTGAGTGCGGCAACGGTGCGCTCTTGGAATTGGGAAACGCGGATGTAGCCGTAGTCTTTTTCAAGCAGGTGATGGCGCACGCTTTTGACTTTGATGATGGCGCGGGTCAGGTTGACGACGATGGGTTTGTCGGCATTTTTGCGTGAAAGGGTCAGGGTAATTTTGGTACCCGGTTTGCCGCGCATTTTTTTGACGGCTTCGCTGACGGTCAGGCCGCGCGTAGAGGTATTGTCGATTTTGACGATGAAGTCGCCGCTTTTTACGCCGGCACGTTCTGCCGGCGTGTCTTCAATCGGGGCAACGACTTTGACGAAGCCGTCTTCTTGTCCGATTTCCATGCCCAGGCCGCCGAATTCGCCGCTGGTGGATTCTTTCATTTCGGCATAGCCTTTTTTGTCCATATACTCGGAATGCGGATCGAGGTCGGACACCATGCCTTTCATTGCGCCTTCAAAAAGCTCGGCATCGGGTTTGTCTTGGTAATAGTTGGCTTTGATTTGGCCGTACACTTCTGCCATGGTGCGGATGGTTTGCACGGGAAGGGCCTCGTTGTCTTTTTTGTCTTTTTCGGCGGCAAAACTTTGTACACTCAGACTGAGGGCGATGCCGCTAAATGCGCCGAGAGTGTAGATTGCAACTTTTTTCAAAGTGGATTTTGTTGACATTCGTTTGACTTTCTTTTTGTGTACGGTAAGCAAAGTGTTTTTTGTTTTCTCTGAACCCGTTGACTTTATGTGATTTAAACGCTTGGAACAATAAGTTTAAGGTAAAAGTTTGTTGTTTAATGTGCTGAACAGGCGTGAAAATCGTGTTTTATTGTGGTTTATGATGAAAATTCAGACGGCCTGAAGGGGAGAGCTCACTCAGGCCGTCTGAAACATCAGTTAATCCATGAAAGCGGATTCATGACTTGTCCGTTGTAGCGGACTTCAAGGTAAAGGCCGGTTTCGCCCGACGGCAAAGTGCCGCTGGTGCCAATCTTGCTACCGGCATTGACGGCATAGTTTTGGGCGATGTCGATTTCGTTCAGACCGGAGTAAATGCTGACATAGCCGTCGCCGTGGTCGAGGACGACCACTTTACCGTAGCCTTCAATCTCGCCGGCAAAAGTAACCGTGCCTGAGGCAATGCTGCTGACCGGAGCAGGAACGGTATTGTAGAACACGCCTTTCCAAACTTCGCCATCGCCGCGGTCTTGACCGAACAGGCCTGCCAGTGTGCCGTTGACCGGTTTTTTCAGACGGCCTTGCATACGGCTGAAGCTGTTGGCGTTGCTGACGGTAAAGCCTTGGGTGTTCGGGGCTTGCAGTTTCATGTCTTCGTCAGTTAGCGTGGACATGGCGGCGCGTTCGGCTTCGGCTTTTTGCTGGGCGGCAGCCTGCTCTTTGCGGGCTTTTTCGGCAGCGGCCAAGCGGGCTTCGGCGGCTTTTTTACGTGCTTCGGCTTCGGCTTTGCGTTGCTCGGCTTTGCGTTTTTCCAAATCTTTCAAGAGGTTGTTGAGGCGTTGCTCGTTTTCTCTGTGGTTGATTTTCTTTTGCGCTTCTTTGGCTATTTGCGCGTTTTGACGGCGGCTTTCGGCTTGTTCGGCGGTATTGGTTACGCCTTGTTGACGCAATGAAGCCTGAATATTGGCTTGCAGTTTTTTCAGGTAAGCCAATTCATTGTTGATTTTTTGCTCTTGCGCCGCCAGCTCTTTTTGTTGTTTTTCCAAGTCTCTCATAACTTGGTCGTTGGCGTTGTTGATATAACGCGTGTAACGCAGGAAGCGGGTTTTTTGGCCGGCATCGGCGTTTTTCAGGAAGAGGGCGACCGCGTTGGGCTGGCTGTTTTTATAGTTGCCGGACACAAAACGCGAAATTTGGGCGCGAGTGTTGGAAACTTCGGCTTTTAACTGGTTGGCATCGGCATTGAGTTTTTGGAATTTTTCCCATGCGTCGCGTTGTTTGCGGTTGATGCCGGAGAGGTTGTTGCGTGTTTGTTGCAGCTGTTTGAGCGTGGCATTGACATGGATAATGAAACCCTCGTTGCGTTTGGCAAAGGATTTTTTGGTTTCCATATCGTTGGCGGCGGCAGTTACGGCTGCTTTGAAATCGTTGTCGGCTGAAGAAGTGGCTTTAGGCTCAACTTTAGGCTCGGCTTTTTTGTTTTGCTCTTTGGCTTTTGTGTCTTTTTTGTCGTCAACAGCTTTTTTTGCAGGCTCTTTAGCTTCGGCCTTTTTGTCTTCGGCTGCTTTTTTTACTGGCTCTTTGGTTTTTTTGCCGTCTTTTTTATCCTCGGCCACTTTTTTAGCAGGTTCTTTGGCTTTAGTTTCCTTAGGTTCTTCTTTTTTTACGGGTTCTTTGGCTTTGCTGTCTTTTTTATCTTCAGCAGTTTTTTTGTCTTGTTCTTTGGCTTTGCCGGATTTTGCAGCTGCGGCTTTTTTGTCTTTTGCTGTTTCTTTAGGCTCTTCGGCTTTACGGTTGGCCTTTTTATTGTCGGCTGCAGCTTCGGCGGCTTTAACCGTTTTGTTTTTGGCTGAAGCGCGTTCGTTTTTGTCGGCAGTTTCCTTCTCTTTGGAGACTTTGGCTTTAACCGTTTTTTTGTCTTCCTCTTTTTCTTTTACCGCTTGTTTTTTTGAGGTTTCTTTTTTTACATCTGCCTTAGTGGCTTCTTTCTCTTTTTTCACGGGCGCAGCTTTTTTGACGGTGGCCGCTTTTTCTTTCGGCGTGTCTTTGGCAGCATAGGTTGGCAGGGAGAAGCTGAGCAGCAGGGCGAGGATGAGGGGTTTGTAACGCATGGTTCGATCTTGCTATTAAAGTAGGAACAATAGGACGGATTATACTGTCTGTCAGGCCGTCTGAAAATAATATTGGGTTGCAATATGGACGAACGGTCTTATATAGTAATGATGGAGTAGGCGGATATGATTCTGCCTGCCTGAAAACTAACAGTCTGCATTGACAGGATATTATGAAAAAATATTTATTAGTAGTGTTGGGCGCCATGATTTTGGCGGCTTGCGGTAACGATACCGATAAAATCGGACGCGCCAGTACGGTGTTTCATATGTTGGGTAAAAACGACCGTATTGAAGTGGAAGGTTTTGATGATCCTGATGTGCAGGGGGTTGCCTGTTATATTTCGTACGCGAAAAAAGGCGGTTTGAAAGAAACGGTCAATCTGGAAGAAGATGCCAGCGACGCATCGGTTTCCTGCGTGCAAAGTGCGGAAGTCATCCGTTATAACGAGTCTGAAGTTTTGAAACCGCGACAAGTGTTCAAACGCAGTGCTAGCATAGCATTTAAGAGCCAGCAGATTATCCGCTACTACGATCCGAAACGTAAGTCTTTCGCTTATTTGGTGTACAGCGATAAAATCGTTCAAGGTTCGCCGAAGAACTCTTTGAGCGCGGTATCGTGTTTTGCCCATGCGAAAACCGATGCGCCGGTACCGGCAGGCGGCGCAGTTTATGGCGCCTGCGTGGTGGACGCGCCGATTTCTGACGGCCAAAAATAATAAAATCAGCTTAATAGATTAAGAAGAATATGAATTTAGCCAACCATTTCCTGATTGCTATGCCTCATATGGACGATCCGTTTTTTACGGATACGGTCATTTATGTGTGCGAACACGATGAAGAAGGTGCGCTGGGCATCATCATCAACAAGCCTTCGCCGATTACCATGGACATGATTTTTGCCGCCGCCGACCGCAATATCCCGTTGCGCCTGCAACATGAAAACGTGATGATGGGCGGGCCGGTTCAGATTGAGCGCGGCTATGTCGTGCATACGCCGATCGGCCGCTGGCAAAACAGCATGGTGGTAACCGATAACGTGGCGCTGACTTCTTCGCGCGATGTGATTGAAAACCTGTCTAAAGAAGGTGCGGTGGATAAGGCTTTGATCAGTATCGGTTATTCTAAATGGGGCAAAGGGCAGTTGGAGCGCGAGCTGGCAGAAAATGTTTGGCTGACCGTCCCTGCGGACGAGCATATTCTTTTTGATGTGCCTTACGAGCTTCGTTATGCCGCCGCTTTTGAAAAATTGGGTGTCAATCCGAACGCCTTAGTTTCAGGAGTCGGCCATGCCTGATGCACCAAAAGGTACGGTTTTGGCCTTTGATTTCGGCGAGGCGCGTATTGGCGTGGCGCAGGGCGACGCTGAGTTGGGTATGACTCATCCGCTGGCGACGGTAACCGGCAACAGCAACGATGAAAAATTTGAGGCCATTGCCAAGCTGGTCAAAGAATGGCAGCCCAAGTATTTTGTGGTCGGCCTGCCGACGCATACCGATGGCACGGAGCATGAGCTGACCCGTTTGAGCCGCAAGTTTGGCCGCCGTTTGCACGGACGTTTTAATTTGCCGGTTTATTGGGTGGACGAAAGGATGTCTTCCCTATACGCGGAAAGCCTGCTTGCTGAAGCCCAAGTGTTTGGCCGAAAACAAAAATCCGTGCTTGACCAAGTAGCGGCGCAGGCGATTTTGCAAGGCTTTTTTGAAGGCGGAGCGGCCGAGTATTTCAATGGCCGCGAAGAATAGCACATGGTTCGTTATAGAGGCCGTCTGAAACTTGATTTCAGACGGCCTTGGTTTTATTACGGCTTTGAGATAAAAGAGGTTTAGTTTGGTTAAGTCTGATTTTTTTCAGTGCAAATTTTGCTACACTCCGTTCTCTTTTTTAGACACAAATACAAGGAAAAAGTCATGGCACTCATGGACAATCTTTTGAATGCGGCTACCCAAATGTTGGGTGGCAACAGCGAAAACGGCGCACAAGGTTCTCTGACCGATATGGCGATGGATTTGGTGAAACAGCAAGGCGGTGTGGGCAACCTGATCAACCAACTGCAACAAGGCGGTTTGGGCGATGCCCTGAGCAGCTGGGTTTCCAACCAATCCAGCAACCTGCCTGTGTCCGGCAGCGACCTACAAAATGCTTTGGGCAGCGATACGGTAAACCAAATCGCGCAAAAATTCGGCGTGGATGCCGGTCAAGCAGGCGATTTGTTGGCCAAAGTATTGCCTGACTTGGTAGATAAAGCCACACCTAACGGCACGGCTCAAGATGCGGATGGCTTCGGCTTGGACGACATTGCTTCTATGCTGCTGAAAAACTTTATGAAATAATGAATTGAATCATTTGATAAGGCCGTCTGAATCCGTTCAGACGGCCTTATAACTTTTGGTTCACGGTAAATAACCAATAAGTCTTTTTCTGATGGAGGCAGATGGCTTATGATGGACACTTCATTTCACCAAATAAGAAGGTTATACACATGTCCCGCTTGACCATACACACAGTTGAAACCGCTCCTGAAGCTGCTAAACCACGCGTTGAAGCCGTATTGAAAAACAACGGCTTTATTCCTAACCTGATCGGCGTTTTGGCCAATGCGCCTGAAGCTTTGGCGTTTTATCAAGAAGTTGGCAAGCTGAATGCGGCCAACAGCCTGACTGACGGCGAAGTTGAAGTTGTCCAAATCATCGCCGCCCGTACCAACGAATGCGGTTTCTGCGTTGCCGGCCACACCAAACTGGCCACCCTGAAAAAACTGCTGTCCGAACAATCCATCAAAGCCGCACGCGCATTGGCTGCAGGCGAGTTTGACGATGCCAAACTGGGTGCTTTGGCGACATTCACCCAGGCCATTATGGCGAAAAAAGGCGCGGTATCCGACGACGAGCTGAAAGCTTTCTTCGATGCAGGCTACAACCAACAGCAAGCCGTTGAAGTCGTCATGGGCGTTGCTTTGGCAACCTTGTGCAACTACGTCAACAACCTTGCCAAAACCGAAATCAACCCTGAATTGCAGGCATTTGCCTAATCTCATCAAAAAAGGCCGTCTGAAAATTCAGACGGCCTTTTAGCAAAAAGCAAGGATATCCTTGTTGCCAAGAATAATTCATAAGTAGAACCATCTACGCTTCAAACCTTATTCAGAGGAAAAAATCATGACACGCGAAGCTTTACTGAACAATGTTGCCGCACTCGTTAAAAGCAAGCTGAAACCATTGGTGGACGACATCGACCGTAAAGGCCTGTACCCAAAAGAATTTATGCTGGAATTGGGCAAAATCGGCGGTTTTGCCGCGACCGGTAAGGTTGAAGAAGGCGGTAACGGTTTGGGTTTGGCAACGCAAATCGCCGTATTGCGCGAAATCGGTAAAGAATGCGGCGCGACTTCGTTCAGCGCATGGTGTCAGGCGGCTTGCGCGTGGTATCTGCACCAATCCCCCAACCAAGCGGTTAAAGACAAATATTTGGCCGATATTCTGCAGGGCAAAGTTTTGGCCGGTACGGGCATGTCCAATACCGTCAAACACCTTGCCGGTATCGAAAAACACAACTTGCAAGCCGAGCGCGTTGAAGGCGGCTACAAAGTCAACGGCGCTTTGCCTTGGGTATCTAATATCGGCGAAGACCACATTTGGGCAAATACCGCCCAAATCGGCGACAGCTATGTGATGTTTATCACCGGCGGCCAATGGGAAGGCGTTACCCTGCAAGATTGCCCTGAATTCTGCGGTTTGGAAGGCACGCGCACTTACAGCCTGAATTTTAAAGACGTGTTTATTCCGGATGAAGATGTGATTGCTACGCCTGAGCAGTTCCAGTCTTATATTCCGACTATTAAAGCCGGTTTCATCTTGCTGCAAATGGGTATCGGCGCCGGTGTGATTGACGGTGCGCTCGGTATTATCCGCATGGCCAATGTAGTGAACGCGGAAGTGAACGCTTACCTCGACCACAGCTACGATGATTTGAAAGCCGCATTGGATGGCGCATGGGCGGAAACCGAACGCCTTGCCGATGATGCGTGGAACAACAAACCTGACACTCTGGCAACCTTGAAACTGCGTGAAGCGGCTGCTGTGTTGGCACTGAACGCCACTCAATCTGCCGCATTGCATGCAGGCGCGAAAGGCTATCTGATGCGCAGTCCGGCGCAACGCCGCGTCCGCGAGGCCATGTTCGTCGCCATCGTAACACCGGCCATCAAACACCTGCGTAAAGAAATAGCCGCTTTGGAAGCAGCGCAATAAATTCAAAATATCAACAATAAGACACACGAAAGGCCGTCTGAAAATACGGTTTCAGACGGCCTTTCAAAATGGAAGGAACACCAAATGGCTCAATATATGTGCGGCCCTTGCGGCTGGATTTACGACGAAGACCTCGGCGATCCCGAGCACGGCCTGCCTGCCGGAACCAAGTTTGAAGATATTCCCGACGACTGGAAATGCCCTGAATGCGGCGTAGGTAAAGAAGATTTCTACCTTCTGGACTTCACCATATAAATTATCCGATTATTTAATAAAAAGGCCGTCTGAAATTTCAGACGGCCTTTGTTTTATCGGCGGTATAAAGCAACCATAGTTTCAGCCGCTTTGACGCAGCTTTCCACATCGGCAACCAAAGCGATGCGGACGTAGCCTTCGCCCGGATTGCCTTGTTCGGTATCGCGGGCGAGGAAGCGGCCGGGCAACACTTGGATAGCGGCTTTCTGCCACAGGTTGCGCGTAAATGCCAAGTCGTCGCCGTCGGGAACTTTCAGCCAAATGTAGAACGACGCGTCAGGCAGTTTGACATCGAATGCCTGTTGCAAAATAGGGATGACGCGGTCGAATTTATCTTGGTAGAGGCGGCGGTTGTCAATGACGTGTTCTTCGTCGTTCCAAGCGGCAATGCTGGCGCGTTGGACGGGAATGCTCATCGCGCTGCCGTGGTAGGTGCGGTAGAGCAGGAAGTTTTTGAGCAACTCGGCATTGCCTGCGACAAAGCCGGAACGCAAACCGGGGACGTTGGAGCGTTTGGACAGGCTGGTGAACATAATAATGTTGCGCGTGCCGCGTCCTAATTGCGCCGCAGCCTGCAAGCCTCCGATTGGTTTGTTGCCGTCAAAATAGATTTCGGAATAGCATTCATCAGAGGCAATAACGAAGCCGTATTTGTCTTGTAAATCAAAAATTTCTTTCCAGTCTTCTAATTGCAGGACGCTGCCGCTCGGGTTGTTGGGTGAGCAGACGATCAGGACTTTGGTGCGATGCCATACGTCTTCGGGCAGGCTGCTCCAATCGGGGTTGAAGCTGGGCGCCGGACAGTTGGCAAAATGGATTTCACCGCCGCCCAAAATAGTCGCGCCTTCGTAAATTTGATAGAAAGGATTGGGGCTGATAACGACCGGTTTGGGGCCGTCTGAAGCCGGATTTAAAACGGTTTGGATAAAAGAGAACAAAGCTTCCCGGCTGCCCAATACCGGCAGGATTTCATTGTCGGGATTGAGGCTTAAACCATCATAACGGCGGGCCACCCATTCGGCACAGGCTTGGCGCAGTTCGGGCAGGCCTGCGGTCAGCGGATATTTTTCCAGTTCGTGCAGGGAGGCGGTCAGCGCGTCGGTGATGACTTTGGGCGTCGGGTGTTTCGGCTCGCCGATTTGCAGGTGAATGGGCGTTACGCCTGCGGGTGCGTCAATGCCTTGCATGGCTTCACGCAGGCGGGCGAAAGGATAGGGTTTGAGATGGTTTAATAATGGGTTCATGATGTTTCTGCCGATAAATTCAGGCAATAATCTTAGCATTTTTTAGATGGATTGGGACAAAAAGGCCGTCTGAAAACAGGGTTTAAATGTTTTCAGACGGCCTTTTGAATATTGATGCGTTTATTTGGCAGGGACGGCGGGCAGGGAACCGTTCAAGAGATAATGAATGGTTTCTTGAACCGTACGGATGGCATTGCCAAACGGCAACGGGTCTTTACCGCGGAAAAACAGGCCTTTATCGACTTCACCGCGGAATGCGGCTGAAAGTTGGATGTCGATACAGAATTGACCGGCTTTGGCCAAACCGTCGCGCAAACCGCAGCTGGTCAGGCAGTTCAGGCCTTGGGTGCAACGGCGCGGATCGTTTTTGGCATTGGCTTGCAATTTGGCCTCGCGTTTGATGTAGCTGTCGAGGAATTTGGTGCGCACGCCGCGAGCAGGCAAACCGGCAACAGACATGAATTCAATCACTTGTTCGGTTTCCGCACCGGTCAGCGTTTTTTTGAAGTTGATGTGGGCATCGCCTTCTTCGGTCACGGCAAACGCGGTACCGATTTGGACGGCGGACGCGCCCCAGTTTTTCAAGGCTGTTTTGACTTTTTCAAAGTTTGCCATGCCGCCGGCGAGTACCAACGGGATTTTTTCGCTTTCCAAGCCCAAGTTTTTGAATACTTCAAACGTTTCTTCAATAACGCGTTTGAACTCGAATTTGGCATCGTTCACGCCGTCAACGGTTGCAGCGCCCAAGTGGCCGGCTGCGTGGGCAGGGTGTTCGATAACGATGGCATCGGGCAAGATGCCTTTTTTCATCCAACGTTTCAAAACGATGTTGATACCGCGTGATTCGGACAAAATAGGAAAAAGGGCGACGTCTTTGTGGTAGCCCTCTGCCATTTCCGGCAGATCCAAAGGCAAACCTGCACCCATTACAATCGCGTCTGCACCAGATTCGCAGGCCTGACGGACGTAGGCGGCATGGTCTTTGACGGCTTTCATGACGTTGACGGCAATCATGCCTTTGCCTTCTGAATCGGCTTTGGCTTTTTTGATTTCGCGGTCAAGCGCGATGCAGTTGAGGCGGGTGTATTTTTCTTCGCTGGAATCAATTTTTGATTCGGCCAGCAAATCTTCGTGCAAGTGGCGCAAATCGACGCTGGCAATCGTACCCACGCCGTTTTCGCGCGCAACCGCGCTGGAGAGTTTTGATGCGGAAACGCCTACACCCATACCGCCTTGTACGACGGGAATCAGTGATTTGCCACGGATAATCAATGGGTCAAAGTTGTTTTGCATGGATGCTCCTTCATAGATTCTGGATGATGCCGTCTGAAATCCTATGAAATAGATTGGATAACGGACTGATGTGTATATAAATAAGTGTGTTTTTCGCCGCCGTTTTTCAGACGGCATGAGGCGTGTTTTTAAAATTTTAGGAATTATACTCTAAGTTAGTGTAAAAATTAGAGTATTAATACAGTTTTTTTGAAGGAAAAATTGAAAAGTCTTGTTAATAAAGGAATAAATTTTATGGTGGATTGGATTGAGGAGGAGAAATTGCAAACAAAATCTACAAAGAAAAAGGCCGTCTGAAATTTCAGACGGCCTTAAGTATGGGAATCAGACAGATGTCGGATTACATTTGTTTTTTAGCGGCGTCAATGGCGCGTTGGTCGGGGTTGATCAAGATTTCAACGCGGCGGTTTTGTGCGCGGCCTTCAACAGTAGCGTTGGAGGCGATGGGTTGACGGGAGCCGTAACCGAAAGTGCTCAAACGGGTGCTGCTTACGCCGCGGGATTGCAGGAAGGTGGCAACGGATTCGGCGCGGTTGCGAGACAATGGCTCGTTGATGGCATCGTTGCCAGTGTTGTCGGTGTGGCCGTTGATGGTCAAAGTGGTGTCAGGATATTGAACCAAAGTTTGCGCGGCGGCAGACAAGGCACTTTGAGCATGGCCGCTCAGGGCAGCGCTGCCGGTGGCGAAGGTTACGTTTTCAGGCATAACCAGTTTGATTTGGTTGCCTTGACGTTCAACTTCGATGTTGGTGTTGGCCAAGCTTTGACGCAGTTTTTTCTCTTGGTAGTCCATGTAACCGCCGATACCGGCACCTACTGCACCACAAGCCAATGCGGAGTTGCGCGCGCCTTTACCACCGTGGGTCAGCGCACCAACGATGCCGCAAACAGCCGCACCGCCCAAACCGTACATGGCGGTTTTGCTGGCGGATTGTTGACCGGTAGCAGGATCGGTCACACAGCCGGTGAGTGCCAAAGGAATTGCAGTAGCAATAACGGTCAGGGGTTTCAAGAATTTCATGTCGTATCCTCTTTTTAGATGACGGCTTAGGCCGTCTGAAAAAAATGAATAAAAACCGCGTGGGTCATTACGGATTTATGATACCCAATATCCGAAACGCAAAAGAATGGGTTTAACCCGATATTACGAAAATATTTGCCAGTTAACATAATTCTGAAGCATTTCTGCATTTTTCTGGCAGCTTGGCCGTTTTGCCGTGAAATAACCAGCAAAGTTTTTTACAGTTTCTTCCGTTTTTTCTGCTTGCGGCGATACCAGTTGATGAATGCCCATTTCAATCTGACCTTGACGTCATATCCCACCGAGCCCGCACCCAGTATGAGCAAAACGGCGGAAACGGGCAGGGCGAAATGATGGCCGACCAGATGATAACCCCATGCGCCAACCACGCCGCCCAGTAAAAACGACAGCATCAAGCCGCTTAAAAGCCACATTTTCGGTTTGTTGACGCGGACGTGCGGCAGGCGCGGATGATGTTGTTTGGAATAATAAAGTGCGCGTGAAATTTCAATGCCCAAGTCGGTCGCCGTACCGGTCATGTGGGTGGAACGGATGGCGCCGCCGGAAAGAAGCGTGATAACCGTATTGTGCATGCCCATAATAAAACACAATAAAAACAATGCCAAAGACGGCATAATAAAATCAGAGCCGCCAAAATCCCATTCCATCGCAGCAATACCGAACCAACCGAATATCAACAGATAAACTGCTTCCAGCCACATGGAAAACCCAAAGCTGCCACGAAAACGCATCTGTTGCGTCCATAAAATCACCCAACCCGAATGCGCGGCACCGGCAACAAAGCACAACACGCTGATGAAAGTCACCGCGGCAGACCACCAGTCTTGGAGATACAGCACATCAGCCAAAAGAGACATGGAGCCGGTTACGTGGGAAATATAGCGCGCAAATGCAAAGAATCCCCCCGCATTAATCGCACCGGCAAGAAAGGCCATGATGTAGCCCAGCCGTCTGAAACGGGCATCGGAAATATTGTGTTCGTGCAGATACGGGCGATCCGCCTGCCAAAACGGAGGCGTGTGTTGCCTGTGGTGGCGCAATCTGTAGGAGTGGGGCGGTTTGTCAGCGTTCATTGAGTGGGTTTGGAGTTAAACATTCATATAGGGTGTATTTTATATGCAACTGTCTGCCGATAAGAACAAATAATCTAAAGTGTTCCCAAGTTGCCACACTTGCCCATTACACAATGAGGGCGTACATTAATAGCTATACATGACTATAAGGAAACATCCGATGAATCCTATCCGCCTGACTTTATTGATTGGTGCTGCCGCATTACTTGCCGCCTGCGCCACCACGCCTGAGCAAAAAGCCGCACGCGCCCAAGCGCAGAAACGCTATGAGCAGGATCTTCAAGTACATCTTGCTGCCCAATGCGATCAGGAGACTGCCGCGCTGATCCGCCGCAAATTTGACGAAGAAGGCAAACCCGGTGCCGCAACTGCGGAACAAAAAGCCTTCCGCCTCAAATATATCGACAAAGTTTCCGATCCGATGTTCCAAGCCTGCTACAAAATGGCATGGCAAAACTATATTTCTCAAGAACAGCTGCGCGAAGCCCGTTACTATCGTTATTACGACGATTGGGGCTATCCGTTTGGCCGTTATCCTTGGTGGTGGTAAGGTATTAACAAACTTTAGGGCCGTCTGAAAGCATATATTTATTGGTTTCAGACGGCCTAAGGTTTATTGAAACGGCAATAACGTTTACAATAGCCGCCTATTCAAACACAATACCCACCACCCATGAACATCTGGCTTGGACAGCGACACGCGCCCAAATTTCCGCAAGGAGCCGCCGTAACCATCGGCAACTTCGATGGCGTACACCTCGGGCACAAACACATTCTACAAAAACTCAAACGAGAGGCAGACCAGCGCGGTCTGCCTGTTGTCGTTGTTGTTTTTGAGCCTCAGCCCAAAGAATTTTTTGCGCGCAAAGCCGGGAAAAAGCTGCCTTACCGCATCAGCCCGCTGCGTACCAAATTGCGCCTTTTGCGTGAAACCGGCTGCGTGGATGCCGTTTGGGTCTTGCGTTTTAACCAAGCTTTCTCCGATATGAGCGCGCAAGCGTTTATCGACCAGCTTTTGCGCCAAACGCTCAACACGCGTTATTTGTTGATTGGCGACGATTTCCGTTTCGGTGCCGGCCGTGAAGGCTGTTTTGAACTCTTGGCTCAACAGCCCGATATGCAAACCGAGCGCACGCCGTCCGTTATCGTTGAAGACATCCGTACCAGCAGTACCGCCGTCCGCCAAGCCCTTTCAGACGGCAAGTTGGAATACGCCAAAAGACTATTGGGCCATGATTACGTTTTAAGCGGCAAGGTCAAACACGGACAAAAACTCGGCCGCACCATCAACGCGCCTACCGCCAATGTCCAGCTTCCTCCGTATCATTATGCGCTAAGCGGCGTATTTGTCGTTGAAGCAGATGGCACATTCGGTACGCGCCGAGGCGTTGCCAGCTTTGGTTTTAACCCCACTGTCAGCAACAACCGCTCGCAAAAGCTGGAAGTCCATCTGTTCGATTTCAACGGCGATTTGTACGGACAACGTATCTTCGTTCGCTTCCTGCACAAACTGCGTGACGAGAAAAAATTTGAGAGTATCGAAGCATTGAAAACCCAAATTTTGCAAGATATGGAAGATGCAAGGGTTTGGGAAGCATAGAAACGCTTCTAGAAGCTTATAAAATCAAGACAATTGGGCTACAATAAGTCCTTTGAATTTTTTCAGACGGCCTGTTCTTTTCAAAATGAGCAATCAGGCCGTCTGAAACCGAAATACCGCAACAATAGAGATCAAAAAATGACCGATTACAGTAAAACCGTAAACCTGCTCGAGAGCCCGTTTCCAATGCGCGGCAATCTTGCCAAGCGCGAGCCTGCATGGCTGAAAAGCTGGTACGAGCAAAAACGCTATCAAAAACTGCGAGAAATCGCCAAAGGCCGTCCGAAATTTATTCTGCACGACGGTCCTCCGTATGCCAACGGCGACATCCACATCGGTCATGCCGTCAATAAAATTCTCAAAGACATCATTATCCGCAGCAAAACCCAAGCCGGTTTTGACGCGCCTTATGTACCGGGTTGGGACTGCCACGGTTTGCCTATCGAAGTAATGGTAGAAAAACTGCACGGCAAAGATATGCCTAAAGCCCGTTTCCGCGAATTGTGCCGCGAATATGCCGCCGAACAGATTGCCCGCCAGAAAAAAGACTTTATTCGCTTGGGTGTGTTGGGCGACTGGGATAATCCTTACCTGACCATGGATTTCAAAACCGAAGCCGATACCGTGCGTATGCTCGGCGAAATCTACAAATCCGGCTATCTCTACCGCGGCGCGAAACCGGTTCAGTTCTGCTTGGACTGCGGCTCTTCGCTGGCCGAAGCCGAAGTGGAATATAAAGACAAAGTATCGCCTGCGATTGACGTCGGTTATCCGTTTAAAGACACTGCCGCGCTTGCCGCCGCATTCGGTTTGGCAAGTATCGAAGGCAAAGCATTTGCCGTTATTTGGACAACCACGCCTTGGACTTTGCCTGCGAGCCAAGCTGTTTCAGCTGGCGCAGACGTGGTGTATCAACTGATTGATACGCCTAAAGGCAAATTGGTGTTGGCTAAAGATTTGGCAGAAGATGCGCTCAAACGCTACGGTTTTGCTTCAGACGACCTAAATGTATTGGCAGAAACCACAGGTGACAAGCTGGAAAACCTGCACATGAATCATCCGTTCCTCGAACGCGATATTCCCATGCTCAATGGCGACCACGTTACCACCGATGCCGGTACCGGCTTGGTGCATACTGCGCCTGCTCATGGTCTGGAAGACTACGCTGTCTGCAATAAATACGGCATTGAGCTTTACAACCCTGTAAATGCCGAAGGCAAATACATCAGTGAAACACCTCGTGTTGCTGGTATGCGAGTTTGGGAAGCCAATCCCGTTATCCTGCAATGGTTGGAAGAAACCGGCAACCTCTTGGCAAGCAGCAAAATCGAACACAGCTATGCACACTGCTGGCGCCACAAAACCCCGCTGATTTACCGTGCGACCGGCCAATGGTTTGTCGGTATGGACAAAGCAGGTGCCGACGGTAAAACCCTGCGCGACAAAGCCATCAAAGCCGTTGATGACACCGAATTCTTCCCATCATGGGGTCGTGCGCGTTTAGAAGCCATGATTGAAGGTCGTCCTGACTGGGTGGTTTCTCGCCAACGCTATTGGGGCACACCGATGACTTTCTTTGTTCACAAAGAGACTGGTGAATTGCATCCAAACTCTGCCGAGTTGTTGGAAAAAGTTGCCCAAAAAATCGAAGGAAAAGGCATCGAAGCATGGTTCTCTCTTGATAAGAGCGAACTCTTGAGCGCGGAAGATTGTGAAAATTACGACAAACTTTCCGACACTATGGACGTATGGTTCGACTCCGGCTCGACCCATTATTCCGTCTTGAAACAACGCGAAGAATTGGAATGGCCCGCCGACCTCTACCTCGAAGGCAGCGACCAACACCGCGGCTGGTTCCAATCGTCTATGTTGACCGGTTGTGCCTCATCAATGGGTCGCGCGCCATACAAACAGCTGCTGACCCATGGTTTCGTGGTTGACCAAAACGGCCGCAAAATGTCGAAATCCATCGGTAACGTTGTTGCACCGCAAGAAGTTTACAACGAATTCGGCGCAGACATCCTGCGCCTGTGGGCGGCATCTACCGATTATAGCGGCGAATTGGCGATTTCCAAAGAAATCCTTAAGCGCGTAACTGAAAGCTATCGTCGTATCCGCAATACCTTGAGCTTCCTGTTTGCCAACCTCAGCGACTTCAATCCTATTGAAGATGCCGTACCGCAGGCAGACATGGTCGAAATCGACCGCTACGCCGTGGTATTGGCACGTCAGCTGCAAGAGCGTCTGGCAGGCGATTACTATCCGCGCTATGCCTTCCATTTTGCCGTAAAAGACATTGTTTCTTTCTGCTCGGAAGACTTGGGCGCGTTCTACCTCGATATTCTGAAAGACCGCCTCTACACCACCAAAGCAGACAGCCATGCACGACGCAGCGCGCAAACTGCCCTGTATCACATCACACGCAGTTTGGTTCTGCTGATTGCTCCGATTTTGTGCTTCACCGGCGAGGAAGCATGGGATATTATCGGTGGCGGCGAAGAAGACAGCGTCCTCTTCCACACATGGCATGAGTTCCCATCTATCAATGAAAAAGCCGAAGCCGAATTGGTGAAAAAATGGACGGCAATCCGCGAAGCACGCGAAGCAGTAACTGCCGCCATCGAACCTCTGCGTACGGATAAAACAGTCGGTTCTTCATTGCAAGCCGAAGCCGAAATTACGGCTCCGGAAGAAATTGCCGATTATCTGAACACTTTGGGCGAAGAATTGCGTTTTGCTTTGCTGGTGTCTAAAGCAGAAGTGAAAGTAGGTGATGAACTTGCTGTAACCGCTAAAGCCAGCGATGGTGAAAAATGCGAACGCTGCTGGCACTACACCCACGATGTAGGCGCAGTTGCAGGCCATGAAACCATCTGTAAACGTTGTGCCGACAACGTTGACGGTAAAGGCGAAGACAGATATTACGCTTAATGGTTTGGTCTAAGATAAAGGCCGTCTGAAAACTTTGGAAATAGGTTTTCAGACGGCCTTTGTTTATTGAATCTGTTTCATATAACGGATTGATTTTGAAGGGTAATTGGGATTTGTAGTTTTGATAAATAGAGATAGTCAGTATAGGTATAGTGGATTTGACGTATATTGAGAAATATATTCTCGTAGAAAGCACTTTTCAAAGGGCCTTACTATCTGTGGGGTATGGATGTATTTTGAACCTTCAAATAGCCTCATATTTACATTTTCTCATTGAACGGAAACTATATTTCTCTTTCGTTTTATCCAATATAAAAGGCCGTCTGAAACAAGTTTTCAGACGGCCTTTAGCTATTCTATTGCTTAGTAGAAATTAACGTGCAGAGCAAGAAGTTTCTACTTTGTTGCCGTATGGGTCAGTGAAGCCGAAGAATGCTTCGCTGCCTTTTTGATGCCATTCAGCGCCTTTGCCGAACAAACCTTGCTTGGCAACATAGCGTTCACCTGAACCTGCAACGGCAGAAGACAGGGTGGCAACTTTGTCGTCCAGACGCAGTTCAACTTGGTTGGTGCTCAGGTTGCGGACTTGTACAGACAGGCCGTTTTCGCAGCTGAATGATTGAACACGGCCATGGTTATGCATGTCATGATGTTGGTGGCCATATTCGTGTGCATGATTGTGCTCATGACGTTGACCATGGTCATGGCGATGGGCTTCAGGTGCGGCACAGGCAGCGAGGCTCATGGCGGCGGCAATTGCAAGCAGGGCTTTTACTTTCATTTTTGACTCCTATGGTCAGTGTTGAAGGAAGAATGTAGCGGCATGTTATAAATATCTTTATGGCTTCACAATAGGGATAACCATTATTTACTTTTCCTTCCTGTTTCCGGGAGTATGGCAGGATTCTTTGTAGTTTTGATATGAATGATTAATGCCGTTTGAAAAAAAGCCGCACTTGCGCTAGAGGTAAACGAAAGTGCGGAAAATTCAGAGAGTTACATTGAAAGAAGGATGGGACAGCTTAACGCTGGCGTGCTTTAAAACGGGGATTGCTCTTGCAAATGACGTACACTTTGCCTTTTCGGCGGACAATTTGGCAGTCGCGGTGTCGTTTTTTTGCAGTTTTCAGAGATGAGAGGACTTGCATCATTTATCCTTTCTGAAAGAAGACATCATGGATTGGTAACGTTGGTTGAATTTGCTGGCGCGACCTTCAATATTGACGTTGCGTTGTTTGCCTGTGTATACGGGGTGGGACGCGGAAGAGGTATCAAGAGAGAAGAGGGGATACTCTACTCCGTCTTTCCAAACCATGGTCTTTCCGTGGGTATTGGCGCATGAACGGATGAGCCATCCTTGGTCTGCACCGCTGTCGTAAAACAGGACGGTACGATAGTTGTCTGGGTGGATATCGGGTTTCATTTCTTTCTCCAGTGAGTGTTATGGTATAACATTATACTCTTAGAAAAAGAGCAGGCAAGTGTTTTTTGGTTTTTCTTTATCACGGGGTTGCGGCATTTTGATAAAATATGCTGTTTCAGACGGCCTATTTTTTCATGAGGCCGTCTGAATATTTTGTTTTCTGATGATAGGGATATGATGTATTTGTATAAGGGTTTCAGATTGGGTGGTGCGGTAAGCAAGGTGATGCCGATTGTCCATGTATTGTCCAAGCTGGGGCTGTTGTTTTCACTGCTGTTGGCTGTGCCGACACTGATGTCGTATTTTTATCACGACAGCGCGTTTTTCGTGTTTGCCTACACGGCTTTGACGGTATTGCTGGTGTCGTGCGTTACTTGGGTGTTGACTCTGCGTTTCAATCGTGAATTGCGGCCGCGTGACGGATTTACCCTGGTATTGATGCTGTGGCTGGCCTTTGCCGTCGTGGCGGCGATGCCGATTTATTTCTATATGCCGTCCATGAGTTTCACCGATGCGTTTTTTGAAGCGATGTCGGGGCTGACGACAACGGGGGCAACAGTGATTTCCGGCTTGGATACGCTGGCACCGTCGGTGAATTTTTGGCGGCACATGCTCAACTGGCTTGGCGGTATGGGTATTATCGTGTTGGCTGTGGCGATTTTGCCGATGTTGGGTGTGGGAGGGACGCAGCTTTTCAAAGCGGAAATTCCGGGTATGGATAAGGAAAGCAAGATGGCTCCCCGCATTTCGCAAGTGGCTAAACGGCTGTGGTTTGCCTATGCGCTGACAACTGCTGCCGCCTTTGTATCCTTGCATATTGCCGGCATGGGCTGGTTTGATGCCTTGTGCCATGCGATGTCGGCTGTGGCCTTGGGCGGTTTTTCGACACATGATGACAGCGTTGCCTATTTTAATTCTGTAGCAGTCGAATGGACGTTGATGTTTTTTACTGTCTGGGGCGGTATCAATTTCGCCAGCCACTTTACTGCGCTGGGCAACCGCTCCTTGCAGGTGTATTGGAAAGATGAAGAATGCCGCACCATGCTGCTGGTTTTGTCGGGCAGTATTTTGATTTCGGCATTGTATTTATGGCAGCAGGACGTTTATCAAAGCCTTGGCGAAGCTTTGCGCTTTGTCAGCTTCAACTTTGTGTCCATCGGATTGGCAAGCGGTTTCTCCAATGCAGACTTTGCCCAATGGCCGTTGATTGTGTCGCTGTGGATGTTTTTCCTGTCGAACGTATTGGCAAGTTCAGGCTCTATGGGGGGCGGTATTAAAAACGTGCGTGCGTTGGTGTTATTCAAATTCAGCTTGCGCGAAATGTTGATTTTGCTGCACCCGCGTGCGGTTCGTACGGTAAAGGTCAACAACCGTTCCATTCCGGATCGCATGGCGCTGACCGTCATGTCGTTCATCTTTATTTACTTTATGACGGTCATCGTATTCAGCTTTTTACTGATGGCGGCAGGCTTGGACTTTTTATCCGCCTTTACGGCAGTCATTGCCTGTATTACCAATGCAGGGCCGGGTTTGGGGGCAGTCGGTCCGTCACATAATTATGCTGTGCTGAGCGATGTGCAGAAATGGCTGTGTACGGCGGTGATGTTGTTGGGACGTTTGGAGATTTTTACCGTTCTGATTTTGCTAACTCCGGCATATTGGAAGAAATAAGTGTGAGAAAAAGGCCGTCTGAAATTTCAGACGGCCTTTTTATAATGGCTGGGCTTAAGCGTATTGTTTGAGCAATTCTTTGAATTGTTCGCCAGTTTCAGGGTGTTTCAAACCATAAGCCACGGTTGCTTCAAGGTAACCCAATTTGCTGCCGCAGTCGTAGCGTTTGCCATCAAACGCATGAGCCAACACAAACTCATGGTCGAGCAGGCGGGCGATACCGTCTGTCAGTTGGATTTCGTTACCGGCGCCGCTGGGCAGGTTGGTCAACAAGTCAAAAATACGCGGAGTCAGGATGTAGCGGCCGACAACTGCGAGGTTGGAAGGCGCTTCTTCCGGTTTGGGTTTTTCAACTATGTTGGTGATACGTTGATAGCTTTTTAGCTTTTCAACTTCAACGATACCGTAAGAGCCTGTTTGGGAAGGGTCGACGGTTTCAACGCCCAAAATGCTGTTACCGCTTTGGTTGTACACATCAACCATCTGTTTCAATGCACCTTTAGGCGCATCAATCAAATCGTCTGCCAAAATAACGGCAAAAGGTTCATTACCAACGGCAGCCTGCGCGCACAATACGGCATGACCCAAACCCAATGCTTCAGTTTGACGGATGTACATGCAGGTAATGTTGGGAGGCAGGATATCGCGAACGTGCTCCAACAGCTTGTCTTTTTGACGCAATTCCAATTCGGTTTCCAACTCGTATGCTTTGTCGAAGTGGTCTTCGATACTGCGTTTGTTACGGCCGGTGATGAACACCATTTCAGTACAGCCGACTTCAACCGCTTCTTCAACTGCATATTGAATCAGAGGTTTGTCTACGATAGGCAGCATTTCTTTGGGGCTGGCTTTGGTCGCAGGCAAGAAACGGGTGCCCATACCGGCAACGGGGAAGACGCATTTTTTAATGGGTTTCATATTATTATCCTATTTTAACTGTGGGTTTATACCCCAAAAAGTGTAAAGATGTAGTCGTATGTAATGATAATACCACATGATAAAGTATCAGACGGTCTGAAAAGGAGGATTGGTCATAGATACTGTCTTATCCTAGCAACGTCAGTAATTCTTCTTCGCTCAATACGACCACGCCCAACGTTTGGGCTTTTTCCAATTTACTGCCTGCGGCTTCTCCGGCGACAACGTAGTCGGTTTTTTTGGATACGCTACCAGAAACTTTACCGCCGGCAGCCTCAATCATGGCTTGGGCTTGGTCGCGTTTGAGCGTGGGTAAAGTCCCTGTTAATACAAAGGTTTTACCTGCTATAGCCTCGTTAATGCCGTCTGAAATAGTTTCATCTTGAAGATTAGACAGCGTTTGAGCAAAGAAAGTTTTCATATTTTCAAGAAGGGCTGCGTTTTGCGGTTTACTGCGCCATATTTGCCAATCGGCAGGCAACGCTTTGTCGGTTTGCAAACCTTCTATGCTTTGTCCGGCAAGCTCCCACAAGGCCAGTGCTTTGGTTTCGCTGATTTTAAAATCAGGCAGGCGGGCAATCCAGCGTTGCGGTTCGGCATGGCGTAACGGTGGGATAGTGACAGCCTGGCTTTGCGGGGCAACACCTACAGCCAGTAGTTCGTCTATCATCGCCTGTTGTGCTTCTTGAGCAAAAAAGTGGGCGATGGAGTGGGCAACTACCGTGCCGATATCGGGCAAGCAGGCGAGGATGGGTTCGGGTGCATGGCGGACGTGTTCCAGTGTGCCGAATGCCTGTGCTAACGTTTTGGCGGTGCGTTCGCCGACGTGACGGATGCCGAGGGCAAAAAGGAAGCGGGCAAGTTCGGGCGTTTTGCTGGCTTCTATGCCTGCAAGGATGTTTTCCGCCCATTTGGTCGGCTGTTTTTTAATGTTTTTGGCAAGCAGGGCATTACCGGTCTCGCTTTCAAAGTCTTCAACCTCACTGTTTGATGGTTCTTCCTCATTGGCCGATGCTTTATCCGCCGTTTCTTTCATTTTCTGTAAGGTTGGAATATCGAGACGGTAGAGGTCGGCGAAATGACGAACCAAATCTTGCGCTACCAGCTGCTCGATTTGTTTTTGTCCAAGTCCGTCGATGTCCATGGCTTTGCGAGAGGCGAAGTGGATTAAACCTTGCGCGCGTTGAGCCTGGCAAAGCATACCGCCGCTACACCGGGCAACTGCTTCGTCTTCTTCGCGTTCGATTTCGCTGTGACAGATAGGGCAATGGGTGGGCAGGCGGTAGGGTTTGTGAAGCGGTTCGGCTTGCGTTTTAGAAGGTGTTTCGGCAAACAAATCGTCTTGCAGGCCGTCTGAAACGGAAATATTGGTCTCCTGCATTGGGCGGCGTTCAAAAATTACGCGCACCACCTCGGGAATGACGTCTCCGGCACGGCGCACAACGACGGTATCGCCAACGCGTACGTCTTTACGCGATACTTCGTCCTGATTGTGCAGGGTAGCGTTGGTAACGGTAACGCCGCCGACGAATACAGGTTGCAGGCGGGCAACCGGGGTTACTGCGCCGGTGCGCCCGATTTGTACATCAATGGCTTCGACAATGGTCAATGCTTCTTCGGCAGGAAATTTGTGGGCAATGGCCCAGCGTGGTGCGCGTGAGATGAAACCCAGTTTTTCTTGTTGTGCCAGACTGTTGACTTTGACCACCATGCCGTCGATTTCATAAGGTAAAGTAGGGCGTTTTTGCTGCATTTTTTCGTAAAACGCCAATACTTCGTCGATATTTGGGAAACAGCCGAAATTGCCATCGGGCAGACTGAAGCCAAGCTCTTTACAGTAGCTCAGCTCTTGCAGGTGTTCTTCTGCGATAAAACCGCCTTGTTGTCGGGCAATGGAATAGGGGAAGAAATGCAGTTTGCGTTGTGCCGTAATGCGCGAATCGAGTTGGCGCAGGCTGCCGGCGGCGGCATTGCGCGGATTGGCGAAAGGTTTTTGTCCGTTTTCAGCCTGTCGTTCGTTCAAGGCAGCAAAATCGGCTTTGAGCATCAGTACTTCGCCGCGTATTTCGATAAGCTCGGGGATATTTTCTCCATGCAGGCGCAGGGGGATGTTGGATACGGTTTTGACGTTTTGGGTAACGTCTTCGCCTGTTGTGCCGTCGCCACGGGTTGCCGCTTGAATCAATACGCCGTCGCGGTACAGCAGGCTGATGGCCAGACCGTCAAATTTAGGCTCAATAACGTATTCCGGTTTTTCTCCATTTAAACCACCACGAACGCGCTCATCGAAAGCGTACATTTCGGCATGATCGAACACGCCGTTTTCATCTTGCGGTGAGAAGGCGTTGGTCAGTGACAACATAGGCACTTCATGACGCACTTCATCAAAGCCTGCCAAAGGCTCGCCGCCGACGCGCTGGGTCGGGCTGTCGGGCAGTTTCAACTCAGGATGATTTAGCTCCAATGCTTCGAGCTCGCGGAACAATTTATCGTATTCGGCATCGGGTACGCTGGGTGCGTCTAGGGTGTAATATTCGTAGGCGTAGCGGTTGAGGAGGTCGGTCAGGTATTTGATACGTTGTGCGGTCGGGTTCATGAGCAATCGAAATAGAGTTTTCAGACGGCCTGATGATAGAGAGGCCGTCTGAAAATCGATGAATATTGAAGATAAAGGGATTTTACCTGAAAAAAGCGGATATGCCGTCATTGCATATCCGCTTTTTGATTGGAGAAGTTTAAGAGAACAGGCGCAGGGCTTGTTTGCTGCCGGGTTTGATGCCGACTTTAAGCATTTCTTCCTGACGGGCCAAAACATAGTTGCGTACGTCTTTGAGCCATTGAGTGGAAACTTCTTTCATTTGGTCGTTAACCAAATCCAAGCTGAGTTGGCCGGAGAGTTTGACTGCCAAGTCCATAAATTTGTCGAAAGTTTTTTCGCCGGCAGGAACATGCGGAATATCCAGAAGCATGCTGAAACCGCGGTAGGCTTGGTTGTCCAACAGAGAGTTGGTAAACGGTTTGTTGTCCAAAGTATGGATGGAGAACAATTTAGGGTTGTTGTTGTCACCGAAGTGGAAAGCGCCGTCTTCGCCCAGTTTGAAGCCTGTATCTTCCACGGCGGCACGCAATTCTACGCCGCTGATATTGGAATGGGAAACCAAGTGAATGGCGATGGTTTGGTCAACACGCGCACAGAATTGGTCGAGAGCTTGTGCAACTTCGGTGAACGCGTCCAAGTCGGTATGCAAAACTTTGCCGTCCATCAGTCGGGCAAAAGCATCAACCTGTTGGTCGAAGTGTTGCAGCTCTTCACGCGCGGCCAAACCATTGCGGCTGACAGCCTGCAGGCCCATAACGAAGCCTTGGTAGTAAACTCCCGGAATCGGCTCGGCAACGCGGAAATGGTCGTCTATGGTGCAACCGATGATTTGGAAGCGGTGAGTGCCGGAAAGGCGCGGCAGGGCGTGCAATTCTTGGGCTTGTTTTAGGGAGATGTAGGCCATGTAGTCGAAGCGCGGGTCAAACCAAGGCAACTCGACTTGAGACAATTCGTCCAAGCTGATCAATGGTACTTTTGCTACAGGTTCGGCTGCGGTTTCAACCGGAGCAGAAGCGGCTTCGGCAGGGCTGACGGTAATTTCATTGTTCAAACCGATAACGGTGTGTTGAACTTTTTCTTCTGCGGAAAAGTCGTCTTCCATGGTCAGCTCGACATCCGTTTTAAGCTGGGCAGGGTGAGCCAGTTTGGCTTTTGCCGCGTAGATTTCATCTTGCTCTTGCAGGTTGCGCAATGCCTCTTCGGTTTTTTTGTTTTTCTTGATAAACAAACCCTGGCCGCCGGTTTCTTTGCTGTCGCGGACATGTTTGGTTTTGCTGGTCAAAAGCGCATCTTTATCGGAATGGCCGAATTGTTCGCGCACTTGTTTGCGGTATTGGTTTTCCTGGTACATGTTGTAACCGATGACCGCCAAAAGGGCGGCGAGGGCTAAGACGATGAAAATCATGGAGTAATCACTTTTTAAAAAGGCAGCATTCCGTCTTTTTCAGGGTGCGGAATCTTGCTGCGTGGGAAGTTCGTTGGAGCCGGACTTTATGCGTCCGAATGAATAGCTGAATTATAACGAAAATAAACGGTTGTGACAGCATTATGTCTGCCAATCATTTCAGGCCGTCTGAAAGTTATCCCCGCCGGACGGGGAAACCTGCTTTTTGAAGGCGAGGCCAATCGAAGAAATGACCGGGATCGGTTTTCCTGTCCGGCGCGATGTCCTGATGACCGGTAACGGCCTGAATCGGGTAATGTTCGGAAATGGCGGTCAGCAAGGCTTGCAGGCTGGTGTATTGTGCTTCGGTAAAAGGCTCGAAATCGCAGCCTTCCAATTCGATACCGATGGAGAAGGTATTGCATTTTTCTCTGCCTTGAAATGACGATACACCGGCATGATAGGCCATATCGTCGCAGGAAACGAATTGGACGGTTTCGCCCTTACGGCTGATGAAAAAATGGCTGGAGACGCGCAGGGTGTGGATGATGCTGAAAAAAGGATGCTCGTCAGGGTTGATTTGGTTGGTAAACAATTTTTCCACCGCACCCGTGTTGTACTCAAAAGGAGGGAGGGAAATATTGTGGAGGACAACCAATGAGATGTCTTCATCCGGTTCTCGCGGGCTGAAATTGGGCGAATGAGTTTGACGTGCATTCAGCCAACGGCCGCTTTGCCAAGTGTTTTTTGAAGGAGAATTCATGGTTTCAGACGGCCTTTCGGGATAGGAAAATATACGTTGGGTAAGGTGGAGGGCGTGGTGGACTTGTTTTCGGTTATACTGTCGCCCGACACGTTCACAAACCAAGAATCCTACCATGCTGAAAAAATTGTTGAAATGGCTGGCCGTATTTTTGACGGCATTTGCCGCCGTGGTTGCCGCATTGTTGTTTGTTCCGAAAGACAACGGCAAACCATACCGTATTACCATTACCAAAAACCAAGGTATCTCTTCCGTCAGCCGCAAACTGGCTCAAGACGGCATTGTTTATAACCGTTATGTTTTAGTAGCCGCCACATATGTGATGGGCGTACACAACCAACTTAATGCCGGTTCTTACCGCCTGTCTGCCAA
This sequence comes from Neisseria perflava, assembly GCF_019334725.1. Taxonomy (NCBI): domain Bacteria; kingdom Pseudomonadati; phylum Pseudomonadota; class Betaproteobacteria; order Neisseriales; family Neisseriaceae; genus Neisseria; species Neisseria perflava. The sequence continues at coordinate 1,807,667 of NZ_CP079818.1, read as the reverse complement.
AGTATCGGCTTGGGACATTTTAAAGCGCATTAAAAAAGGCCGTCCTGATTCGGTCAGCGTGCAAATTTTGGAAGGCGCGCGTTTTGCCCAAATGCGCCGCATTATCGACAATACTGCCGACATTGCCCATGACACGAGCGGTTGGAGCGATGAAAAACTGATGGCTGAAGTGGCGCCCGATGCTTTGAGCAGCAATCCTGAAGGACAGTTTTTCCCAGATAGTTACGAAATTGATGCCGGTGGCAGCGATCTTCAAATTTACAAAATCGCCTACCGTAAAATGCGGGAAAACCTACAAGAAGCATGGGACGACCGTCAAAGCGGCCTGCCTTATAAAAATCCGTACGAAATGCTGATTATGGCGAGTCTGATTGAAAAAGAAACCGCGCACGAAGACGACCGCGCCCATGTGGCCGCCGTATTCGTCAACCGCCTGAATATCGGCATGCGCCTGCAAACCGACCCGACCGTCATCTATGGTATGGGCGATGCGTATAAAGGCAGAATCCGCAAAGCCGACTTGCAACGCGATACGCCTTATAATACCTATACGCGCAGCGGTTTGACGCCGACGCCGATTGCGCTTCCCGGCAAGGCCGCGCTTGAGGCGGCGGGTCATCCGTCTAATGAAAAATATCTGTATTTTGTCTCAAAAATGGATGGTACGGGCCTGAGCGAGTTCAGCCACAATCTTTCTGAACACAACGCCGCCGTACGCAAATATATTTTGAAGAAATAAACCGAATAGGCCGTCTGAAACATTTATAATCCCTGTTTCAGACGGCCTTTAGATTAACGATATCCATATGAAACCCAGATTTATTACCCTTGACGGCATAGACGGCGCAGGCAAATCCACCAACCTCGCCGTAATGAAAGCATGGTTTGAGAAACACCAACTGCCCGTATTGTTTACGCGCGAACCGGGAGGCACTCCGGCCGGAGAAGCATTGCGTGAAATCCTGCTCAACCCTGCCACCCAAGTCAGCCTGCGTACCGAAACTCTGCTGATGTTTGCCGCCAGACAGCAACACTTGGAAACGGTCATTCTGCCTGCCCTGAGAAACGGCACTCATGTGGTTTCCGACCGCTTTACTGATGCAACGTTTGCCTATCAAGGAGGTGGGCGCGGTGTTCCCTTGCAAGATATTGCCACGCTTGAGCATTGGGTACAGGACGATTTCCGCCCAGATTTAACTTTGCTGTTGGATGTGCCTTTGGAAGTATCGATGGCGCGCATCAACCAAACGCGCGAGAAAGACCGCTTTGAACAAGAAGAAGCCGAGTTTTTCAATCGGGTGCGCGAAGTATATCTGCAACGTGCTAACGAACAGCCGGAACGCTATGCCGTCATCGACAGCAGCCAAAGTCTGGACGCGGTAAAAAATCAGATTGAAACCGCGCTAGACAGTCATTTTGGATTGAATGTTTAAGTTTAAATAAAATGCCATCTGAAAGAAGGGTAGTGTGGCGAAGAAATATTATTACAGAAGTTTTTAGACATAAAACCAAATAAAACGAAATATCAAAACAAATGTAATAAATATCGGTATGCGCCACCAAAAGAACATGATAAAATTACGGTCCCTTACAAAGTCTGTCTGTTAACAACCCGACTTTAGAAATTTTAAACGTCTGAAGCAGCCTGTTTCAGACTTGTTCGCTGTAAAATCTCTCTCGCAAACAGGATCGATAAATGGAAAATTCATTAAAAGAAGCCGCCCTGCAGTTCCACGAATTCCCCGTGCCGGGCAAAATCTCCGTTACCCCAACCAAATCTTTGGCTACTTCTAAAGACTTGGCGTTGGCGTACTCTCCGGGCGTAGCTGCTCCTTGTATGGAAATCCATGCCGATCCTCAAACTGCCTACAAATACACTGCCAAAGGCAATTTGGTTGCCGTGATTTCCAACGGTACCGCAGTGTTGGGTTTGGGCAACATCGGCGCATTGGCCGGCAAACCTGTAATGGAAGGCAAAGGCGTATTGTTCAAAAAATTCGCCGGCGTTGACGTATTCGATATCGAAATCGATGAAAAAGACCCGCAAAAACTGGTAGACATCATCGCTTCTTTGGAACCGACTTTCGGCGGTATCAACCTCGAAGACATCAAAGCGCCTGAGTGCTTCTACATCGAACGCGAATTGCGCAAACGCTGCAAAATCCCCGTATTCCACGACGACCAACACGGTACCGCCATCATTACCGCTGCCGCTGTACTGAACGCTTTGCGTTATACCGGCCGCAAAATCGAAGAAGCAACTTTGGTGTGCTCCGGTGCAGGTGCCGCTGCGATCGCTTGCTTGAACCAATTGCTGGATTTGGGGCTGAAACGTGAAAACGTAACTGTCTGCGACTCCAAAGGCGTGATTTATAAAACCCGCGAAGACAAAGACCGTATGGACGAGTCCAAACAATTCTACGCCATCGAAGACAACGGCCAACGCGTATTGGCTGATGCCGTTAAAGGTAAAGACATCTTCTTGGGTCTGTCCGGCGCAAACCTGCTGACACCTGAAATGCTGAATACCATGAACGAAAAACCAATCGTGTTCGCTATGGCAAACCCAAATCCGGAAATTCTGCCTCCTTTGGCAAAAGAAACCCGTCCGGATGTGGTAATCGGTACCGGTCGCTCAGACTTCCCGAACCAAGTAAACAACGTATTGTGCTTCCCATTCATCTTCCGTGGCGCATTGGATGTCGGCGCGACCACCATCAACGAAGAAATGAAACGCGCTTGTGTATACGCTTTGGCTGACTTGGCAATGGAAGAAGTGCCTGAGGAAGTGATTGCTGCTTACGGTAAGAAATTTGAATTCGGCGCGGAATACCTGATTCCTACCCCATTCGATTCCCGCCTGTTGCCTCGCGTTGCTACAGCTACTGCTAAAGCAGCAATGGAAAGCGGCGTGGCTACCCGTCCAATCGCTGATTTGGATGCGTATACTGCTAAACTGGCCGGTTTGAAATTGTAATCCGGTAAGTAGTATTTGATTGAAAATGCCGTCTGGAAGTTGTATTTCAGACGGCATTTTTGTTTATTGGGTATTTTAGAAACGGTTTAATGCAGCAATCGGAATGAAGGACATGATAATCTGCTGCTTCAACAGAGACGTGGGAATATGGATTGCTTTTTAAAATAGGTTTCTATTTTTGAGCGGCTTTGATTTTGCAGGGTTTGTACGAGATTAAATACAATATTTTTGCCAGCTTTTTTAAACAACATCAGGCCGAGACCTTTGCAAAATTCCTTTCCCCCGACAGCCGAAACCTAAACACAGGTTTTCGGCTGTTTTTGTTTCGAATATCCACTGATTCTACTCAAATACCCCCCTTAATCCCCCTTGGATACCCGATAATCAGGCATCCGGCCGCCTTTTAGGCGGCAACAGGCACACTTAGCCTGTTAGCCGCTTTCAAAAGGTTCAAACACATCGCCTTCAGATGGCTTTGTGCACTTACTTTGAGCAGACCAAAATAGACTGCCCGGGCATAGCGGAATTTACGGTGCAGCGTACCGAAGCTCTGTTCGACCACATAACGGGTTTTTGATAAATATCGGTTACGTTTGGTTTGTGCTTCCGACAGCGGATGTTTGCGGTGGGCTTTGCGCATAATGCCGTCCTGCAGCCGATGCTCTTTCAGATGTTGCCGGTTTTCCTTACTGTCGTAGCCTTTGTCGGCATAGACGGTCGTACCTTTGGATAGGCCTTCCAACAAAGGCAACAGGTGTTTGCATTCATGGGCATTGGCAGGGGTAATGTGCAGTTTCTCAATATAGCCTTCCGCATCGGTACGGGTATGTTGTTTGTAACCGAGTTTGTAGAGGCCGCTTTTCTTTATCCAACGGGCATCGCTGTCTTTACTCGGTGTGGTTTGGCTGCTGACTTGTCCTTCTTCATCGACTTCTATGGCCTGACGCTGTTTGCTGCCGGCGGTCTGAATAATGGTGGCGTCAATGACGGTGGCAGATGCTTTCTCTACTTTTAGGTTTTTTTCGGTCAGTTGTCGGTTAATCAGTTTTAGCAGTTCAGACAGGGTGTCGTCTTGCGCCAGCCAGTTGCGGTAGCGGCATAAGGTGCTGTAATCGGGGATGCTCAGTTCGTCAAAACGGCAAAACAGGTTGAAATCGATGCGGGTGATGAGGCTGTGTTTGAGTTCGGGATCGGAGAGGCTGTGCCATTGTCCGAGCAGGACGGCTTTGAACATGGACAACAGGGGATAGGCGGGACGGCCGCGGTGATCTCTAAGGTAACGGGTTCTTTGACGATTCAGGTACTGTTCGATCGGTTGCCAATCAATTACCTGATCCAACTTCAATAGTGGGAAGCGGTCGATGTGTTTGACGATCATGGCTTGGACGGTTTGCTGAAAGAAGGTGGTCATGGAAAATCCCCTAAATGTCTTAGTAGGAATTTAGGGGATTTTGGGGAATTTTGCAAAGGTCTCAGGCCGTCTGAAATCGGGTTTTCAGACGGCCTGAGTTAATGCAACAGTTTATTTTTGCCAATAGGTTTTGACGTTGACGAATTCGTACAGCCCGAATTCTGATAGCTCGCGTCCATAACCTGAAGCTTTGACGCCACCAAAAGGTAGGCGCAGATCGCTGCTGGTGTGGCGGTTGATAAAGACAGAGCCTGCTTGAATTTTTTCGGCGTATTGCCATGCATTTGCCGTGTCGGCTGTGTAGATACAGGCGCCGAGGCCGAAAGGTGTGTCGTTGGCAAGTGCGACGGCGTGATCCGGATTGTTGGCGCGTAAAATCATGGCAACTGGGCCGAAGACTTCTTCGTGCCAAACGCGGCAGTTCGGGTTGATTTGATCCAATACCGTGGCAGGGTAAAACCAGCTTTCTCCCTCAGGGATATAACCGCCGCTCAAGCACTGCGCGCCATGTGCAACCGCATCTTGAACCTGCTCGTGTACGGTTTGACGCAGGTCTTCGCGGTGAAGCGGGGCAAGGGTAGTGTTCGGGTCTTTGGGATTGCCGGTTTGCAGTTTGGCGCATTCGGCAAGGAAGAGCGGGATAAATTGTTCGGCAATATCTTGGGTAACAACGATGCGTTTGGCGGCATTGCAGGATTGTCCGGCATCGCGGAAGCGTGAATAGCAGGCGTCGATGGCTGCGCGTTGGAGATCGGCATCGGGCAGGATGATAAACGGATTGCTGCCGCCCAGTTCAAGGACGGTTTTTTTCAGATGTTTGCCTGCATGTGCGGCCAGCAGGCGGCCGGTATGGGTCGAACCGGTAAATGCCATGGCATCGGTATCTTCGATGGCTTTAAGCGTGTCTTCATGACTTAACCATGCGCCGATAAGCGGCAAACCTTTGGGGACGAGGCTGAAGAGGGTTTCGCTGACGCGGGCGACACTGGGCGCAGGCTTGACCGCGCAGGCATTGCCGGCGCACAGGGCCGGGATGGCAAATCGTAAAATCTGCCAAACAGGATAGTTCCACGGCATGACTGCCAAAACAACGCCCAAAGGCTCGAAGCGGACTTGGCTGAGGCTGGCTTGGGTGGCGATGGTTTTATGGGAGAGCAGTTCAGGCGCGAGGCGGACGTAGTAGCGGATAAGCTCGATGGATTTGCTGATTTCGGCGCGGCATTCATGCAGGCAGCGGCCGACTTCTTCGCAAACCATTTCGGCGAGGCGTTCTTGGTTTTGGGTGAGGCTGTCGGCAAATTGTTGTAAGAGGGCGGTGCGCTCGATAATGCTTGATTGTGCGAAGGTTTGCTGAAGGGTTTGGAGGCGGTTTAATTCGTCGGTAAATTCGGTGTAGTTTTGTGCCGGTCGGCGGCAAATGGTTTCACCGGTAAAGACATGGGTGCTGTGAAACATGGTTGGGCTCCTTTGTTTTTATGTTTTTATGAGGCCGTCTGAAAATGTTTCAGACGGCCTTTTATTGTGATGATTGTACTTCAAGCGACCAGTTGGGGAAAAATAGATTTTAATCCGGCAACAATAATCTCTACGGAAATGGCGGCAAGCATCATGCCCATAATGCGGTTGAGGATGGTCAGGCCGGTCGTGCCCAAGCGTTTGCTGATGCGTCCGGCAACGATCAGGATGAGATAGCAAATCAGGCTGACCAGAAAGCCGGAGATGATAATCAGGGCAATATCGCTGTAATTTTTGGCGGCAGAGGAGTAAATGATGACGGTAGAAATACCGCCGGGGCCGATGGTAATCGGAATGGCAATGGGGACGACGGCAATGGCTTTTTCATTGCGGCGGACTTGTTGCGCATGGTGATGCTCTTCTGAATTAGGATCGATTTTGGGCTTGGCCGGATTGTCGTTGCCGTTCATCAAGGAGATGGCAATCAGTAAAACCAAAATGCCGCCGCCGACTTGGAAAGAGCCCACGCTGATGCCGAGTACTTTCAACAAGATACCGCCGCTCAGTGCAAAGACGACAATCACGATGAAAACGGCTAATGCGGCAGTACGCGCAATTCTGCGTTTTTCTTTGGTGCTGTGGTCTTGCGTCAGGTCAAGATAAATCGAGAGTGCGCTGAAGGGGTTGATCAGTACAAGAAGTGCAACGAGAAGTTTGCCGATTTCTACACCTAATTCCATATTATTCCTTACTTTCAGTCAGATCGTCGTTGTCCATATTACGACGGCGGAGGTTTTTATGTTCGTTGGCGATACCCATCAATAGGGCCAGCACCACCATGATAGAAAGCGTAGCCGTACCGCCGTAGCTGACCAAGGGGAGGGGGACGCCGACAACGGGTAAAATACCGCTGACCATGCCCATGTTTACAAAGGCGTAGCAGAAGAAGGTCATGGTCAATGCACCTGCCAAAGTACGGCTGTAAAGGGATTGCGCTTGTGCGGCAATCCACAATCCGCGTGCCAGAATGATAAGGTAAACCAGCAGCAAAAGGATATTGCCGATCAGACCGAACTCTTCGCCGAATACTGCGAAAATAAAGTCAGTCGTTGATTCGGGAATATAGTCTAAATGGGTTTGTGTGCCGTTGAGCCAGCCCTTACCCCATACGCCGCCCGAGCCGATGGCAATCATGGATTGGATGATGTGGTAGCCTGCACCCAACGGGTCTTTGGTCGGGTCGAGCAAGGTAAGGACGCGGGTTTTCTGGTAGTCGTGCATGCCGTAGTTCCACAAGAGCGGCAGGGCGGCCACAAAGGCAATAATAGCGGCAAAAATGGCTTTCCAGGGCAATCCGGCAAAAAAGATGACAAAAATGCCCGAAGCCATAATCAGCGCGGCCGTACCGAGGTCGGGCTGCTTCAAAATCAGGGCGACAGGAACAAGAATCAGCACGAGGGCGACAATATAATGTATCCATTTCAGACGGCCTTCATAGCGTTGGAAATACCACGCGACAGTCATGGGAATACCGATTTTCATGATTTCGGAAGGTTGGATACGGGTAAAACCTAGGCTCAGCCAACGGGTCGAACCGTTGACGGTAACGCCGGCAACTTCGACGCCAATCAGCAGTAATACGCCGACGATATAAACAGGCAGGGCAACTTTGGCGGCCGTTTGCGGCTTGAATACGGCGATAATCCATAACAGGGCAAAGCCCAAAACGGTATGGATGGTTTTGTTTTCCAATTGGCCGAACTCTTGCCCGTCTGCAGAATAGAGCAAAAACAGGCTCATGATGTAGATGGCGAGCATGGCAAA